>JANOPT010000153.1:0-13849 GCA_031421975.1 Sphingomonadales bacterium | reverse complement strand
GGGATGATGATTGGGGAACTGACCATCCACATCCACAAACAAGAGATGGTGCTCACCCGGCAACATTTTGACCAGCTTTTCAATCGCCGGTCCAGCCGCACCATTGCCCGCGTCCCAGCCGATGCGGAACGCCTTGGTCGGTGCAGCTTCGGCGACGCGGGCGACATATTGGTCTAGGATATCCAGATACTCGGAAGTGCCGGCGCCCTCTACCCAGTCCCCTGCCGCTGCCATGCTGCCGAGCAACTGGATATCTGCGCCGAAAAAGGGAGCCCCCATGAGGACCATCTTGAAGCCATTATAATTGGCTGGATTATGGCTGCCGGTTATCTCGATGCCGCCGTCAACGTCGTCCAGAACGGCTTCGGCATAATATAGCATCGGCGTCGGCCCCATGCCGATACGCACGACATCGACGCCGCTGTCGTTCAGCCCGCGCACCAGGGCTTCTTCGAGCATAGGCGAGCTGACGCGACCATCATAACCGACCGCGGCCTTTTTTCCGCCAGCCCGAACCAGGCACGTTCCGAACCCGCGGCCAATGGCATAAGCGTCGTCCGCTCCCAGCGTTTCGTCGATGATCCCGCGGATGTCATATTCACGCAATGAGGTCGGATGGAAATTGTGGGTCACGCAAAGCTCCTGAAAAATGCCGCGCTCCGGTTAGCGCGCCTTGTCTTGCAAATCACGCAGCAAAAGGTCTCGCGCCTCATTTAGTTCCCTCGCCCGGGTTTCGCTGCCTCCGGTATCGGGGTGATTTTTCACGATCAGGGCATGATGCCGAGCGCGGATGGACTCGGCATTATCGAAACGCGATACGCCCAGCATGAACCGCGCTTTATCGATAGCATATTGATCGCTCTGCTTGGCTTTGGTGCCGAACAGCCGCCAGGTTAGCCCACGATACCAGCTGATCGCGATGCCGATTGCGGCCACGCCCAGCAACAGATTTCCGCGTGCTACGATGAACGCACCGGCAAGCCCGACCAATATCGGCGGCAGTTGCTGCGCTCGCAATTTGCCCTTCCACACCGCCAAGCCAAGCGCCAGCGCGATCAGGCCAAGCAACACGGGCATCAGACGAGCACCGCGTTGTGCAGTTCGGGAAGCGCCAACCCGGTCACAAGCTCGCGCAGTTCCTGCCGCGCGACAATATGTGCGGTGGCAAGCTGGCCCAAATGCCCCTTGTCGATCAATGTCAGCCCCGATGGGAACAGCTCGCGATAAATCACGCGTTCGTTAAGCCCTGGTACCGAACGGAAACCCACGCGCTTCGACAATTCGGCAATGGCATCGGTCATGCGCTGCTGGTTGCGCGCCTCCATATTATGCAGGCGGTTGCGAACCACAACCCAGTCGATGGTCACGCCGTCGGCCTTTGCCCGCTCCTTGCGCGCTTCCCAGATGAGCTCTGCATAAAAACTTAGCTTGCGGACCTTGAAATTCTCCGCATCGACTTGCCCGATCAGGTCGAAATCGACAAAACTGTCGTTGATCGGCGTGACCAGGGTATTGGCCCGCGTAGCGACAAAGCGCGCATATTTGTCGTCGCGTCCGGGTGTATCGAAAATCAAAAAATCGCTTTCGCGGCCCAGCCTTTCCATCTGCTGTTCAAGCCGCGCGAGCGATTCATGTTCAAACACCTCGAACCGTGGCATGGGCAGCGAGATATTGCGCCGCTTTATGGTTTCGCTGCGGTTTTCGAGATAGCGATGCAACGTGCGCTGGCGTGAATCAAGGTCGATACACCCGACCCTGGCGCCGCGCGATGCCAGCGCAATCGCCACATGGACGGCGGTGGTCGACTTGCCGGTGCCGCCCTTTTCATTGGCAAAAACGATATGATGTGCCCCGGCCATAAACCCCAAATTACCCCTGCTCGATATTTGCCTTGATATGCCCTGCCGGCATCTTTCATAGGCTGTCCGACAAAGGCCAATAAACAAGGCGGCGGGTACGTGCAAACCATCAATCAGCTTGACGCATTACAGGACAGTATTTCGGACCTGCGAAAAACCGGGACACGCGTCGCTCTGGTGCCGACAATGGGGGCGTTGCATGCGGGACATATCGCGCTGGTGACTGCCGCAAAGCAATTGGCCGATGCCGTCGTGGTATCGATTTTCGTCAATCCGGCGCAATTCGCCCCGCATGAAGATCTTGACGCGTACCCAAGAACGCTGGAGCGCGATGCCCAACTTCTCAGGCCCTTGGGTGTCGATGTCGTGTGGGCACCCAATGCCGCGACCGTCTATCCGCGCGGTTTCGCGACGAAAATCCACGTCGATGGACCAAGTGAGCATTTCGATGGTGCGGCCAGACCGGGCCATTTCGATGGGGTCGCGTTAGTCGTCGCCAAACTGTTCAATCAGGTCAGGCCCGATTTTGCACTGTTCGGGGAGAAAGACTTTCAGCAACTGGCCGTTATCAGGCAGATGGTCCGCGATCTCGATTTTGCGGTGAAAATTGTCGGTGTGCCAATTGTCCGCGATGCCGATGGTCTGGCGCTGTCATCGCGCAACGTTTATCTAAGTGCAGAAGAAAGACGGTCGGCCCTGGCCTTGCCAAATGCATTACACGACGCCGCCAAAGCAATCCGGGAAGGTCGTGACGTGCGGACCGCAATGGAAGCGGCAACGGGTGCATTATTGACCGCAGGCTTCGACCGCGTCGACTATTTCGCGCTCGCCGACGCCGCCACTCTTGAACCGCTTGACGATTTCGACGGACGGTCCGCCAGATTATTGGCGGCGGCAAAAATCGGCAAAACCCGCCTGATCGACAATATCGCGGTCTGACGACACACGCCCAATATCCAAAGCGGATGAAGTTTTTGCGATTTATATTAACCTTTTGTTATCCATGTTCCGCGAAGTTGCCCTGACACAGTGGATGTGTGGGGGCAGAAAAATGGGTAACAGTTTTAAGAGCGCAAATTTTCTTATGGAAAGCCGGCTGGCCGATGCGGCCCGTGGTAGCGCAGATGCATTATACGATCTTGGCATGGCCTATTCGACAGGAAGCGGCGGCGTCGACGTCGACCTGATCGAAGCGCATAAATGGTTCAATCTTGCAGCACTCAACGGCAGCGAAGCGGCGATGATGTGTCGTGCAGATATCTCCGACGATATGACGGCCCGCGAAATTGCCGAGGCGCAACGTCAGGCCCGCGCGTGGTTGCAATCGGCCGATCAACGCCGCGCGGCATAGCTTCGGTTTTTCAGGACATTTCATTTACGGCTGGCTATATCGGGTGTCGTTGACATAACCGAAAGCGCAATCGTCAAATGGCCGAACCCATTATCGTAACCGGTGCAGCCGGATTTATCGGCCACGCCGTCGCGCACCGGTTGTTAGACCGCGGCGAGCGAGTTATCGGTGTCGATATCGTCAACGATTATTATGATCCTGCCCTTAAAGAGGCACGGCTGGCGACGTTCAGTACCAAGCAGGCGTTTTCGTTCGAACGCCTCGATATCGCCGATGCGCCGGCCATGGCAGCCCTTGTTCGCGACAATAACGTAACGCGGGTTGTTCATCTCGCCGCGCAAGCCGGTGTTCGCTACAGCATCGAAAATCCGTTCGCCTACGAACGGTCCAATCTGGCGGGCCATTTGTCAGTCATGGAAGCATGTCGCCACGCCGAGGGCTTCGCCCATCTGGTCTATGCATCGTCAAGTTCGGTTTATGGCGACAAGCCCATGGGCGGCGCCGGGTTTACCGAAGACGAACCGGTAAACGATCCGGTATCCTTATACGCAGCGACCAAGCGCGCGTGCGAGTTGATGAGCCAGGCTTACGCCAGGCTTTATGGGTTTCCGCAAACGGGTTTGCGGTTCTTTACGGTATATGGCCCTTGGGGCAGGCCGGACATGGCCTATTTCGGATTTACGCAGAAAATCCTGCGTGGCGAACCAATCGAGGTCTTTGGCAACGGCGAGATGGCGCGCGATTTTACTTACATCGACGATATCGTCGACGGTATCATCGGGGCGCTGGATAATCCCCCCGACACCGGCGGCCACCGCGTGCTGAATATCGGTGACAGCCATCCGGTCGGTCTCATGGAGATGATCGACACGCTGGAACAGGCCATCGGACATGAAGCCGTAAAGATAATGCGGCCGATGCAGCCAGGCGACGTGACCGCGACCTATGCCGACATATCGAAGCTCCATGCCTTGACCGGATATCGGCCGAAAGTCATGCTGGCCGAAGGGTTGCAGAAATTTGCCGAATGGTACCGGACATTTTATGGCGTCACCGAATGACGCGGGATATTTTCGCTTAAACCGGCGGATATATGCTTGCCTGCCACTCATCGAACGACGCGGCCAGTTTTCGGCCGGCGATCTGACGCCCGGCCTCGCGCGGCAGACCAAGCGACGCGGATAACGGACCACCGAGCAACGCATCGCCTAACGCCAGCAGCACCAATTCGAGCGTGAGTTCATGTAACGACGTATCGGCATGGCCGTCTTCTGCAATTTCATCGACAAGCTTGTGAATGGCCTCGACAATCGGGTCGAGCGCATCTTCATTCCCCGAAAGCAGCATCCAGGACGCCAGCGCACCTGCGCCCTCGCGATCGAAATGGTCGAAAATCAGATCGGCAAGTTCGTGCGGCGTGACGACGCCGCCGCGCACCTGCATTACCGCCTCACCGATTTTCGCGCAGATATTATTGCCCATATAGGCAGCCAGATCGCGTTGCAGGCCAGACGCAGAACCAAAATGATGAAGCAGATTGGCGTGCGTGCGGCCAATCCTTCCCGCAACAGCTTTCAACGTCACCGCCTGCGGTCCGGCCTCAAGCAGCAGGTGGCGTGCCGCCTCGAGCGCAGCCAAGCGGCTGGCCTCCGGCGTCAGGCGGCGCGGCATTGCCGCATCCTTGATATTCACGACCTTTGGGCTTTCTGCCGACATGTGATGCCAATCTGTTTTGATGCGCGATCAATAGGGCAACTGCCAAGGATAACCAATAGGCTTCACAAAGGCGATCGTCCGGCGGCTTTACCGAATGCCTGCAACGAGAGCCCGGTTTAACCGGATTTCGGCGGCAAACGCATAAAATATATACCCAATTTTCAAAGCTTATGGCGCGTTAACCAATGCCATTAAACGGAATTTCATCCGCTTCATGCAGACAGCGGATATGGACGCGACCAATAAAACCGGGATGACCGCAACGTCGTCCAGCGACCGACCGGACATTGTCGCACGCGGATTCCGCGGGGCGACCGATGCGATAAGCGAGCGGCACTGGGTCCGCCAGGACCCCGTTGCCACCGCGTTCTTCAATGCCTTGTCGGCGGTCTTCCCGCACGGCGAGACGTTCATGATCCGCAGCCTTATTCCATGGGTCGATCGCGTTCCCGATCCCTTGCGTGCCGAGGTCAAGGCTTTTATCGAGCAGGAAGCCGGTCATGCGCGCGAACATGTCGGCATGAACAAGGCGCTGACCAGCGCCGGTTACGATATCGAACCGCTCGACCGAAAAATCAGGGCGTTCGCGGCGTTCTTCGATGATGCAAGCGATATCGTCAAATTGACCGCGACGATGTGTATCGAGCATTTCACCGCAATTATCGCGGCCGAATTGCTGGCCAACCGGTATCACCTGGCGGGCGTCAATGACGATATCCTGGAATTGTGGTTGTGGCACGCGGTCGAGGAGGTCGAGCATAAAGGCGTCGCCTTCGACGTGTGGAACTATGCGACCAGAGACTGGAGCCCGGTCCGCCGGTTCGCGTTGCGGAGCTTTTTCATGCTGGCGGTAACGACCAGCTTCTTCATCAACCGCACGTCGGGGCAGATCGAATTACTGCGGCAGGACGGGTTCGGATTTATTCCGTCGCTGAAGGCTGTCCTGCGTGCCGGGTTCGGCAAAGGCGGTATTGGCCGCAACGTCCTGCGCCCGTGGGCCGCGTTTTTCGCGCCAGGCTATCATCCGTGGGACAAGGACGACAGGCTGCTTCTGGCCAAGGGCGAGGCAGATTTGGCGTCCATTGCCGCAGTCCGCGCTGGATTTATACGGACTGCCACGGCGGAACCGGCCGAAATCGGGCCCATCGCGGTTGCCGCATAAGCGCGCCGGGTTCGCTTACAAGTTCTTGAGTATCATTTCGTAATCGCATAAAGCGTGCACAATTCCTTGTTAAAGCGCCCACTCGCGCGTGTGCAGATTGCTTTATATCGATGCCCGAACGCCGCCCGACCAGATCCAGCAAAATTATAGCGGCTATTGTGTCCGCGCTTGCGTGGATAGCGGCGCTGGACCGCCGTGCAAAGAAGATCATCGCGTTTCTGGCCGATTCGGCGATTTGTGTATTTGCCATCTGGCTGGCATTTTCGCTTCGTCTCGGCGACTGGCAACTGTGGAATACACCGGTCCGCAATGTCATGCTGGCGTCCTTTATTTTCTGGCCGCCGCTGTTTTTGCTGTTCGGTGTCTACCGATCGATCTTCCGCTTTGCCGGTTCGGGCACCATTACCGAACTGGCCCGGGCCATCGCGATTTTTCTGGTGGCGATGACGTTTACGTTCACGGTCATCGCGATTCCCGGCGTGCCGCGTACGGTCGGGATACTGGTGCCGATCCTGTTCTTTCTGGGTTTGATGATGAGCCGGATCATGGTGCGCTACATCATCAGCGATCTCCTCGGCCAGCGCGCCTTTGGCGGCGAGGCAAAGCGCGTCCTGATCTATGGTGCAGGCAATGCCGGGCAACAGCTGGCGCTTTCGACGCGTCATTACCCCGGAATGTATCTGCTTGGGTTTGTCGATGACGACAAAAGACTGCGCGGTCAGCGGCTGAATGGCAGCCCGGTATATCATTCGAGTGACCTAACGACGCAGGTTCAGCGCCTGGGCGTGACTGATATCCTGTTGGCCGTCCCGGCGATGAGCCGGAGCATGCGAAAAAAGATCGTAGATTCGCTCCAGCAATTCAGCGTCCATGTGCAAACGCTGCCTCAGGTTCAGGACATCGTCGCTGGCAAGGTGACTATTGCCGATTTGCGCGAGGTCGAGGTCGACGACCTGTTGGGCCGCGATGCGGTCGCGCCGAATGAGCTGCTGATGGGCCGCACGATCGTCGGCAAGACGGTTATGGTAACCGGTGCCGGCGGCTCGATCGGCAGCGAGCTGTGCCGTCAGATCATGGCGATCGGTCCGCGCCGGCTGGTGCTGGTCGAAATGACCGAGTTTGCGCTGTACAAGGTTGAGCAGGAACTGCGCGAACATATGGCGACCGGTCATTTCAGTGCGGAAATCGAGATATTCCCCGAACTGATCAATACCGCAGCCATGCGACCGGTCAGCTCTTTGCTGTCAGCATATCGCCCCGACACGGTGTTTCATGCCGCCGCCTACAAACATGTGCCGTTGCTTGAGCATAATCCGATATCGGGCATCGGCAATAACATCATGTCGACCAGAAATCTGGTGCTGGCCGCTGAAACCTGCGGTGTTTCGCACTTCATTTTGATCAGCACGGATAAGGCCGTGCGGCCAACCAATGTCATGGGCGCTAGCAAAAGGGTATGTGAGCAGATTTTGCAGGCCAAGGCAAAGGCAGGGTCAAAGACCCGGTTCAGCATGGTCCGGTTCGGCAATGTGCTGGGGTCGAGCGGCTCGGTGGTGCCCCGGTTCAAGGAACAGATTGCCAATGGCGGGCCAGTCACATTGACCCACAAGGATATCATCCGCTATTTCATGACCATCCCTGAGGCGGCGCAGCTGGTCATTCAGGCCGGCAGCATGGCGTCGGGTGGCGAAGTGTTCGTGCTCGACATGGGCAAGCCTGTCAAAATTTACGACCTGGCATGCACGCTGATCAATCTTTCGGGCCTGACGGTTCGCAACGAAGAGAATCCGGAGGGCGATATCGCCATCGAGGAAATCGGCTTGCGACCCGGCGAAAAACTGTATGAGGAACTCCTCATCGGCGAAAACCCGGCGCCAACCAAGCATAAGCGGATCATGCAGGCGATGGAGGGCCATCTGGACTGGGACAGTCTGTCCAGCGCACTCAATTCGATCGAAGCCTATGTCATGGCCGGAGATCGCGATGCCGCCGTATCATTGCTTCGCGAACTCGTTCCCGAATATACGCCTGAAGCGGCCGTCAAATTGGGGGCTGCGGCAGCCTAAGCTGCTTGCAGCCGCTCAAAATGCTGACGCATGCTGGATGAGGGAATGTCGCGCATTTCCGCGACCTCGGTAAGCGCATCGTCAAGGGATTTTTCATAAATAGCACAGCTCATTTCGGTGCCACGCCCGTTGCTGTGGCGCTGTTCGATCCGTCCGGTGTTGCGAAAACCCAGCTTGCGTAAAACGCGGCCCGACGCCGGATTATCGGTGAAGTGACCGGCCGTTATCCGGGCATGGCCGATCGTTCTGGCAAGCGCGACCACGGCGCGACTGGCTTCGCTGGCAAATCCCAGGCCCCAATATGGCCGCGCGATCCAATATCCCAGCTCAGCTTCGCCGCCCCGATCGCCAAGTCCGCAAGCACCAATCAGACGCGGCGCACCATCGGTCCGCAGCATCAGCAGGAAGGCAGGGTAAGTCTCATCATGCTCTTTTGTCGCAAAACGAACGGCATCTTGGCTGGTGTAAGGCCATGGCGCCCGGGCAAGATTGCGAACGATAGCTTCATCGGCAATGGCCTGATGCAATGCACCGGCGTCTTCGGGCCAGCTTGGCCGCAACAACAATCTTTCGGTTCTCGCGAACATATTCTCTCTCCGGGTCTTGGGGCCGCCCTTTGCAGAACAAAGCGACAGTCCTGTTACAGCTTGCCCGAAACGGGCGGGCGAACAGGGAGAAAGAGGCAAAAAGAAAGGGAGGCGGGTTGACCCGTCTCCCTGTTCAAAGGTGGAAACCACCTGTAGCGATTTCCGGGTCATCCTCCTGGACAACCCGTCATCGATTGTCCGTTTATTCTGCAGCCATCGCCGGCATATCGACCGACACATATTTGCGGCCGAGTTTGCCAGCGTGGAATCGCACGCGGCCTTCAACGAGCGCAAACAAGGTGTGATCCTTGCCAAGACCAACGCCGGCACCGGGATAAACCTTGGTGCCGCGCTGACGGATGATAATGTTGCCGCCGATGACGCTTTCGCCACCGAACTTTTTCACGCCAAGACGGCGGCCTGCCGAATCGCGACCGTTACGTGACGAACCACCTGCTTTTTTATGTGCCATGGTCTAAACTCCTATACAAAGCGTGCTGCGGAAAAGTGGGAACCGGTTTTCCGCTTAAAGCATGCGTAAGCTAATGACTCTCCGAGCCGAAGCTCAGGCTTCCTTTGGTGCTGCGGCTGTCTCGACTTTGCTCGACACAGGCTTTTTGGGCGCAGCGGCTTTCTTTGGTGCAGCTTCTTTTGCAGGAGCAGCTTCGGAAGCGGGTGCAGCGTCAACCTTCTCGGCTTTAGGCGCAGCAACCTTCTTCTCTTCCTTGCCAACGGCGAGGATGCGAAGCAGCGTCAGCGACTGGCGATGGCCCTGCTTGCGGCGATAGTTATGGCGGCGGCGCTTTTTGAAAACGATTACCTTTTCGCCGCGCTCTTGAGCGATGATTTCGGCCGATACCAGCAGACCATTCAGGTCCGCTGCCTTGTCGCCGTCACCGGCCAGCAAGATATCACCCAGCGAGATCTTGTCACCCGCTTCACCTGACAGTTTTTCAACTGCGATTTTGTCTCCGGCGGCGACGCGATATTGCTTGCCGCCTGTGCGCACGATAGCGAACATGGCTTTAACTCATCCGTTTCTACAGCTTAGCGCCCTTGCGGTGCGCGGTTGCTCAAACGCGTAACTCCGAAAGACGAATCTCGGCAGGTCACGCAAGAATGGGCGCAGCTAGTCCAGGAAAACGTGGCTGTCAACGCCTTTTGCGGCCTTTTCTGGGCGATTGCGCCCCCTTGCATGGGCGTAGTTGCAGGCTTAGACATTGCCCATGTCGAATACCAAGCCCGCATTTCTTATCGCACCGATTGTTCTGCTAGTCGGGTGCAGCACAGCCGAAGGGGATTTTCCCTCGCTCGAACGCCGTCCTTACGAAAGCAAGGAACCGATTGCCGAACCTTCAGCGCCGCTCGCACCGCCCGCCTCTTTGCCGGCCGACCTCGCGGCAAAAGTCGACACGTTAGTGTCGCGGCACGTTGCTTCAGCATCCATATTTGCAAGCCGCCTGGCAGCGGTTCAGTCCACGGCTTCGCGCGCAACCGGCAGCGCGGCTGGCACCGAAAGCTGGGTCAATGCCCATGTCCAGCTGTCGCGCCTGGACAAGGCGCGTGCCGATTCGGTGGCGGTCGTGCGGGAGTTCGATTCGCTGATCGCAGATGCAGGCGCGGTCGATTCGACTTTCGTGCCGTTGCTGACCGACGCGCAAAAGCCCGTTGCCGACGATGTCGCGCAACAAAATGCCGAAATTTCACGACTGTCGCAGTTGATCGGGGAATAGCTATTCCTTGCCGGTGACGCTTGCGCGCCCTGCTGTTGCGGTGCACAAAAGACGGTATGAATGGTGAACCCCTCATACCCATTTCGCAAAACGCAGATGTCCGCTTCCTCGGCAAGATGCTCGGCGACGTTATTCGCGCTTATGGAGGGGAAAAGCTGTTTCGGCAGACCGAGTATATCCGTTCGACCAGCGTCGACCGGTTTCGCGGGATTGAAGGCGCCGATGCCAGCGACCGGGGGCTGATTGCACTCTCTCTGGACGATACGCTCAACTTTGTGCGCGGTTTCATGCTGTTCTCCCTGCTCGCCAATCTGGCCGAGGACCGGCAGGGTCTGGCCCATGAAGACGGCGCGACGTTGGCAGAGGCGTTCGCGCGACTGAAGGCCGAAGGCGTCAGCCCCGCCGCCGTTGTCGGGATGCTTGCCGACAGCCTGATCGTGCCCGTCCTGACCGCGCATCCAACCGAGGTCCGCCGCAAGAGCATTATTGACCATAAGAACCGGATCGCCGAATTGATGGCGTTGCGCGATGACGGGCAAACCGTCACGACTGATGGCGACGACATCGACACGGCGATTTACCGGCAGATCGCATTATTATGGCAAACGCGCCCGCTACGCCGCGAAAAACTGTTCGTGGCGGACGAGATCGAGAATGCCCGCGCGACGATGCAAGAGGTGTTCCTGACCGCGTTGCCAAAGCTGTATATGGCTTGGGAAAAGGCGTTGGGCGCAAGGCCACCCGGATTTGTCCGGCTGGGCACCTGGATCGGGGGCGACCGCGATGGCAATCCATTCGTCGACGCGGAGACCTTGCGATACGCCATCAGCCGCGATGGTGGCACCGCGATCCGGCATTATCTTGAATCGATTCACAAGCTTGGCGCAGAGATTTCGATTTCAAGCGCGATGAGCGCGACCCCCGAAGCCGTGCTTGCGCTCGCCGAAAAGAGTGGCGACACCGCGCCTAGTCGCGCCGATGAACCATATCGTCGCGCGATGTCGGGAATATATGCGCGCCTTGCTGCCACGCATATCAAGCTGATCGGTGATCAGCCGCCCCGGCCATCAGGCCTATCGGGTGAACCTTATGCTGGGCCGGATCACCTGCGTGCCGATCTGGTCACCGTCGCTGCCGGTCTGGCCAGTGACGGCGACGGCGCGCTGTCGAGCGGCGGCGCGTTGGGCCGCCTGATCCGCAGTGTCGAGATTTTCGGCTTTCATCTTGCAACGCTTGACCTGCGCCAGAACAGCGATGTCCATGACCGGGTAATAGCCGAGCTGTTCAAATCGGCGGGTGTGGCGGCCGATTACACCGCGCTGGACGAAGACGCCCGCGTCGCGTTGCTCATTGCCGAACTTTCGCACAACCGGCCGCTTGCGGGCGAATGGACAGACTATAGCGAGGAAACCGCAAAGGAACTCGCCATCATCCGCGCCGCCGCGAAGGCGCAGGCGGACTTTGGACGCGCCGCGATCACCACCTACAATATCAGCAAGACAACCAGTGTCTCCGACATGCTGGAGGTCTATGTGTTGCTTAAGCAGGCGGGCCTGTACCGCGTTACCGAAGACGGCACGCCAAGCGCGACGATCATGTCGGTGCCGTTGTTTGAAACCATCGCCGATTTGCAAGCCGCGCCCGCGACGATGCGGGCCTTCTTTGCCATTCCGCAGATGCGGGTTTTGGCGCGAGCGCGCGGCCATCAGGAAGTGATGATCGGCTATTCCGATTCGAACAAGGACGGCGGTTACCTGACCTCGACATGGGAGTTATACGAGGCATCGAGCGCACTCGCCCCTGTATTCGCAGAAGCCGGCGTTGCCATGCAGCTGTTCCACGGGCGGGGCGGCGCGGTCGGGCGCGGCGGCGGCTCGGCGTTTGGCGCTATTCTCGCGCAGCCGCAAGGCACCGTGCAGGGGCGAATCCGCATTACCGAACAGGGCGAGGTCATCGCGGCCAAATATGGCACGGTCGACAATGCGGTCACCAGCCTTGAAACGATTGCATCGGCAACCATGCTGGCAACGCTTTCCAGCGACCCGATTGCCGAGGCCGATGTCACGCGGTTTAAGGCGGCGATGGCGGAATTGTCGGTCAGCGCTTTCGCGCATTATCGCGGGCTGGTCTACGACACGCCGGGTTTCCGCTCGTTCTTCCGCCAGATGACCCCGATCAATGAGATCGCAACGCTTAAAATCGGGTCACGCCCGTCGAGCCGCACTGCGTCCGACGCCATCGAAGACCTGCGCGCCATTCCCTGGGTGTTCAGCTGGGCGCAGGCCCGCGTGATGCTGCCCGGCTGGTATGGCACGGGGCAGGCGCTGGCCGGTTTTGCCGACAAGGGCTTGCTCAAGGCGATGGCGGGCGAATGGTCCTATTTCCAGACCATCCTTGCCAATATGGAAATGGTGCTGGCAAAATCCGACATGGGCATCGCCGTACATTATGCCATGTTGGTCGAAGACAAGGCGCTGTCCGAGACGCTGTTCGGCCGCATCACAAATGGCTGGCAGGCGTCACGCGACAGCCTGCTTCACGCCACTGGCCAGGCTCATCTGCTTGAAGCCCACCCAGCACTCAATAACTCGATCCGGCTGCGTCTGCCCTACATCGAACCGCTGAACCTGCTGCAGATCGAACTGATGAAGCGCCACCGCGCAGGCGAGGCCGACGAACGCATCGGCGAGGGCATCCAGCTGACGATCAACGCCATCGCAACCGCGCTGCGGAACAGCGGCTAGGCAGCCACGCTTCGGTTTAATATATTAACCTTGTTATATTATGGCTTTGCGACGGATGAGCCTGTTCTGAGGCGCTAGTGAGGGCGACGATGGTATTTTCCCAATGGCTTGATTCGACCGCCGCGCATGACGTTAAGTCGCGGCGATGGGCCTTGGCTGCCGTGCTTGTCGCTTCGGCTCCCGCGTTGCACACAATCGCCACATGGGATCTGGATGGCCGCCTGACGTCGCAGGGATACGCCGTCCGGCATTATTCTGTGGTCGTAACGCTCATCGAATTGTTGGTGGTGTGGCTGGCCGTAAGAGCGGGATTGTCCGTCAAATCCGCTATCCTGGCTTTGCCGAAGAGCGTCATTTTTTTGCTGGGCATCTGGCTCAGCTTTGCTTTGATCGCGCTGTTTTCAAGGCCGGATGGCCTGGCGAATGCGGCGATAATATTGATGAGATACATGGTCCACGGCCTTTTCCTGGCCGCGTTGATTCATTTGGCGGCGACATCGAGTGACTTCAAACTGCATCGGTGGCTGTCGATACTGACTTTGGGGGCGGTCGCATATGTCGCGCTGCTGGCGATATTTTGCATCATGATTCCCGATCCCGCCAACTTTCCGTGGGTGAAACGCTTGCCGTC
>JANOPT010000152.1:0-3585 GCA_031421975.1 Sphingomonadales bacterium | reverse complement strand
TGAAGGCCTGTTTGAACAGTTCACACCCGAAAATGTCGTTCCCGCCGCACTCTATCTGGTCAGTGAAGACGCACCGACCAACATGATTATTGGCGCAGGTGGCGGCGGCTACCATGCCGCCTATGTCACCATGACCCCAGGCGTCGCGCTGCGTCAGGATGATCGCAACGTCGAAGGCTTTGCCGCAGCATGGGACAAGATTATTGACCGCAATGGCGAAACCGTCCCTCAGTCAGGCGGCGAACAGTCGGTCGCGGTGATGAAGGCATTGCAGGCTTTGGGTTGACGCAACCCCACTCCACCGCCATCTGTTGAAGATATGGGGGAGACAATGATGACGGTGGAGGTATTTGACAATTCCGGCGAGGAATTGCTCGTTCGGCGTTCGAAACTGCTGCAAATGCTGCTGGTTGTGTGGCTGATATCGGTTGTCGCGATATCACTCCTCGAAATCTCTGAACTGGCAGGTTTCGTGATCGAGGAGATCGAGTCTCTTACGCTTGCCTATGCAATTATGGGCTTGGGCATCGCAACGGTTATTATCAACATCGTAGTCATTGTTGTTTTTGCGATGTGGATTTATCGCGCTGCCGCCAATCTTCGCGACGCCGAAGTAGCCGGGTTTGAGTATACTCCAGGTTGGTCAGTTGGTTGGTATTTTATACCGTTTGTCAACTTCTTCAAACCGTTCACTGCTATGCGCCAAATTTGGAATGCCAGCCGCGGGGCCGCCGGAAATCTGGATGATGGCAGTTCTACTTTGACCATCTGGTGGACCTTTTGGCTAGTTTCAAACATTGCCAACAATGTTAGTCTTCGGATGTCATTGAGGGTAGAAGACCCGACGCTGTTGGAACTCAGTGTCTATTTCGGGCTGATTGGCTCGATAGCTTCCTTCCCGTTGTATTTTGCCGCAAAACAACTCATCAAAGACATTACCGACGGCCAAGCCCATATGCTTCATCGCAACTCGAATGGATGATTTGGCAGCGGCCTAAGCCAAATCAATCAGCGATACCAAAATAGTGACGCTTTACGCCCCAACCAACTTCATCAGCTTGCGCTCGACCGGTGCCAGTACCGGTCCCAGATCGTGCCCGCGTTTCAATATCGCGCCGCCCTCCCCTACCAGCGCCCACATGCCCTGCTTCATCCGCAAGTCGGGACGCTTTTCGATGCGGTATTCGGGCCGTTCAGCAGCGCGGCGGAAGGCGCTGAAGATCGCGGCGTCGCGGCCGAGGTCGATCGCGTAATCGCGCCAGTTCCCCGCTGCGACCATTCGCCCGTACAGGTTCAGTATCTGGGTCAACTCAATGCGGTCAAAGCCGACCTGGTTCAGCCGGCTGGCAATCGGGAATGGCGTAATGACCGCGCTCAAGCGCTCTTGCTTCCTTTGGCAGACCGGCGTTTCGCAGGCGTCACAGCGGCAACCGCATCGCGTTCGGACATCAACTCTGCCACTTTCTTGCGGAGTGTTTCAATCTCGCATTGCATAATCTCGAGGCTTTGAGTTGCAGGGTCGAATATCTCGCGACATGGCGTTCCATAGGGCATGAAATCTCTGGCATATGTCTCTGCCATAACCAATGTCGATCGCGCCTTTTGCCCGATCATTGTCGCGCCTGCCGGAACATCGTCGGTGACAACAGCGGCCGCACCGATGCGCGCGCGTTCTCCAACCGTTATCGGGCCGAGGATCTGTGCACCCGAACCGATGATCACATTGTCCAAAATGGTCGGATGCCGCTTGCCAGCTGTCCCATTGGTCGGGTTGGTACCGCCCAGAGTGACATTCTGATACATGGTGACATTGTCACCAATCTCGGCAGTTTCGCCGATAACGCTAAAACCGTGATCGAGGAAGAAGTTGCTGCCGATCTTTGCGCCAGGATGAATGTCGATACCCGTTACAAACCGGGCGAAGTGATTGACCATCCGCGCGAGGAAATACATGTGGCCAAGGAAAAGCCAGTGCGCGAGGCGGTGATATCCCATTGCCCAGACCCCAGGGTAGAGCAAGACTTCCCATCGCGAACGCGGCGCGGGATCGCGCTCCTTGATCGAGTCCAGATAATCGATGAGGTTTGATATGAACATGCTCGTCCCTACGTTCCGATACCGGGCTTTATCTCTATTACCGCAAGGTAAGGGATAAGTTACGGCTTTTCCAGTCGCTGCACAAAACTATGGCGAATAATGCTGGATAAAATCGCCTAAATCGATTAGTATCCCGCCTTTAATTCAAAGGTTCGATTGATGAGTACCTATTTGCCCACTTTGAAGCAGCTTCAGTATCTAGTGGCGCTTGAGGAGCATGGTCATTTTGGTAAGGCGGCGGATTCCTGTTTTGTGACGCAATCCACGCTTTCCGCCGGTATCAGAGAACTCGAATCCTTACTCGGACTGATGCTGGTGGAGCGCACTCGCCGCGTAGTGCGGTTCACACCGCTGGGCACAAAGATGGTGGCTAAGGCGCACCGGATACTACGCGAAGCAGAAGAGCTGGCTGAAATGGCGCGCTCGGCTGGAAAGCCACTTGCCGATGATCTGCGAATGAGCGTCATTCCGACGATTGCGCCGTTTCTCCTTCCGCAATTGCTGCCCGCGCTTCGCAAACAATATCCCGATCTGAAACTCTATTTGCGGGAAGAGGCCAGCGCTGCGGCGGTCGAGGCGTTGCATCACGGACTGGTCGATTGCGTCCTGCTTGCATTACCATATGCGGCAGGCGACGTGGAAAAAGCCAGGTTGTTCGACGACGCGCTATATGTCGCTTTTCCAAAAGACGACCCGCGCGACCCGCCCGATAGCATCTCTCCAGACCTGATCGATGAGACCAGGCTGCTGTTGCTGGTAGATGGCCATTGTCTGAAGGACCACGCGCTGGCGGCATGCAACAGGCCGGAACTGCGGGCCTCGGCCATGATGCTTGGGACGTCGTTGCATACGCTTATCCAAATGGTCGACAATGGTCTGGGATTGACGCTGATCCCTGAAATGGCGGTTAAGGCAGGATTGCTGAACGGCACGGATGTGCAAGCACGGCCACTGAATACGGATCATGCCAGCCGCGAAATCGCGCTGATCTGGCGCACCAACAGCCCGCGCCGAGAGGAATTCGAAATGCTGGCGGAATCGATGCGCGCGTTACGCGCTGGTTAGGTTTTCATTCGCCCCAGCCACGGCAGTATCCACCGGTATATCCGCGAACGAGGCGTTCCAATCTTGGATGTTTCATGCTGGTTATCGCATCAACGCCACAGATTCGCTCGGTCGTCGTCGCTTGCCTTTGCGTCTACCCAGCAGGATGTACCATCGGCACGATGTTCTCTTTTCCAGAACGGCGCATCGGTCTTCAGCCGGTCGATCAGGAATGTGCATGCCTCCAGCGCTTCGGCCCGGTGGCGGGCCCCGGTGCCGACAAGGACGATGGGATCACCCACTGCAATCCACCCGACCCGATGGATCAGCACGCAGCCAAGCAGTGTCCAACGGTCGGTGGCGTCATCGACCAAGGCACCAAGACTTGCCTCGGTCATCGCCGGATAATGTTCGAGCTCAATTGCGGTCATGTCGTTGTCATCG
>JANOPT010000151.1:0-2395 GCA_031421975.1 Sphingomonadales bacterium | reverse complement strand
GCCGGGTTTTCGATACCCTCGACCTCAAGGCCGATCTGGTTCAGCCGGTCAGTGACTGCGTTGATGTCAGCATCGGTGTCGAGATGATCCTTGAGCCAGCTTAGCGAGAATTTCATGGCGAGACTCCTCCGCTCAGCGTGGGCACGTCGAGCGCGCCGAATCCATAATGTTTGAGCCAGCGCAGGTCGCCGTCGAAAAAGGCGCGCAAATCGTCCATGCCGTATTTGAGCATTGCCAGCCGGTCGACGCCTACGCCAAAAGCAAAGCCTTGATAAACCTCCGGATCGAGCCCGCAGGCCGCGATGACTTTCGGATGGACCATGCCCGAGCCGAGTAATTCCATCCAGCCGCCGGACCCGCCAAGGATGCGTTTGCCGTTCTCGATGGAGAAGCTGACATCGACCTCGGCCGAAGGCTCAGTGAATGGGAAATAGCTGGGGCGCAGACGGATGGTCAGGTCGTCGCGTTCGAAAAAGGCTTTCAAGAAGGTCTCAAGCGTCCATTTCAGGTGCCCGAGATGGATACCCTTGTCGATTACCAACCCTTCGATCTGGTGGAACATCGGCGTATGCGTCGCATCGCTGTCGCTGCGATAGACACGGCCCGGCGCGATGATGCGGATTGGCGGTTCCTGCAACATCATGGTGCGGATTTGTACCGGCGACGTGTGCGTGCGGAGCACCTTGGGTTCCTGACCGTCGGCAGCATTCATATAAAAAGTATCGTGCATCGCCCGCGCCGGATGCGTTTCGGGCATGTTGAGCGCTGTGAAATTATGCCACTGATCCTCGATCTCCGGTCCTTCGGCAACGGCGAAGCCCATGTCTGCGAAGATTTCGGCGAGTTCGTCCATTACCTGACTGACAGGGTGGATGCTGCCGCGCGGCGCGTCGGGCGCGGGTAAGGTCATATCAAGCCGTTCGGTCGCGAGGCGTTCGTTCAATGCCTCCGTCTCCAGCGCTGCTTTCTTGGCCGCCAATGCGGCGGTCACCGTTTCGCGCAGGCCATTGATGATCGGCCCTTGCACCTGCCGCTCGTCGGGCGACATTTGGCCCAAACTTTTCAGCAACGCGGTCAACTCGCCGTTCTTCCCTAGAACGGCTACGCGAACGTCCTCCAGTTCATCTAAATCGGCGGCGGCTTCGACTTGCGCCATCAAGCGCTTTCCGATTATTTTAATCTCACCCATTTTCGTCATTCCCGCGAAGGCGGGAATCCAACTCCCGCACTTTCATAAATTCACAACTTTCGCGATGGCAGAGGTGGAAAGCCTAAATCAACCGACAAATCGCGCCAATCTGAGTTTTCCGTCTCGATCAGGTTGATTTTCCATTGCCGATTCCATTTCTTGATTTGCTTTTCTCGCGTACTCGCGGTTTCCATCGTTCCGTGCTGTTCATACCATACCAGCGTCTTTGTGCCGTGGTTGAAGGAAAATCCCCGGAATATATCATCGCGGTGCTGATGCATGCGTTGCATCAAATGCGATGTCACACCGACATATAGTGTACCATAGCGCCTGCTTGCCAGAAGGTAGACTGTTGGCTGAAAGTCAGCGTGCATGGGAAAGGTCCGGAGTTGGATCCCCGCCTTCGCGGGGATGACGAAAAAGGGAGGAGGATAGCGAAAGGGTATGCGCTAAGCATAAGCAAAAGGGCGCGAACGGCAAGTGCCGCTCACGCCCTTTCGCGCATTCTTCGAAGTTTGAAGCTTAAGCCGCTTTCGCGAGTGCCGCCTTCGACTGCGCGATGATATTGCTAAACATCGCTGCCTCGTTCATCGCCATGTCGGCCATGATCTTGCGGTCGAGTTCGATACCCGCCAGCTTCACGCCGTGCATGAACACGCCATAGGTCATGCCTTCGGCGCGGACAGCGGCGTTGATGCGCTGGATCCAGAGAGCGCGGAAGTTGCGCTTGTTTACCTTGCGGTCGCGATACGCATATTGGCCGGCCTTTTCGACAGCCTGCCGCGCGACGCGGATGGTATTTTTGCGACGGCCGCGAAAGCCCTTCGCCTGCTCCAATATTCTTTTATGTTTGGCGTGTGTGGTTACACCCCGTTTGACGCGTGCCATAATCTATATCCTTTTAGAAATGTCTCGAATGTCGCAGCAGGCCTTACAGGCCGTAAGGCGCCCATTTCTTGATTGTCCGCGCATCGGGATCGGAGATCACGCTGGTGCCACGGTTCTGGCGGATATATTTCGCATTATGGCTGCTCAAACGGTGTCGTTTGCCTACGACGCCATGTTTGATCTTGCCGGTTGCGGTGATTTTGAAGCGTTTCTTCACACCGCTCTTGGTCTTGAGCTTGGGCATTTTGGTCTCCTTTGTTGAGTCCGTATCAAGCCGACATGGCAGCCCTATTGGCCAGCCTGCTTATTCGGAAGGCG
>JANOPT010000150.1:0-24479 GCA_031421975.1 Sphingomonadales bacterium | reverse complement strand
ACGGTGACCATCTCGTCGAGCGATGGGGTAATCAGACCGGACAGTCCGATCATGTCGGCATCATTCTCGTTCGCGGCTTTAAGGATTTCGGACCACGCGACCATCACGCCCAGATCGACGATTTCGAAGCCGTTGCATTGTAGCACCACGCCGACGATGTTTTTGCCGATATCGTGGACGTCACCCTTGACCGTCGCCATAATGATCTTGCCCTTGCCCTTCGCGCCGACTTCTTTTTCAGCCTCGATATAAGGGAACAGATGCGCCACGGCTTTCTTCATCACGCGCGCCGATTTCACCACCTGCGGCAGGAACATCTTGCCCGAACCGAACAGGTCGCCGACTACATTCATACCATCCATCAATGGCCCTTCGATCACCTCGATCGGGCGGCCGTTTGCTGCCTTGATCGCCAGCCGCGCTTCCTCGGTATCGTCAACGATATGCGCGTCGATGCCCTTGACCAAAGCATGTTCGAGCCGCTTCTTGACCGGCCAGCCGCGCCACTCGGCCTCCGCCTTCTCCTGCGCGACATCGGTGCCGCGATACTTTTCGGCGAGCGTAATCAAGCGCTCGGTCGCATCGGGGTCGCGGTTAAGGATGACATCCTCGCACGCCACGCGTAGTTCTGGGTTTATATCGTCGTAGATATCGAGCTGCCCTGCATTGACAATCGCCATATCCAGCCCCGCCGGGATGGCGTGATAGAGGAAAATCGAGTGCATCGCGCGGCGCACCGGTTCGTTACCCCGGAAGGAGAAGGACAGGTTCGACAATCCGCCCGAATAATGCGCATGCGGGCACAGGACGCGCAGTTCCTTAAGCGCCTCGATAAAGTCGACACCGTAATTGTTATGTTCCTCGATCCCTGTCGCCACCGCGAAGATATTGGGATCGAAAATGATGTCCTCTGGCGGAAAGCCGATGCCGACGAGCAGGTCATTGGCGCGCTTGCAGATCTCGACCTTACGCTTTTGCGTATCGGCCTGGCCGGTCTCGTCAAACGCCATGACCACCGCGGCGGCACCATAAGCCATGCACAGCCGGGCATGATGCAGGAACTGCTCCTCGCCTTCCTTCATCGAGATCGAGTTGACGATCGGCTTGCCCGAAACGCATTTCAGCCCCGCCTCGATCACGCTCCATTTGGACGAGTCGATCATCAACGGAACGCGTGCAATGTCGGGTTCGGCGGCGATGCGTTTAATGAACGTCGTCATCGCCTCATGCGCGTCGAGCAGGCCTTCATCCATGTTGATATCGATAATCTGCGCGCCATTCTCGACCTGGTCACGCGCGACCTCGACTGCGGCTTCGTAATCGCCGCTGAGGATCAGCTTCTTGAACTTTGCGCTACCAGTGACATTGGTGCGCTCGCCGATGTTGACGAACCGGGAGGAATTCTTGGTCATATTATCTTTTCGATTTCACGCGGCCATGACGAAGGGTTCGAGGCCGGCAAGCCGGGTAACGATGGGAGCGCTCGGAATCTGGCGCGGGGCGCGGTCCTCAACCGCCCTGGCAATCGCCGCAATATGGGCCGGCGTGGTACCACAGCATCCGCCGACAATATTGACCAGCCCGTCATCGAGCCACTGCCCGATAAGCCGGGCAGTCGTTTCGGGTAGCTCGTCATATTCGGCCAAGTCGTTGGGCAGGCCTGCATTGGGATAGGCCATGACCAGCGTGTCGGCCTGCTTTGATAACGCGGCCAAATGCGGGCGCAGCAGGTCAGCCCCGAACGAGCAATTTAGCCCGATGGTCAGCGGCTTCACATGTCGGATCGCGGCCCAGAAAGCTTCGACGGTATGGCCCGACAAGTTGCGCCCCGCCATATCGGTGATGGTCATCGAGATCATCAGCGGCACATCGCGGCCAGAGGCCGCTGCCGCTTCCTGCGCCGCCATCGCAGCACATTTGGCGTTGAGCGTGTCGAAAATCGTTTCGATCAGCAGAAAATCCACCCCGCCGTCAATCAACGCATCACATTGCTCGCGATAGACGCCTTTCAGATAGTCGAAGTCTATTTCCCGGTAGCCAGGGTCGTTGACGTCTGGCGACAGCGAAAGCGTCTTGTTCGTGGGCCCGATCGATCCGGCTACAAACCGCCGCTTGCCATCCTTCGCTTCAGCCTCGTGACAGCATTCGCGCGCGATTTTTGCAGATTGCAGGTTCAGCTCGCGCACCAGATGCTCGCAGCCATAATCAGCCATGCTGATTTTCGTACCGCTAAAGGTGTTGGTTTCGATCATGTCGGCGCCTGCGTCTAGATAGGCGCTGTGGATGTCCTTGACGATATCGGGACGTGTGATCGACAGCAGGTCATTATTGCCCTTCTGGTCATGCGTTACGTCAAGCGAACCGCGATAATCAGCTTCGGTCAGTTTATAGCCCTGGATTGCCGTGCCATAGCCGCCATCGAACACCAAAATCTGCTGTGCCGCACGTGAAACAAAATCGTCGCGCGCGCTCATGCCGCCTGCTCCTTCTCTAGGGCGGCTGGACGTTTGCCAAGCAAATGACAGATTGCGTAGGACAGTTCGGCGCGATTCAGCGTGTAAAAATGGAAATCCCGGACCCCGCCTGCGTAAAGCCTTCGGCACAATTCGGCGGCGATGGTCGCTGCTACCAGCTGTCTTGCGGGCGGATGATCGTCGAGCCCTTCGAACAAATGCGCCATCCATGACGGAATGGATGTCCCCGTCATGTTCGACATGCGGGTAATCGCGGCAAAGTTTGAAACCGGCATGATGCCCGGTACGATCTCGGCCTTGATCCCTGCGGCGGCCACGGCATCGCGAAACCGAAAAAAGGTTTCGGGTTCGAAAAAGAATTGCGTGATGGCCCGCGTTGCGCCTGCATCAAGTTTTCGTTTGAGAAAGTCTATGTCGGTCGACGCTGACGACGCCTCGGGATGGGTTTCGGGATAGGCGCTGACCGAAATCTCGAACGGATGCAGCTTGCACAACCCATCCACCAGTTCAGCCGCGCTGGCATAGCCGTCAGGATGCGGAACAAACTTACCATCGACGTTTGGCGCATCGCCGCGTAGTGCCACGATATGCCGGACGCCGGCGGCCCAATAAGCGTTAGCAACGTCTGCGATCTCGCCTCTCGACGCCTCGACACATGTCAGGTGCGCCGCCGCCGGAATGATCGTTTCGCGGGCAATCCGCGCCACGGTATTATGCGTCCGCTCGCGTGTTGTGCCGCCCGCACCATAAGTAACCGATACAAACCGTGGCTCAAGCGGTGCCAGCGTGACCACCGCGTCCCACAATTGTTGCTCCATCTTCTCGGTTTTCGGAGGGAAAAACTCGAAACTGATTTCACAGTCGCCCGGCAGTCCGGCGAACAACGGACTCGCCAACGCCCGGCTGGCTTCCTGCATTTCGGCAAGCGGAAATATCATGCAACTATCCTTAGGCTATTATTTTGGGCGACGGCGGCCTGCCCCTGCTTTTGGCCCACCCATATTTTCACCGCCAACGCCCCTCCGTCGAGGGCGACCTGATGTGCCAGGACGATATCATTCGCGTGGAGGGCTTTGACGATGAGATCATCGGCGAAACCCAGACGTGCGTGGGCATGTACCGTGCGAAGTTCTTCATTATCGTGCGCGGCGAAATCGACAATGACCAACCGCCCGTTAGGCGCGAGGACGCGGGCTGCCTCGGCGATCGCACTCTCGGGATATTGCGCGTAGTGCAACACCTGATGAAAAATTACCGTGTCGAACTTGCCGTCGTCAAGCGGAAGCGAATTGAAATCACCCAGCAGAATGTCGATTTTCGCCGCATCCGATGCCGTCATACGAACCAGCTTTGCGCGCGCGAGCCTCAACATTTCGGTGCTGTTGTCGAGCGCAACGAAATGGTTCGATTCGGCTGCAAACAGCTCCATCATCCGGCCAGTGCCGGTCCCCACATCGAGCACGTTACCGAGAGGCGATGTTCGCAAGAGATGCCCGATGGCGTCTTCGACTTCGGATTCGGCGACATGAAGCGACCGGACAGAATCCCATTGGCTGGCATGAGCGGCAAAATAGGTCGCTGCCATGTCGGTTCGGGCAGCTCTCACATCGTCAAGTTTTAACAGGTCGCGCTCGAATAATTTCGCTTGGGTGATGTCGGATCCGGCAAACAAATCGTTTAATTTGCCGTCGATCAATACGGTGCCGGGGCGCATGAATACCCAGCTTCCCTCTTTTCGACGTTCCAATATGCCCGCCTCGTCCAATATTCGAATGTGCCGTGACACGCGAGGCTGGCTCTGGCCCAATATCTGGACAAGTTCCCCCACGGATAACTCGAGACGCAGCACCAGAAATACGATTCGCATGCGGGTCGGATCCGCCAAAGCACGCATAATTTTGAGCAAATCGATCATGAGGACTTCATATAAAGAATTCTTTATATGAAGTCAATCGGCTCTAAATCAGCGTGTTTTCTACTGATTAGGTAGACTTTGGCGTAAAACTGTCACCGATCATCGCTAAGTTGAAAAAAACCCGATTGCCATGAAAATTCGAAGCGGCTAGAGGAGCGAACCGCAGACATTGCTGCATCCGTGCACTGTGCCTGTCAGGTTTTTCAATAAGTTTTGCTAGGGGGTTTTCCCAAATGAAGAAAATTGCTGTATCTCTCGTTCTCGCCGCTTCGCTCGGTCTGGCTGCTTGCTCAGGCGCTGAAGAAGCTACCACTGAAGCAACTGACGCAACTGCAGAAGCAACCACCGAAGCTGCTGATGCTGCTGTAGAAGGCGCTGACGCTGCAACCGACGCTGCTGCAACTGCAACTGACGCCGCTGCAACCGACACCGCTGCCAAGGCTGGTGAAATGGCTGACAAGGCCGGCGAAATGGCCGACACTGCTGGTGACGCTGCTGCAAAAGCTGGCGAAATGGCTGACGCTGCCAAGGAAGCTGCGAAGTAATATTCGCAGATTTGGCATTAGCTGAATTCAAAAAAGGCCGTCCTGTTCGCAGGGCGGCCTTTTTCTTTGTCCGGATCACTGATAGGCTCGGCGGTGTGAACGTCCGGTCCGCCATTCTGTTGCTTACGCTGGCTCTGCTTTATGGCTGCGGAACTCAGGGGGGTAATAGCGGGCCGGGCGGAGTAAGCGCCGAAGATGCAAAGGCGCTGGATGCCGCAGCAGAAAAACTTGATCGCGAAGCGGCTGGCGAAACCCAAGAAAATTAGCGCGCGCATTAACGCTGGTGATATGTTGCCACACTGCGCGAAACAAATTGCATGAAGGCCATGCGTTGCGGAATCGACGATGTCGTGCTGCCCATCATCACGGCAACGGCATAGCGCGTCCCGTCCGGCGCCGTCATGATTCCAATGTCATTATATCCTGTCGACACTGGCGACAGCACCTGCCCGGTTCCCGTTTTGTGCAAAAATCGCCAACCTGACGGCACCCCGGCCTTTAGTCGGTTTGGGCCGCTGGTTGTTCGTGACATGATATCGAGCAGCAGCCGGGAGGACGGAGCTGACAATAATTCGCCCTTGGCCAATTTCGTCAACGCACGAACAATCGCTTCGGGCGTTGCACCGTCGACCGGGTCGGCGAGATAGCGATCCAGCGCCGCCTTGCGCGTCGCATAAGGCAGCGCATCGCGTGCCGCGTAAAAACGGCGGCCAACGGCATAATCCTGCTGCCAGTCCATCCCGGCGATAGCGCTTTGCATCGCGCGCTCGCCCGGCCCGAACCGGATATCACCCAGATTTTTCCGCGCGATAAAGCTTCGGACAGCTTGCGGACCGCCTGCGGCGCGAAGCAGCGAGTCATTGGCGGTGTTGTCGCTGGCCATGATCGCTTGTTGAAGCAGGCTCAGAACACTTTCTTCGATCCCACCATTGGCCACGACCCGGTCGCGGATGGGCGAGTGAAAAACCGCGATATCATCCCGCGTAATCCTGACCGGTTGGTCGAGCCGCAATTTTCCCTGGTCAACCAGATCGAGCACCGTCATGGCAACCCATGTTTTGGAAACGCTTTGCTGCGGGAACATATCGTTCAAGCGGCGTCCCAATACCCAGTCACCGCCATCGATACGCATGATGGCAACCCCCGTTTTCCCGGGAAACAGCCGCCATTGATCGTTGATCAGATTTTCCAGCCCTGCCGGTGGCCGGCCAACAGCGGGGCGAGCCGGCTCTGGCATTGCCGGCCTGGGTCCGGGGTTCTGCGCTGGGATCGGTCGCGCTCCCGGGCGGGCGGTCTGCGGCGTCGGCTTTGCAACCGGCGGCGGCGCATCGGCTGCGACGCAACCCACAAGGGTGAACGCCAGTAACGCTGAGGCGCCGATTAGCCGTTTCGATGACAAAGACGCAAGCCGCCCCAATGGTCCAAGATTCATGGCTATCCGTTAGGATGAACGACCTGTCTGGGGAATGACTGATTTCCGCATTTGCGATGAATGATTCTCTGCTGTCGACGAAAAGATATGCTGCGGACGACTGCATGGCGACGCAAAGCTTTGCAGGATTTACTTGACCTTCGACCCGGTCCGTTGTTGTCGTTCAAAACATCTTTTTTTGCGGACGGAAATTATGGACGGCATTTTCATCGGAACCAGCGCCAACGGCCCCGAGCAGCTCAATTTCAAGCGAGCGAACCGGCACGGGTTGATCGCAGGCGCAACCGGAACAGGCAAGACGGTGACGCTGCAGGGCCTGGTCGAAGGTTTCTCTGCGGCTGGCGTTCCTACGTTTGTGTCCGATATCAAGGGCGACCTTTCAGGAATTGCGATGGCCGGTTCCCCGCAGGGCAAAACGCACGAGATATTCGCAGCCCGCGCCGCCGAAATCGGGCAAAGCGATTGGGCATACAGGGACAATCCCGTTCAGTTCTGGGACCTGTTTGGCGAACAGGGTCATCCGATCCGCACCACGGTTTCCGAAATGGGCCCGTTGCTGCTTTCTCGCCTGATGGACCTTAATGAGGTGCAGGAGGGCGTATTGACCATCGCTTTCCATGTGGCAGACAAAGACGGGCTTTTGATGCTCGATCTTGACGATTTACAGGCGATGCTGGTCAGTTGCGGCGAGCGGGCGGACGTACTGACGCTCGAATATGGCAATGTTTCAAAACAGTCGGTGGGTAGTATCCAGCGATCATTGCTTCAGCTTCGTAGCCAGGGCGGCGACCATTTCTTTGGCGAACCTTCGCTTGAGCTCGACGATTTTATCTGCACCGACGATAGCGGACGCGGGATCGTCAACATTCTGGCTGCGGACAAGTTAATGGCCAGTCCAAAGCTATATTCCACGTTCCTGTTGTGGCTGCTGTCGGAGCTGTTCGAAAATCTGCCTGAAATCGGTGACCCCGACAAGCCGACGCTTGTCTTCTTTTTCGACGAGGCCCATCTGCTGTTCAATGACGCTCCCAAGGCGCTGCAGGAAAAAATCGAGCAGGTCGTGCGCCTGATCCGGTCGAAGGGCGTCGGAGTATATTTTATCACCCAAAACCCTGTCGACATACCCGATACTGTTGCAGCGCAATTGAACAACCGCATCCAGCACAAGCTGAATGCATTTACCCCGCGCGATCAGCAAGCCGTGAAATCGGCGGCGGAAACATTCAGGCCTAATCCTGAGCTCGACGTGGCACAGGTCATAACCGAGCTGAAAATCGGTGAGGCTTTGGTATCGCTGCTTCAGCCCGATGGATCGCCGTCGATGGTCCAACGCACTCTTATCAAGGCACCCGCCAGCCGCGTAGGCCCGCTAACGCCTCAGGAACGCGGCGTCATGATTGCGACGGATGCTATTGGCGACAAATATGATGACCTGATCGACCGCGAATCGGCGGAAGAAATACTGGCGGCAAAAGGCGCACAGGCAGCAGCAGCAGCCACCGAGGCAAAAGCCGAGGCGGAGGCCGACAAGCAAGCTGCGGTTGCGGCAAAGGTGCAGGCCAAGGCCGATGCGATCGCGGCAAAAGAACAGGCGCGTCAGCAGGCCGCGGCCGCGCGCGAAGCAGCCAAGCCAAGCATGGCAGATAAAATGCTTCAGTCAGCCGCCCGGTCGGCGGCGACCTCGGTCGGTCGTCAGCTCGCCGGATCATTCGGCAAATCGTTGGTCAGGGGAATATTGGGCGGCCTTTTCAAATGACCTACCCACGTCCCCGGTAAGACGCAACGCCCTGATCGGGAAGCCATAACCCCTTCGGCGGCTCTCCCGATTGCCAGAATACATCGATGGGGATGCCGCCGCGCGGATACCAGTAACCGCCGATTCGCAGCCAGTGTGGTTTCATTTCATCATACAGCCGTTGCCCGATCCCGACCGTACAGTCCTCGTGAAAGGCGGCATGGTTGCGGAACGAACCAAGGAAAAGCTTCAATGATTTGGATTCGACAATGGTCGCATCGGGTGCGTAATCGATAACAAGATGGGCAAAATCGGGCTGTCCGGTGACCGGACATAAAGACGTGAATTCGGGAACCGCAAAGCGCGCCATATACAGCGCGCCGACACGCGGATTGGGCACATAGTCAAGCTGGGCTTGCTCGGGCGACGTGGGCAGTTCACTATTGCTTCCCAAAAAGCGTGTTTTAGGTTGATCTGTCATGCCGCTGCATTTAGCCGCTTCATCAGCGGAAGCAAACGGCTCATATCGTTCCGCATCGACATCTGGCGCAACATTCATGGCGGGTTCAGTTTATCAGGCCATGGAAAGTGCATATAATATATTGAGGGAAAAGATCATGCGCCGGCACGCATTGGGGATATTGCTGACCGCGTTGGCAATGACATATGCAGGTGCGTCCGTTGCTCAGGATGCTGTCCAACAAACTCCGCCGGAATTGCGTGATTTCAGGCTGGACCAGCCCAGGCCGCAAGCCGACCCGACGCCGCCGACTGCCGAGCCTGTGGCGCCGCCGCCCGCTGTGCGGACCGTTCCTTCGGCGGTACCGGAACCATCAGCTCCGCCGCCGACGACAACGACTCCCCGCCGCGCACAACCTCGACAGACCCCGTCAACACAACCGGCAACGCCGGTGGCCGATGAGTCATCTGCGCCGGTCGTGCCGGTCGGCGAATCCGCTACAGCCAGCGAAATACGGCTCGCCCCTGTAGAACCGCAACCAGGCAATGCAGCGCCGCCGCCTGAGCCCGATGCCAGCGCAGACGATGAAGGGAATACCGGAATCATCGTCAGCGTCGTGGGCGGCTTCATATTTCTGGTATTGTTTGCGTTTTTCTGGCGGCGTCGGCATCGCGAGCCCGGCACAGCGGACGTGTCTGACACGGAATCGACCACAGAAGTGGCGGACGCCGTTCCTCCTGTGGCGCGCAAAATCGAAAAACCCACTATTGCACCGCCGATTTTACCACAATCGCCATTGCCGCCAACAGCAATGGCGCAATCAGCCGAACTCTCGATGGCCTTCGTGCCCGAAAAAGCGACCATCAGTTTCACGACGCTGACCGTCAAGGGGCAACTTCATATCGCCAATCAAGGGAAAGCGGTCGCCAATGGCATGCAATTGCGCGCCGTTTTGCTGTCAGCGAGCAACCAACAGACGGCTGCTATGGAAAGCTTTTTTGGCGACCCTGCACAGGTTCCCCCCACTGATCTGGGCGAGTCCCAACCCGGCGAAAAACTGGCACTCGCGCTGGAGCTGTCGGTTCCGCTGAGCGAAATGCAGTCTTTCCCGCTGGGTGATCAACGGTTGCTCGTGCCCATATTGATTGCGACCCTTTCCTATACTGACGACAAAGGCGCACCGGCGCAGGCCCGCCTAGCGTGCATGATCGGACGTGAGGCGCAGCCGCCAAAGCCGAAGATGGGTCCGCTGCGGCTCGATAAGGGCCCGCGCAGCTTTGCCCCATTGGGACAGCGTCCGGTTCATAGTTGAAAGCCTGTATCGCCTATTACGGACTGTCCTATTAACTGCGCGATATGACCACCCTCATTCCGATTCTTGGTGATCAGCTGAGCGCTGGCATTTCTTCGCTGGCGCAACAGGGCAAGGATCGTTGCGTTATCCTGATGGTCGAGGTGGACGAAGAAACCAGCTATGTCGCGCATCATAAAGCCAAAATCGCGTATATTTTGTCCGCCATGCGCCATCACGCCGCGGATTTGCGCGATGCAGGATGGCATGTCGATTACATAAAACTCGGCGACGCTGAAAACAGCGGCAGTTTTACA
Organism: Sphingomonadales bacterium; assembly: GCA_031421975.1. Lineage (GTDB taxonomy): Bacteria > Pseudomonadota > Alphaproteobacteria > Sphingomonadales > Sphingomonadaceae > Sphingorhabdus_B. The sequence continues at coordinate 14,310 of JANOPT010000150.1, read as the reverse complement.
GGGGAAGTGGCGCGCGCTATCGAGCGGCATCATCCGGACAAAATCTGCGTCACCGAGGCTGGCGAATGGCGCGTCAAGGCCATGCTCGATAGCTGGGCCGACCGGTTCGATGTTCCAGTGGAGATTCTCCCGGACGACCGCTTCCTGGCCTCGCACACCGAATTCGAGGCATGGGCGGGCGACCGCAAGCAGCTGCGGATGGAATTTTTCTATCGCGATATGCGCCGCAAATCAGGGCTGCTGATGGATATTGACAAGCCAGAAGGCGGAAAATGGAACTTCGACAGCGAGAACCGGAAGCCTGCAAAACGCGACACGACAATACCGCGTCCGCTGCATTTTGATCCCGATGCCGTGACGGTCGACGTTATTGCAATGGTCGAGGAGCGTTTCCCCGACAATATGGGGCGAACCCGGAAATTCGGCTTTGCCGTCACTCGCGCTGATGCACTACGACAGCAACAGCATTTCCTGGACCACGCGATGCCGTTTTTTGGCGATTTTCAGGATGCCATGCTGACCGGCGAACCTTTTTTGTGGCATTCCATTCTTTCGCCATACATCAATTCCGGACTGCTTGATCCGCTGGAGTTATGCCGCGAAGTGGAACTGCGCTACCGGGCAGGCAAAGTGCCGATCAACGCCGCCGAGGGCTTTATCCGCCAGATCATCGGCTGGCGAGAATATGTGCGCGGCATATACTGGTTTACCGGGCCGGATTACGTCGACCGTAACGAACTGTCGGCGACACGGACCTTGCCCGATTTTTACTGGACCGGCGAAACCGACATGCATTGCCTGTCGCAAGCGATCGGCCAGACGCTTGACCTCGCTTATGCCCACCATATCCAGCGGCTGATGATTACCGGCAATTTCGCTTTGCTTGCGGGCGTCGACCCCAAACAGGTCCATGAATGGTATTTGGCGGTTTACGCCGATGCGTATGAATGGGTCGAACTGCCCAATACATTGGGGATGAGCCAGTTTGCCGACGGCGGATTGCTCGGATCGAAACCATATGCCGCCAGCGGGGCCTACATCAACCGCATGTCCGACTATTGCCGATCATGCCGCTTTGACGTCAAGCAGCGCACCGGCCCGGACGCCTGCCCGTTCAATGCGCTGTACTGGGACTTCATTGCGCGCAACGAAGCCCAACTGCGAAAAAACCCTCGGATGGCCATGCCATACAAAAATTGGGACAGGATGGTGGATGATGATAAAATTGCGCTTCGCGGCCGCGCACGGCAATTTCTCGAAACACTTGGCTAGATTGCAAAAGCGCCTTATCTTGCACTGCACAAGAATCAAAAATAGCGGGCAAGGACAGACATAATGGATTTATTGGTAAGCACCGAATGGTTGGCGAAAGAAATCGGTGCGTCCGATCTGCGGGTGGTCGATGCCACCTGGTTTATGCCCGATGCGGGTCGCAATGCCCAGGCAGAGTATGAAGGCGGGCATATTTCGACTGCCGTTTTCATGGATCTTGAAGAACTTGCCGATAGCAGCAGCAGCCTACCGAACACCTTGCCGCCTGCCGAGAAATTTGCGAGCCGCATGCAGTCGCTGGGGTTAGGCGATGGCAGCCGGATTGTTGTTTACGATGACAGTCCTTTCAAATCGGCGACGCGTGCATGGTGGATGCTGACATTGTTCGGCGCGCATGATGTTGCGGTGCTCGACGGCGGCATTGCCAAATGGAAGGCCGAAGGACGACCGCTTGAAACCGGCAAGCCAACGCTGCGCCACCGCCACTTCACCGTGTGGAAAGACGACAAGGCCGTCCGGAACAAGGCCGACATGCTCGCCAATTTACACAGCAAAAATGCCGAGGTGGTCGACGCGCGCGGTGCGGCACGCTTTACCGGTGAGGAGGCTGAGCCCCGCCCTGACATGGCATCCGGTCATATCCCAGGCAGCCGCAACCTGCCTTACAGCAATCTTTACAATGCCGACGGCACGTGGAAACGCGGCGATGCCCTGATTGCCGCCTTCAACGAAGCAGGGGTCGACCTTGAAAAGCCAATGATCACGACCTGCGGATCGGGCATGACAGCCGCTGTCGTTCTGTTCGGCGCACGGCTGACGGGCAAAAGCGATGTCGCGCTTTACGACGGCAGCTGGTCCGAATGGGGGCTCGATAAGGACATGCCGAAAGCCCAAGGTGCGGCTTGAGTTCTGACGGCCCGCGCAAACCGGCAACGCAGATAGTTACCGGCGGGCGCAACAAGGCACTGACCGGAGCTGTCGTAAATGCGCCGGTCTGGCGTGCCAGCACCCATCTATACGATGACGTCGCGGCATTGGAGGCGGGCAAGAAATCGAACGAGGACGGCCGCTTTTTCTATGGTCGGCGGGGTTCGCCCACGCAATGGTCGCTCGCCGATGCCCTCACCGGCATGGAGCCGGGTGCGGCAGGTACGATGCTGTATCCGTCGGGCGTCGCCGCCATTGCAGGCGCATTATTGGCAGTGCTGAAGCCAGGCGATGTCCTGCTGATAACCGACAATGCCTATGATCCAAGCCGTGCTTTTGCCGACGGATTTTTGAAGCGCTTTGGCGTCGAGACGCGCTATTTCGATCCGATGACGGACGACATCGCAGGCTTGTTTTGTGACCGCACCACGGCAATCCTTCTGGAAACACCGGGCAGCCTGACGTTCGAGGTGCAGGACATTCCCGCGATCTGCGCCGAAGCGAAGCGACGCGGCGTCGTGACGGTCCTTGACAACACATGGGCTACGCCGTTTTTCTTTACAGCGCTCGACAAGGGCGTCGACATGACCATCCTTGCCGCGACGAAATACATCGTCGGCCACAGCGATGTGATGATCGGCAGCGTGACCACGCACAAAGGGATGTGGGCCAGGTTGCGACATACCGCGCAGCAACTCGGGCAAGTCGTATCGCCCGACGACGCCTATCTCGCCAATCGCGGCTTCAGAACGCTGGCGGTGCGTATGAAAGCACACGAGGCGTCTGCGCTGAAAATCGCCCGATGGCTGGATGACCGCGTCGAGGTTGAGGCGGTTCTCCATCCGGCACTTGCCCAATGCCCCGGCCATGACATATGGAAGCGTGACTTTACCGGTTCGTCGGGCCTGTTCTCGATTGTGCTGAACGGCAGCAAGGCGAAGGCTGACGCATTCGTCGACGCCCTTGAACTATTCGGCATCGGCTACAGCTGGGGCGGGTTTGAAAGCCTGGCGTTGCCGGTCCACCCGGAAACCTGCCGTTCGGCAGTGCCCTGGGACAAGGCGCGCCAGCTGGTTCGGCTGCAAATCGGACTGGAGGATGTCGATGACCTGATAGCCGACATCGAACACGCCTTGGCGGTCGCGGCAACGGTCGCTTAGGCCGGACTTGTTCAGCAACGCTACCGTGTGGGCTGAGGCGTATCGCCTGTGTAATCGTAGAACCCGCGCTTTGCCTTACGCCCGTACCAGCCTGCCTCGACATATTTTTGCAGCAGCGGGGCGGGGCGGAATTTGGGGTCGCCCGTCGACGTAAATAGCACATTGATGATCTCAAGGCAGGTATCGAGCCCGATGAAGTCAGCGAGCGTCAGCGGTCCCATCGGGTGGTTGAGACCCAGCTGGCACGCGGCGTCGATATCGCGAACACTCGCCACACCCTCACCCAGCGCGAAGCAGGCTTCGTTGATCATCGGCATCAACACCCGGTTCACGATAAAACCCGGCGCGTCGGTTGCGAACACCAGCTGCTTGCCCAGCGCCTCGCCATATTGACGGACGACATCGACCGTCGCATCGCTGGTGGCAAGACCGCGAATGACCTCGATCAGGCCCACTACTGGCACTGGATTGAAAAAATGCACCCCGATAAAGCGCGAGGCATCAGGTGAGGCTTGCGCTAGCCGGGTGATCGGTATCGAGGACGTGTTGGATGCCAGCACGGCCTGATGGCCCAGTATTTTACCGACTTCACCGAATATTTTGCGTTTGATTTCTTCGCGTTCGGTCGCAGCTTCGATGATCAGGCCAGCGTCTGCCATCGGCTCATAACTGCCCACCGGCTGAATACGCGAAAGCAGGATATCGGCTTCATCCTGCCCCATCCTGTCCTTTGCAATCAGCTTTTCCAAAGCTTTGGCTATGCTGGCCTTGCCGCTTTCCGCTTTTGCAAGATCGATATCGGAAAGATACACATGATATCCTGCTCCGGCGCTCACTTGCGCGATGCCGGCGCCCATCTGCCCCGCCCCGATGACGCCGACTGCTCTCATAACTGCTCCTATATGGTCCGGATGATTGCCCCTAGCGAAGCCGCTCCAAAAGCGCTAGCTCTGACCGTATGCACAGGGGACACATTGCATTGGCATTCGGCGCGGCTGCTTTGTCGGCGGCCTATTCGGCAACTCCGTCCACCGTAACGGTGGGCAAGCTTCAGACATTCAGGGACTGGACGGTTGGCTGCGATAACGGCCTTGCCTGTCAGACTGTGGCATTGATGCCCGATGGACCAGATAGCGACCGGTTGTCGCTGGTGATCGTGCGGGCGGCAGGCGCATCCGCTCCGTTAGAGATCGAAATGTCCGGCTTCGTGTCGAAAGCCGACCGGTACCGGGTGGTCATCGATGGCAAGGTCGCGCAGACTGGTAATATGACCACCGGCAGCGAAACGATAAAGCTGACTGGACCAGGGGCATTGCGGCTGGCGCGGGCAATCGCCAAAGGGAAGGCTATGCGGCTGATCGACGGCACCGGTGCCGATCTTGGTGCAGCGTCACTGTCGGGCGCGTCGGCGGCGCTTCGGTATATGGATGCCGAACAGGGTCGAGCCGGGTCGAAGGGGGCGGTTATAGCAACAGGCCCGAAGATGCCGACAGCCAAAAAACCCGCTTTGCCCGTCATTACGGCAAAAAAAATTACGCCGACAAACGTGCTTCCCGATACAGCGGCGCTGGTTGCGTTATCGGAAAGTAGCCCATGCGCGGCGGAACGTTTTGGCTCGACTGAAGATACTGCGTTCAGCCTGGGCAACGGAACCAAAGGAGCGCAAGCTCTGGTCTTGCTGAACTGCGGCGCAGGCGCGTATAATTTCTCGTCGGGAGTTCACATCGGGCAGCGCGACGATCAAGGCAAATGGACATTTGACATCGCCAAATTCGACTATGGCGCAATCGGTTTTTCCGATGATAGTAAAATCCCCATTCTTATCAACGCAGATTGGGATGCCGCGAGTCAAACCATCAGCAGCTACGCCAAAGGACGCGGCCTTGGCGACTGTGGTTCGTCGGAAAGCTGGGTGTGGGACGGAAACGGGTTCCGGCTGACCGCCGCGACGGCAATGGGCGAATGCCGGGGTTCAATCGACTGGATTCCGGTGTGGCGCGCCGAAGTCCGGCTCATCCCCTAAAGCTTCCGCTGTTGAAGCAGCGCTTCGGCAATGGCATAAGTTCTGGGATTGTCGACATCGACCGCAAAGTTGCCGCCCGCCGCTGCCTAAAGCGTTGTGCATGAAATGCGGCAAGCTTGGGCTGGCATTTCATCGTGAACCCGCCTAAGCGCGGCGGCAATGCTCATCCTTTGGCAGAAAGCCTGAACCTTATGTCCGCCCCATTACGCATCGCTCTAGCTGGTCTTGGTACCGTCGGCAGTGGCGTTATCCGCCTGATCGAAGAAAACAGCGCACTAATTGCGCGGCGGGCCGGCCGGAAAATAGACATCGTCGCCGTGACGGCGCGGGACCGGTCGAAAGATCGCGGAGTCGATTTATCCGGTTACCGCTGGGTCGATGATATGGGCCAACTGGCGACCGCCGACGACATCGATGCTGTTGTCGAACTGGTCGGAGGATCCGATGGCCCGGCGCTGACACTTGCGCGCGAAACACTGTCCAACGGTCGCGCGCTGGTCACTGCCAACAAGGCCATGATTGCACATCATGGTGCCGAATTGGCAGCGCTGGCCGAAGACCGAAACGCAGCGTTGAAGTTTGAGGCCGCCGTCGCGGGCGGCATCCCGGTAATTCAGGGGCTACGCGATGGCGCCGCCGCCAACCGGATCGATCGCGTCTACGGGATATTGAACGGTACCTGCAATTTCATATTGTCGACGATGGAGAAAGAGGGTCTGGACTTTGCCGAGGTACTGGCCGACGCGCAGGCAAAGGGCTTTGCCGAGGCGGATCCCTCATTCGATATCGACGGGGTAGATGCCGCGCACAAACTTTCCATCCTTGCCTCGTTGAGTTTCGGGTCACAGATAGATTTCGGCGGCGTCGAGGCCCGCGGCATCCGCAAGATCCTGGCTGCAGATATCGCTCAGGCGAAGGCGCTGGGATATCGGATCCGCCTTATCGGCCTTGCCGAAATCGACGGAGAAAATGGCGCATCTACAATTTTTCAGCGCGTCCAGCCATGTCTTGTGCCGCTGGTCCATCCGCTGGCGCATGTCATGGGTGCCACTAACGCCGTGGTAGCGGAGGGTAATTTCTCCGGTCGCCTGTTGTTCCAGGGCGCGGGCGCTGGGGACAAGCCAACGGCATCGGCGGTCGTTGCCGATCTGGTGGATATCGCCCGCAAGGAAACCGGTCCGGCGTTTTCAATGCCATGTGAAGAACTGGAAATTCTGCCCCGCGCGGCGTCCGCCCATCGGATCGGCAAGACCTATCTCCGCATGGTGGTTGCCGACCGCGTCGGTGTACTCGCCGAAATTACCGCCGCGATGCGCGATGCGGGTCTTTCCATCGAAAGCCTCATTCAAACCGAAGCCAGCGCCGATGGATCGGCATTGATTGCAATTGTCACGCACGAAGGGCCTGAACAGGCAATCGATGACACGTTGAAAACGCTGTCGACATCTGAAAGCCTGATGGGCGAGCCGATGGTCATGCATATATTGGGCGAATAGCAACTCAGGTCGGTTGATGAACCGTATAGTTACGGTCGCCCGACACAATCAACCGGGCTTTCCAGCCTTTCGTCGGACGCACACGGACCGTCGAAAGCGTCTTGGGCGTGCCTGCCGCGAGATTTGCGATGCCGCTGGTACGTGTATTAGAGGTGCCGGTGACCTCAAGGATATATGTCAGCTGGATTGCCTTTTGCGCCAACCCGACAACCTTAACCTCCACCAGGTCGCCCGTGGTTTGCCACTGGATGGTAATGGGTTGCTCCTTACCCGGAACGGGTGCCGACGAAGCCGCCGCAAACGCAATCAATATCGTTTCCCACATACTCATTTCATTTTCCCGGGTTTTGCAAAGGCGAAGACGGCGGCGGATCGTTGGTTTCCTGCCGGTCAGGTAGGCTACCGGTCGCGAGAACACTTGCGGCAGCAGGGCTAGTCGCCAAAAATTCGGCCAGTTTATCGGGGCCGATTTCCCGGGCGATCAGATCTGGCGTCGGCGTCTGGCCACGACTGCGTATCTGGTTCCATGCCCGCAACACGTCGGCTGTAAGCGACGCCTCCGGGGTTGTTTTGGAAACCAGCTCATTCTCGTTTGCATCCTTCGACTGCTCAAGATCCGGCGGGAGCTGGTTGAACGCAATCACGCGCCGTTGATCGTCGCTTTTTGTAGGTATCTGGCGCGTTGCCTCGATTTTCCTGAGCGCAGCGATATTGATTTGCTCGATGTACACGCTGGTTGTGCGGGCTGCCGCCGGCGTGGACGCGGCTGCGGCCATCAGGATCGAAATCGCCAGTATCATCTTCAGCCTCCAGGGCTTGTTTGGGTCACAATAATCTGCGCGCCACCGTTTTGAGTCAAGGCAAAGCCCAGCCCAGTGCCGGTCTGCGTCACCGATGCGCCATTGGCATCGCCATTCTGCGTCAGATCGATGCTGTTGTCGGCACCCGTTTGAACCAACGCCGCCAGATTATCATTGCCCGCCTGCACCAGGTTGATGCTGTTCGATCCGGCAATCGCTTCCTGCTGCAAATTGGCTATATTGTTACTGCCCGATTGGAGCAGAACGACGTCGTTGATACCGGCAATACCGTTTTGTAATATCGTTGACTGGTTCGACGCGCCAAAGCTTTGAAGTGAAACAGTGTTCGCCGACTGTCCGCTCTGGCGCACGAGATGATCCTGATTTTGACCGTCGGACAGAACCGTCGCGACATCGCTTGCCCCCGATTGCTTGACATCTGCGCGATTGAACTGCCCGATCTGGTCGATTGAAACATGCGCGGAATTGGCCATGCGTTGGTCGACAACCGCGTTCTGGCCGTCGCCGGCCATATTGATCGCCGATGATGATTCGGCTGCTGCCGCTGTCGCCGTCACCAGCAAAAGAATTGGCATCATCTGAATAAAACGCATGTTAAATTCCCCGAAATATGGGGGGAAGCACAAGGCTTCCCCCCAGGATTTGTTACTGACTGACAGTGGCGGTGTTGCCACTGCCGGACTGGATGACGCTCGACGCATTGTTGTTGGTCGACTGCGTCACATTTGCGATGTTGCCTGAACCCGACTGATCGATCAGCGACGTGTTGTCGTTGCCCGATTGCAGCAGATAGGCTTGATGGCTGTCGCCGGTCTGGAACAGGTCGGACAGATTGCCATCGCCGCTTTGCGTGATTTCGGCGTATTGGCCAGAACCATCCTGGCTGGCGAACGACGAATTGAAATCGCCAGCCTGCGCCACATAGATGGTATTGCCGTCACCAAATTGTTCGACGGTCGAACTGTTCAAAAGGCCGGTTTGCGACACCTCGGCATAGTGACCGCCAGCCCCATCCTGAAGGATCGAGCTGGTGTTGCCATAGCTCTCATCGGTCAGCGCGAGGGTCTGATCGCCTTGCACGACGATGGCAGTGTTGAGGTCGCTGATCTGAGTAATCGTCGAACTTTGCGCGTCGTCATATTGCGTGACGCTGGCGTTGTTGTCGCTGCCGATCTGCTCGATATAGGAGCTTGAAAGCAGTTGGAGCGTCGATGTGTCCTGGGTCAGGCTGGCGGTGTTGCCATCGCCCGACTGGATAATTGTCGACTCGTTGATTGGTGGCGCAACGCCGCCAAAATCGCTGCCGTCGTCAGACTGCGTTACGAAAGCTGCGTTATCGGCGCCTGATTGATCGACGGTCGAATTCGCCCCGGCAAGCGAGCCGGTTTGATCGACATTGGCGGCGTTGCCGCTGTTTGTCTGGATGACCGTACTGGTTGAATTGTCGGCGAATGCAGGCACGGCCAGTGCGAGCGCTGCTGCGGTTAAAAGAAAAATCCGTTTCATGACACATTCCTTGGTTCCTGGGGGGAAGAACGAAACGGGGCAGCCGAAGCCGCCCCGATCCTTTTACTTATTGAGCAACATAGGTAGTGTTGCCGATGCCGCTCTGGACGACGCTCGAAACATTGCTGTCCGTATACTGGTCGACATGGGCAGAATTGAACGAGCCCGTTTGCAAGATCGTCGATGCGTTGAAGTCACCGAACTGGTGGCTCAAAGCACTGTGATTATCGCCGTCCTGGTCGATTAATCCAACGTTGTTGTCGCCATCCTGCCAGCTTTGAGCATAGAAGTTCTCGGTTGGCGGGCTGTCTTCGCGCTGATAGATTTCGACGCTGTTGTTGCTGCCGAAGTTATCGGCCTCAGCATAGCTATCCTCGGCACGTTGTTCGATATACACCGTGTTGTTGTCGGCACCGGCACGCATGTTGACATAGGATTGCGAACGGTTGCCATAGCCCAGAACCAATGCCGAGTTGGCATCGCCAGTCTGAATGACCGACGCCAGCGCGTTGTTACCACGCTGATAGACTTCCGAACTGTTGGAATCGCCTGCCTGGTCAACGAACACATCCGAATTGATCGGACGGACGCCGCCTGGTGAAGACTGATCGACAATGCTCGAGTTATTGTTGCCGCTTTGCGAGACATCGGCGAGTATGTTGGTGCCTTCCTGGTTGACCCACGACGTGTTGCCGTCGCCGCTCTGGTCGACATAGGCTTCATCGCCCGAATCCGACTGATAGACTTCGGAAGCGTTGAAATCACCCGACTGTGACACATCGGCAATACCACCATCGCCGGTCTGTTCGACAATGCTGTTATTGATCAGGCCGGTTTGCGAAACGGTGGCGCTGTGGCCGCCGGTTCCTGCCTGCAGGATGTACGACGTATTGCCATAGCTGTCATCGGTCAGCGCCAGAGTGGCGTCACCTTGAGTTACCGTGGCGGTGTTGCCATCGCTCTGCTGAAGCACAGTCGAGGTCTGCCAATCGTCGATTTGAGTCACATCTGCGCTGTTGCTATCGCCGGTCTGATCAATCAGCGAGTTCGACGAAACCTGAAGCGTCGACGTGTCCTGGGTCAGGTTGGCACTGTTGCTGTCGCCTGACTGAAGGATGGTCGAGAAGTTCATCGGCGAGGAAAAGCCACTGCCGTCGTCTGCCTGCGACACGTTGGCCGTGTTGCCGTCACCGCTTTGGTCGACAAGCGAGTCGCCGCCCAAGATCGAGCCAACCTGGCCAACGGTCGCACCGTTTCCGGAACCGCTTTGGTTTACCGTGCTGTTCGAATTGCTCGCCAGCGCGGGGGTTGCAAGTGCGAGCACTGCAACGGTGGTCAATAGTAACTTTTTCATCACTTTTCTCCTTTTTTATATGCCCCCGGTAGGACCATCCCGCCGGTGGTACTCCTGCTCACTTAGGTAAAAGCTCCATATCTTGGTCCGCCATGGGGGCGGATGAAGCCTGCGACTTATTGTTTTGAATTTCCTGTGCGGCGGCGCTGTCCGGCACGCGCACAGCCTGGGGTGTAACGTTCGCCCGCCCGGCCATCGCCGAAATCACGAGTAGCCCGCCTGATGCAGTTTCACGCACTTCGGCATAGCCAAACGCATTGGGCACGATGGGATCGACATAAGCCAGTTTCTGGCGCGCATCCCATGCATCCTGAGCCCGCTGCTCTGCCGACTTTGTGATCCCTGCCGACAAGCGATCAAAGGAGGCCGACAATTTCGGCTTCACTGCATCTGCCGGAATAGCAATCGGCGCAGCCATAAGAAGGCTTTGCTGCTGCACAGGAGGAAAATCGACCGCGACCGCGGCCTGCCCGTCGATGGCCAGGACCTCGGCATGAAAAGTCCCGTTGCCGGGTGTCACCCGTTTCGGGTGGACCGGTATTCTGGTGGCGGCCTTATGGGTTTGCGCGACGGGCGACGGGACGTCGACAGCAGGACTGGCGACCAGTCGCTGTGTCGGATGTGGCCTGTCCGCAAGCCGCTGAATGCAGCCGGACCGGCAGTTGTCTACCCCGCCGCCCGGCTGGGCAATCATGGTCAGGACCACTCCATAGATCGCAATACGCATGGCTCATCGACTCCATCACATAACAGCGCTCGGCGCTGGGAAATGGCCAATGTTGCGGGATCATTGCGATCACCGGGGGCAAAGGCCGCTTAATTGTGGTGGATACAGGGCCATGCCCGGGCCGACGCAAATTGCTTGCGCTCGGCCTGCCGTTGAGGCAATCTTACCTCGTGGGTTATATCCACACTCCGGGTCCGTCAGCACTAAGGACGCAATTCTTGGGTGCTGGCGGGCCTATTTTCTAATTCGCTATGACATCCTTTTTTGTTGTCATTGAAGGGTCCGTTCCGACAGACACCGCGCGGTTGATCGCCACCGGCTGTGGCAGGATCGGGGGGCGCGGTAATGCCTGCGTGGAAAGTGCCGATTTGGCAGAACTGCATGCGCCAGTGACGGGCATGCCGTTGGGCATTCTTGGCAGCTCGACGGGTTGCGCGACATTGTCCCGCTCCGCAAGATATTCGCTAAGCAACCTTGTCCCTGAATCGGCATCAGTGGACAGGCACCACAAATTGGTCAGCGCGCCCTCCATGATCAGCGCATACACTGCCTTTTCAATGGCTTGGCTTAAGGCGATCTGGTCGGGCTCATTGTAAGTGATCCCCGTTTCAAGCTCTACAAGCTCTTTGAAGTCGACGAAGCGAAATGCGTTGGCGCCGACAGACACGGCGGCAATCGATTTACGCACGGATACGGTAGACAGGACTTCGCCTGTTTTTACGCTAACCGCACGCAAATAAATCGTAACGGTGTCTTCGCGATATTGCGTGCTGCCGCCGATTCCTAAAAAGCGCGCGCCGGATCCGCCGGTTTTGGTGTTGCTGTCGTAACTGATGATGCCGCCTTCAAGCAGGACACCGGCAAATAATAATGGCGGCAGCGCTTCTGTGTTCAATTGCTTTTCACCCAGATAGCTTGCCCGCATTTCGCGAATGACCGCACGTTCGCGTAAAACATTGTCGAGCCGTTCGCGCTCCACGACTTGGAACCAGTTGCGATTCCCGGTGTCCTGCAGTGTCTTTACCAGAATGGATGTCGCACCTTGAGTCACTGCCCGCGACAATGTCTGCACAGTGTCCGATGGCTTGAACTGCCCGGTTTGATCGGTAAAACCGTACACCGCGATGGGCAGACGTTGGCCAGGTGGCGGCAAAGTGCTAAGTTTATTGCGAACTGGCGACGATTTGAGATATTTGGGCGATTCCCACATCTCGGGATCGTGCACCGCGCAACCACTCATCGCCACGGACACGCAGGCCAAAGCCAATGTCAGCCTTCGTGACATTTAACGGTCCCCGTTCGTCAGAAGAGGAACGACGATTTCTGTAACGGACCCGTCGGCAAAGTTTGTGATGGTCAATGTCACGGAATCGATACCGCGAACGAAGCTGATTTCCTGATCCCCAAATCTGATGACACCCGAATCCTGGGCATTTTCGCCGAATATCAGATCAGTGACCTGACTGGCGACGGCAGAAAGCAGGCGGCTCTGGATGGTCCGCAAAAACTGGTTGGCAGGGTCGCTGTTGTCGGCGGCGCTCGGATCTTTGTACTTGTTGATCGAGTTTGCGATGCCCAGCAAATGTGCAGAGTTGAACGGATTGCCTCCGAACGAAGGATTTTGAGGCGTGTACACCAGATCGGACGCGCTCGCTGTTGGCGCGGTCAGACCAAAGCCCATAGCTGCCACTAGGGCAGTTCCCTTTGCTAATTTTCGATACATGTCGTTGCCTCAAATAGATCTCATGTCGTGGCGCAATTATGTGCGTCCTTGGTTCATCGACCCTAAGCAACCGAGCGGAAATTTCGCCGAGTAACGACTCGTCATTTCTCTTGTTGTTGAGCAAAATATGAACCGATTAGTTTCGGTGTCAACGTGCCGCTAACGGAATGTTAACGCATGTAACACAGCTACAGCGTAGCGTTGGGCCGATGCAGCCAGCGTCCTTAGAGTGCGTCCTTTCTGTATATAAACTAAAGACATATAACCATCCGGCGCTGCCCTGCAATCGACCTCAAACGACGGAAACACCGTTTTCACACGCCCGTTTTTGGCGACTTTTCGCACGATAAGCCGTGTCGTTTACGAGGTGGACAGATCGCCATTAAGGCACCTGCATTGCGCCGACGGTTCCTGTGCATGGCCTTAACGCGCGATGACAAACGCATGATTATGGCACGAGTTTTTCATCAGCTTGTCCGGCGGCGCGATACCGAATTCAATTAATTACCCGCTGACAATCGTTAACCAAATGGCGAAACGGGATGTCCGCAATCTTCTGTGCATATGATCTGGATGGTAACGGGTCACTCATCAAAAAATGCACCCCACTTTTGGCGCAATGCGAACAGTACTTTATGCACCGCTGCGACAATAGCGGCGTTAGCAATTATGCCATCCGGCGTGGTGTTCGCGCAATCCGTGACGCCGCCGGGCAACGACGTCCCATTCGTCATCTGTGAACCTGAGGCTGTTAAGCAACCGTTCGCTTTGGCAATGGCCGCGACCAAAAATGTCGAGCCATCCGCCGGTCCAGCAAACGCGGCAAAATCAACTGCAATCTTGGGCGGCGTGCCAAGCATGCTCGACCAAATGCGTCTCGCCCAAATCAACGGAAATACACAGGTCGTCGTTCCATCTGCGGAATCGGGATATGCCCAGCCAGCCAACACCGACATGTGCAGTACCGCCTCCGTCAGTCCGCTTTGGAAAACCGCGCGCGGCGGGAATGCCATATTGCCGCAGGATGCTATCATGGGGTCTGTTGCCATCGCCATCGGCCAGACCCCGTTCGATAAAAAATGGGCTGCGCTAACGGCACTTCGTCATGGCTCTCAAACGCAGCGATCGTTGTTGGCGTCGGGTGCCCGCAAAAAAGGCGACGAAGGATCGATGATCGAAAGCGTCAATCAATGGGTGAACCGTAAAATCGCCTTTGGCGAGGATCGAACAATCTATGGCCGCGCTGATTACTGGGCCACGGCCAGCGAAACATTGCACCGCGGCGTCGGCGATTGTGAAGA
>JANOPT010000149.1:0-8512 GCA_031421975.1 Sphingomonadales bacterium | reverse complement strand
CCACCACGGTCTTGCCCTTTACATCGACACCGGCATAGTCGTTCCAGCCTTTTTCAGGTGCGACTATGCCATGTCCGACAAACACCATGTCACTCATGTCGATTTTGGTTTCGGGGTTCTCCCGGTAGCTGCCGATGACATATTCGCTGCCGTAAGCAAACGACATCGCTTTACCCGCTTTGTCAGCAATGCTGAGGGCAGAGACATTTTTGGCCGTGATTTCGACCAGCGGCACGTCCTGCGTCCACCCACCCTTGTTGCCAGGCTCAAGGCCTGCTGCCTTGAATTTCTGAGTGAGATACGCAACGGTTTTCTCTTCACCGGCTGAACCTGGCGAGCGGCCCTCATAACTGTCGAGCGAGAGCTCTCTGGTCACATCCTTCATCGTCTGTTCGGATAATGCCGGAACCGTGATTTCAGGCGCAGCAACGACAGCCGGCGTGTCGACCTTTTTACAAGCCATCAGGGTAAAGGCCAAGATAAGGCCGATCGTCAAGGCGCGCACGCTATTCTCCTAACGGGAAACATTATTGCATCTTCTGCCAGACACGCCGTTCGCGCTCAAACAAAAAAGGCGATGGGCCTTTATCACAATGCGGTTGGGCGTCGTCCAGGACCAGGCGGATGAAAATTGGCTTTGCGCCATGGCGGATCAACAATTTCGTCCGGGCTTTGCTTCACGCCTTTTAGATATCCGAAATATGTGGCGATCGATCGTTCGCCCTCATCGTTTATGGCATTTCGGCCGTGCATGAATCGACTATTGTCGAGGATCAGGATATCGCCAGCCTCCCATTTGACCGAGAAAGTGATTGGTTGGGCAACATCCCTTACGGCGTCGACAATCCAGTCGGGTATACGGCTGCCATCTTCAAACAATGGCATCCGGTCGATTTTCAAATAATCGCGTGCGAACAGTAAAAAGTTGCCGAACGCAAGTTCTTCACTCCACAGCGGCTTATGCAGCGAAGGCCTTGCAAAAAACCGGACGACGCCGTCGCCTACGCGCCGAAATCGGTAAGGGCAGCCAGCAGGGGGATTTGCCAGAAGCGCATCGCTAGGCGTGCTTGTACCAAGCCAGAATTGCAACATCGGCGGACCGGCGTGCTGAACGTACAGCAGCGACCTTGTCTCAAGAACATTGCGAACGTCGCGGGGTAACCGGCGGGCGATTTCTACTCCGTCACAAAACGTCGTTTCTCCCCCTTCATCGGGGGCCGTAATACAGTGGAAGAAACAGATATCGGGCTTCCAAGGAACGCGGGCAAGTTCCGGATGAAGCGGGAACGTGTCATTGCCCAGATTGACCGATTGAATGTTATTCTCTTCGTCGAGCAGAAGACGGTCCGGGCTCTCGTTAAAAACCGAAGTAGAACAAAACTTCGTCGCAAAGCGGTGAAATCCCGAAATATCACCAGCGAGGCCGCGAACAAGAACCGCCGTATCGCGCAACTTTTCAAGAATATCATGCTCGCTGACGTCCGTCAGCGTTTCACCGGCGATGGCTTGTGCAACGGTCAGGGGCTGGTCAGGAAACGGACGAGAAAATTCGGGCATATTGCTGAAAATTATCTCACTTCTAATGCAGATTGCCGTGTAGTCGGCAGACCTCCGGGTTGCTACACGATATCGATGGTGCAAATCAATATTTCCGACCTGTTCACCAATCCCGACTTTTATCTATTCGGGTTGGACGACGATCATGCGTTGTTCCTGCCCATGGATCGGGCAAGCTACGCTCGATCAATCTTTTTCGATGCACGGATAAAGCCGCTTCAGCAACAGATGATCCGGGTACCGCTGCCGCCATTATTTGCTGCGATGCTGCACCGACATATCCCGGCGCCTGACATCGGCTGGATATTTCATATGGCGCATACCGGGTCGACGTTGCTGTCCCGTGCGCTGGACAGGGCCGGAGAAAATCTGGTTATCCGTGAACCGATGACGCTTCGCGCGTTGGGCGTTGCCGCCGGTGCGACCGTCGATCGTGAACCGGTGCCCCAAGATCGGCTAGGGCTAGCGATTGCCATGCTTGATCGTCGCTACGCTGCCGATCAAGCCGTGATCGTTAAAGCCAATGTGCCGGTAAATGGGATTATACCCGATCTGCTGGAGCGGTCGCCATCGCCCAAAGCGATATTCCTCCATTTTGGCCTTGAGGATTACTTGACGGCTATTTTGCGAAGTCCAAGCCATCGCAAATGGGTGGACTACGTCAGCGCGGAGATCCGGCTTGGCGACCATCCCGAAATAGGCCCGCTGGACAAGCTCGACAATGCCGAAAAAGCGGCTGGCCTGTGGCTGTATCAAATACGCCTATATTCCCGCGCGCTGGAGACATATCCCGGCACCCGCAGTCTCGATGCAAATACGCTCTTTGACCAACCAGCATTGAGTTTGAAAACGTCGTCGGATTACTTCGAATGCCCCATCGATGACGAAGAGGTGCAGAAAATTGTTTCGGGCGATCTGTTCGCTACCTACGCCAAAAATCCGGGTGCCGCGTTTGATAATTCGCGGCGTAAGGCTCGAGTAGCCGAAGCGCGTCTGGCCTTGGCAGGCGATATTGCGCTGGCACGGCGCTGGGTTGAGCCTCGGCTGTCCTCCATGCCGGTGCCGACCCGTCTCGACAATCCGCTGTGCGGAGAAAATTCTGCATTATTCTGACTTTGGCCGTTCGCAGCCAGGCACAAAAAAAAGGCGGCCGCAAAGGACCGCCTCTCTATTTGGTAGAAACCGCAATCAGCGCGAATAGAATTCGACGACCAGGTTCGGCTCCATCTTTACCGGGTAAGGCACTTCGTCGAGCGTCGGAATGCGCGCAAAGGTCACCTTGTCATTGCCATCAACGGCAACATATTCGGGAATATCGCGTTCGGCGAGGCCCTGTGCTTCGATGACGAGTGCCATTTCCTTGGCTTTGTTACCAAGGCTGATGACGTCACCGACAGCAACCTGGCGGCTGGCGATGTTGCACTTCACGCCATTGACGCGGATGTGGCCGTGGCTGACGATCTGGCGTGCAGCAAAAATGGTCGGGGCAAACTTGGCGCGATAGACAACCATGTCGAGGCGGCGCTCAAGCAGACCGATAAGGTTCTGCGACGTATCGCCCTTCATGTTGCTGGCTTCCTGATAAGCACGCTTGAACTGCTTTTCGGTCACGTCGCCATAATAGCCCTTGAGTTTCTGCTTAGCGCGCAGCTGGATGCCATAATCGGACAGCTTGCCCTTGCGGCGCTGACCATGCTGGCCGGGACCATATTCGCGCTTGTTGACGGGAGATTTGGGGCGACCCCAGATGTTTTCACCCATCCGGCGGTCAAGTTTATACTTCGAGCTTTTGCGCATCGACATGTCGTGTCTCCAATTTGCTACTTACGTTGCCAACCCCTCTTATCCGAAAACCGGTTCCCAATGTTCGGGAGGGGTCAGTGTTACTCCCGGTACCGCGCGACCCATGCTGGATGGGCCGGACACCTGCTTCACCGGGGTGCAGGGTCAATTGCGAAGGCGCGCCTATGGAGGCAAGGGTGCAACATGTCAACATCCCCCTCGACTTTGGCCGCGCTGAACCTTAATGGCGCTGCCATGCACAGCCAGGTATCGACAAAAAATCCCGACGATTGCTCCAATATGCAGGACGTGCGAGCCGGGGTCGACGCGGTCGATGCCGCACTGGTCGCGTTGTTGGCCAAACGCTTTGCCTATATGGATGCGGCCGCCCGCATAAAATCAGATCGTGATGCGGTGCGGGACGAATCGCGTAAACGCGACGTTATCGCCAACGCGGTGGGGCTGGCCGAAGAAATGGGCGTATTGACTAGCTTGGTCGCCGATTTTTGGGAACAACTGGTCGAAGCATCCATCGCGTACGAATTCGAACAGTGGGATATACGAAACAAAGGCGCCTAATCGATGGTCCGGCGATGCCTGGCCAAAGTGGTCAGGACGCCGCGTAAGGTGCGAACCTCAAGCGCATTCCAGGCCGGCTTCGTCAGCAAATTTCGCAGCGTGCGCCGGGTAACAGGCGAGCGGTCGATGGGCGTGAAATAGCCGAGCGGCTGCAACATGCCATCAAGCTGCTCGATCAGACCATCAAGCTCGAACTGCGACGCGGGAGGATCGAGCTCTGTCTTGGGCGGACTGGCGAGTGACTGTGTTTTCGACCATTCGTACGCGCACAAGATGACCGCTTGCGCCAGATTGAGCGAGCCGAACTCCGGGTTGATCGGAACCGTGATGATCGCTCTGGCTACCGTAACCTCATCACTGTCCAAGCCAGACCGTTCTGCCCCGAACAAAATTGCGCTTAGGCCCTCGTTCTGGAGCGCTTCGTGCGCTGCGGTCTCCGGCGTAATGACAGGCTTCGTAACGCCACGCTTTCGCACGGTCGTCGCATAAATGTGATTTATATCCGCTGTGGCCTCCGCGAGCGTCTCAAAAACTTTCGCGTTGGCAAGAACGACGTCGGCGCCCGAAGCTGCCGGACCAGCCGAAGGATTTGGCCAGCCATCGCGCGGTGCGACCAGCCGCATTTCCGTCAGTCCGAAATTGAGCATGGCCCGCGCCGCCTTGCCGATATTTTCGCCCAATTGCGGGCGGATAAGGATGATGATGGGGGGAGAACTCATTTTTGCGCCGCTTCGGCCACGCTCCCGGCGAAATCCTCAAAATCCTTGGCTTCGGTGAATTCCTTATAGACGCTGGCAAAGCGGATATAGGCCACGGCATCAAGGCCTTTCAGGCCGTCCATAACGAACTCACCTATGCGTTTTGACTCGATCTCGCTTTCGCCCAGCGTTTCAAGCTGACGCTGGATGCCCGATGCAAGCTTTTCAATCTGTGCAGCGTCCACTGGCCGTTTGCGGCACGCCACGGAAAGCGACCGCTCAAGCTTTTCCCGCTCGAATGGTTCGCGCTTGCCATCCGATTTCACGACGGTCAGTTCGCGTAACTGGATGCGTTCGAATGTTGTAAAGCGCCCGGCACAAGCCTCGCACTGCCGCCGTCGCCGAATGGCTGCATTGTCCTCGGTCGGACGGCTGTCCTTTACCTGACTGTCATCATGTCCGCAAAAAGGGCAGCGCAACTATTTGTTTTCCTGGTTCTTTTTCTTGTTCACATGACGGTAGGCGACGATACCCGCGCCGATTAATGCGCCAGTCGCAAGCCCGATCGGCGCAATAACCGCCGCCGCTGCACCAATGGCCGCGCCGCCGGCAACCTTTTTCACCGTATCCTGATCGGCCAGATGCTTGCCGGTATGGAACGCGTCTTTGGTCGCGCCCCATAATTCATCCGCTGCTTCGCCAACATAATGTTTGGCTTGGTTCGGAATGCTCTCAGCGGCGCGCTGCTCAGGTGTTTTCGACCCGCATTGCGGGCAGAATTTTGCGCCTTCGCTATATTCAGCGTCGCACTCGTTACAGTATCCCATGGTCAAATTCCCTTCTGTGTATTAGATGGGTAAGTCACCTGTATAGTTCAAGAGGGATAGATTGGGAAGCGCGCGCACAATTCGCGGACCCGCAAACGCACCTCGGCTTCGACCGCCTGGTCGCCATGCTCGCCCTTTTGGCGCAAGCCTTCGAGGACATCGGCAATCATATGGCCAATCTCACGGAACTCGGCCGGGCCGAATCCGCGTGTGGTGCCTGCAGGCGATCCGACGCGAATGCCGCTGGTCTTGACCGGCGGGAGTGGATCGTTGGGAATGCCGTTTTTGTTGCAGGTAATAGCCGCGCGCTCGAGCGCTTCGTCGGCGTCGCGGCCGGTGACGCCGAGCGGCGTAAGATCAACTAGCGCAAGATGGGTGTCAGTTCCACCCGAAACCAGATTGGCTCCGCGCTCGTTCAGCGTCGCCGCCAGAACCTTGGCATTTTCGATTGTCGCAGCGGCATAGGTCTTGAAATCGGGACGCAAAGCTTCACCAAAAGCGACAGCTTTGGCCGCAATGACGTGCATCAATGGTCCGCCCTGAAGACCGGGGAATACGGCCGAGTTAATCTTTTTTGCGATTGCCTCATCATTGGTCATGATCATGCCGCCGCGAGGGCCGCGTAGCGTTTTGTGCGTGGTGTTGGTCACGACATGGGCGTGCTCCAATGGATTGGGATGAACGCCGCCAGCAACCAGTCCGGCAAAATGCGCCATATCGACGAAGAAGGTGGCACCAACTTCATCGGCGATTGCGCGGAACCTGGCGAAATCGATGATCCGCGGATAGGCCGAGCCACCAGCAATAATGATCGTCGGGCGGTGCTCTTTCGCTAGTCTTTCGACCTGGTCAAAATCGATCAAATGGGTGTCGGCGTTGACGCCATATTGCACGGCGTTGAACCATTTGCCGGACATCGACGCCTTTGCGCCATGCGTCAGGTGCCCGCCTGCATCAAGGCTCATGCCCAATATTGTGTCGCCCGGCTTGGTCAACGCCAGCATCACGGCGCCATTGGCCTGTGCACCGGAATGCGGCTGCACATTGGCAAAACCGGCGTTGAACAATTTTTTGGCGCGTTCGATTGCCAGTGTTTCGACTTCGTCCGACGGCGCGCAACCTTGATAGTAACGCTTCCCCGGATAGCCCTCGGCATATTTGTTGGTGAAGACGGAACCTTGAGCCTCAAGCACTGCCTTCGACACGATATTTTCTGACGCGATCAGTTCGATCTGATTTTGCTCGCGGTCCAGTTCGTGGGTCAAGCCTGCAAATACTTCCGCATCCGTTTCAGCAAGGCCGCGCGTGAAGAAGCCGTCTGGCTGGACATCGGATAAGTCGTTGGCGGGTTGGCTGCTCATACGGGTTCCTTGGCTTAGCTGGGATTGGAAAGTTTATCGACGCGGCGTTGGTGGCGGTCACCGGCGAAATCAGTGGACAGGAAAGTATCTAAGCAGGCCTTCGCCATGTCGATACCGGTTAAACGCGCACCCATCGCAATGACGTTCGCGTCATTATGCTCGCGCGCAAGTTTTGCCGATAGCGGTTCCGAAACCAGCGCGGCGCGGGCGGCGGGGTTGCGGTTGACCGCAATCGAGATGCCGATGCCTGACCCGCATAATGCAACGCCGCGCTCCGCTGCGCCCGACGCAATCGCAGCAGCAAGCATATAGCCATAATCGGGATAATCGACCGAGCTTTCATCGAACGGGCCAAGGTCTTCGACGTCATGTCCCGACCCGCGCAAATGCTCAACCAGCGCGGCTTTCAGCGCAAGGGCGGCATGATCTGAGGCAATCGCGATACGCACGGCATATCCTGCATGAGTCGGAATGCGCCCCCTCTATGTGAGTAGGCACCAAAACGCCATGCCATATTTGCCCGATTGCGCGGCTTATCCACGACCTTTATGCAGGACCTATGGCCAACCTGATCCTCTCCATCGCGACCTTCGCTGCTGTCCTGCTATTATGGGGCGCATGGAAGCGCTGGCGAAGCGACGGCGTCGGTAAGCAGATGTGGCTTATGGTCATCGCGGCGCTGGTGATTTTCGCCAATATCGCGATTTGGGTTGTCCCCGACAAAAAAGGGCAATCGCTAGTAACTGGCGAAGCGAAGTAGAAGTGTGGCCCGCCTGTAGGCGGGAAAGGCGCAAAGATGTCGAGCGCGCAACGCCGTGACAATTGACTTAAATCTTCGCGCCTTCGTTCCTTCGCGCCTTGCTCACCGAAGGTGAGCGCCAAATTCACTTAATCGGCGAACCCGCAGGCTCCGTCGGGCAAGTTACCTTAGTCACTTGATCGGCGAACCCGCAGGCTCCGTCGGGCAAGTGACCTTAGTCACTTGATCGGCGAATTCGGGTCCAGCCGGAAATCGAGATAGCCGTTCACGGACGCCATCAGCATATCCATTTCATTTTCATAAAAATGGTTCGCGCGGGGAATTTCGTCGTGGTGGATCGTGATGTGCCGCTGCGTGCGAAGCTTGTCGACCAGCTTTTGCACGGCATTGGGGTTTACGACTTCATCATTAACGCCCTGAATGATGATACCCGATGAAGGGCAAGGCGCGAGGAAGCTGAAATCATACATGTTGGCGGGCGGCGAAACCGAAATGAACCCGCGGATTTCGGGACGTCGCATCAAAAGCTGCATGCCAATCCATGCGCCAAAGCTGAAGCCTGCGATCCAGGTGGTCGATGCTTCGGGGTGGAAGCTTTGCACCCAGTCGAGCGCCGATGCCGCATCGGACAGCTCACCGATGCCATTGTCAAATTCGCCTTCGCTGCGTCCGACGCCGCGAAAGTTAAAGCGCAAAACGCCGAAACCGCGCGCCACAAAGGTCTTATAAAGCTGCTGCGTGATCCGGTCGTTCATGGTCCCGCCTGCCTGTGGGTGCGGGTGCAGAATCATCGCAACGGGTGCACGCGGGCGCGGCGGTGGCGAGAAACGGGCTTCGAGACGGCCTTCGGGGCCGGGGATTGCGATAGCTGGCATGGGTGTGTTCGATTCTAGGTTGCTTGGCGCTGCCAGATTGTTCGGGCTTTGCAGGAATTGGAAGCGCTATATA
>JANOPT010000148.1:0-10901 GCA_031421975.1 Sphingomonadales bacterium | reverse complement strand
GACGGCGATAACGGTCATCCGCAGAACCAGCGATGTCCGGTTGGTGGCGTTCAGATACGCCGAAAGCATCAAACTCAATGCTATGGCCGGCAAACCCAACGACCCGATTTGGAATAACGCACCCACCGACGCGATTCCTGCGGGCGTCATCGCGCCATAACCAAAGGCAAAGTCCACGATTGGCTGCGTAAACAAAACGGATCCGGCCGTCGCAAATATCGCCAGGTTCAGCGAAAGCCGAAGTTTTCGGGACAGTGCGAGGCGCGCGGGTTCGATTCCGTCTTTGGCAAAGACACCGCTGACCTGCGTAAGCGTTATCGTGGTGACAGCGCTCAGCAGAACCGCCGTCGGCAATTCGACCAGTTTCTGGGCATAATTTAACGACGCGATGGCGCCTGTGCCCGTGAACGACGCCGCCGCGCGGATCAGGTTTGGCACAATCAGCGTCAGCGTGGTCGCTGCCACTGCGGCAAAAAACGCGCGCCAGGGCATGGCAATGACGGGCGTTTCAGGCGCTGGCACGCGCCAGACAATGGCGGGCATCGCTACAAGCTGAGAGGCCAGTCGCAACGTCGCGCCTGCGCCCACGCCAAGCGCGATGTACCAGAAAATGGATTGGGCGGCGCTGCCGACATATAATGCTGCAATGATCGCGATGTTAAAAAACAAGGTGCCAAGTCCCGCCATCAGATAGCGCTGCGATGCATTCAGATAGGAACCGGACACTCCGGCAAGCGCCGATAACGGGATGGCAGCGGCGATAAAGGCCATGGATGCCGGGCTTAACAAGCCGCGTGGCATGGAAATCCCTGGCGCAAAAATGAGAAATACCGCATCGGGACTAAGGAAGCATATCAGCCCGATGATACTGAAAACCGCCAGAATGATGGAAAATGCTTTCCAGAACAGTTTGACACCCGCCGCTGTATCGAGCTGTTTGAACCGTGGCACGAGCACGGCACTTAGGCCGCCTGCGATCAATATGTTGGCGAGCAGGTCAGGTAGCGACATCAAAACGACGGCATAATCTGCGGCGGCGGATGTACCCAGCCGGGCGGCCAGCATCAATTCTCTCACCACGCCCGACACCCGGCCAAGCAATAATCCTGTCGCCAGGACCAAAGTTGTCCCGCCGATGGCGGCCGTTAATGATGAAAGATTGGGCCTGCCGAGATGTTTCATTTATACCGCGACTTTAGCGTTTCCTCGCATGGACGCGACAATAGATGACACGATTTCAGCAGATTCCAGGCGGTTCGATTCCAGGTCGTTCGCCGATGCGTTGCAGCTATCCCGGTAGGCGTCGCGCAACTTCCCGATTTCCAGGCCGAAATCCATGCTGCTCTCGATTTCTTCGGCTGACGTTGCCTGACGGTGGAATGTTCTCGACAAGATTGCAGCGTTGGATCCAAGGCGCGCATGTTCCGACAAAACCCGTTCGGCAGGCAATATGCCTTCACCGACCCTGGCAACGCCCCCTATGCCGAATGGCATCCCGGCGGCGCGCAATATGTCGGCCATCGCCTCGACCTGTCCATTGAATAAAGGTTCGAACATGAACGTCAGGCCCATGTCCAGCGTCAGGTCGTTCAAGCCGATATGCACTTCATCGACGCCGGGTACCTGAATCGCGTCGCGCAATATACCGACCGCATCGGCGGTTTCGACCAAAAGATTGATCGATGCACGCCGGTTCACCATAGCAGCAAAGGCGACCACATCGTCGATGCGCCGAAACATCGGCAGCATCAACACATCGGCACCAGCGGCAATCGCGGCGTCGATTTCGGCGGCACTATCCTGATGGATCGGATTTACCCGGACCATGAGCGTCGCTGCGCCGATCGATGCTCTCACGTCGATGATGTCGGCAATCGAATGTTTGCTCATGACGGTGTCGAGATGCCCCTGACGCTCCGCTTTTCCAATTGTCTCCAGGTCGACGAAAATACGGTCGACATCATTGGCAACCGCCAAGCGCGCTATGGCGGGGCAGGATGTTATCAGGAAAAGGCGCATGGGAATTCCATTTCTGTGCCGGCCGAATGTGCGGGCAGTGTCGATGCGATGGACGGCGTCGGCGCGGTCAACTGGGTTGGGCCGCGCGAGAAATGCGGATGGATTCCAGATAGGATTGCGTTCCCCCGATCTGGTTCGAAGCTTTAGCCGATATTTCAAGCCATTGGGCAACACAGTCGGGCTGGGGCACGCGAAAGGTAAAACCAAAATCCGTCGGCGCTTCACCTGCTTGCGGAAAATCATTGGTGGCAAAGGCGGTCTTTGTGCCTGACGCGCACCGTAATGTTAAAAACGGGCGGTCCGCAATATCCGCAGGAACATTGGAAACGCGCGCCTTGAGATCATATGTTCCGGGCGCCAACAGCAATAATTGTTTAGCCAGGATGCCCGAACGACCGCTGCCCGCCACCAGATTGAGAATATAGTTTCGGCCGGTTTCATCCTTGCTGACGCGTTCGGAATTCAAATTTGGATCGGTACTTAAAACCCAATCGAACGGCGGGTACGTCGGCTCCAGGCTGAAATTCTGATTATAGACGAAATCATTGTGTTTGGGCCTGGCGCTCAGGCGAAGGGCATCCAGATATAGATCGTCGGCAACCGCCCGGTTAATCAGGACCTGTTTCGACGCCGGGTTTATAGCATAGCCTTTTTGTCTCAGCGTCATGGCAAGTTGCATCAATGTCGCAGTCGATTGAACTTCGCTGTGGCTGCGCGTTACGAAACGGTCTGCCCATGCCGGTCGGCGCGCGAGTATATCGGCAAGTGGATCAATCAGCTCTTGTGCAGCGGCGCGATCATCCAGTGCACTCAACAATATCGGCATCAATATCGGCTCGGCCGCTCGCGAAGTCCGCAATGCCGCATCATAATGTTCAAGCGCGCCAGCGACATTGTTCTGATTAGCCTCATAATCGATAAACCAGTAATGCGTGGCAAAATCGCGGCGCGACATCTTTTGCGCGTAGCGCATCAATTTCAGAGCGCGGGCATCGTCCTTCTTCAATTCGCTCAAGGCCGCCAACGTCCGAACCGCCGAAACAACGGTCGGGTCTTTGATCAGCGCGCGTTTCGCATAATCTGCGGCAAGGGCGATTGCGGGCGGTTGTTGCGATGATATCAATATCATCTCTGATTTACGGGCAAGCAGCCGCGCATCGTTAAACTCTGAATTTCCAAATGTCTGTGGCGGCAAAGACCGTGCGACATTTGCAAGCCCCACCCATAGGGCCAGCCCGCACAATGCTGCACCCGCCAACATGATGAGTAGCGTCTTCAATTTCGGTGGGCTTATAATCATATCTACCTGTAGCGATTGCCCGATTATGTATCGTCGGCGGCATCCCGTCCGCCGTAACCATAGCCATATTCATAGCCATAGCCGTAATGAGCACGTTTGGAGTCAAACTTCGTAAGCACGGCACCGAAGATTCGAACATTAGCCGATCGTAATCGTCCGAGCGCCGTTTTGACCAGGCTCGATCGAATGCCATGTGATTCGATTGCGTAGATCGCGCCTTCGACTTTACTCGCAATCAACGGCGCATCGGCAAGGCCCATCACCGGAGGGGAATCGATCACCACATGGTCGTAAATTTTCAGCAGATGTTGAATCAGGATACTTAACCGGTCCCCTGTCAGCAGTTCTGCGGCGTTAGGCGGGGTTTGGCCTGCGACGATGATATCGAGGCCGGCCACCGTCGACGGCGTCGGCAACGTTGCAACCTCATCATTGCCGGCAAGGTAATTGCTTAAACCGTAGGCATTTTTAAGGCCGAAAAGACCATGGACGGATGGCGAACGCATATCGCCATCGATCAAAACGACTTTCCGTTTCGAGCGCGCGAGCGAATGGGCCAAAGCATAGGCCGTGGTCGATTTACCCTCCGCAGGTCGCGTGCTTGTAACCATGAACGACCGCGGCATGCCATGGTTGGTCGAAAATTCCAGATTTGTCTGTACCGATATATAGGCCTCGACCATGGGCGACTTGCGGTCTGCCAGCGCATCGCGAAGGTCATCATCATAGGTCTTTGGCACGGTACCGAGCAGCGGCAGATTCAGCGCGCTTGCCACCTGTGCCGGATCGGATATCGCCTCGTCAATCTGCTCCAGACCCAGCGCGCAGGCGGTTCCGATTATCGACCCGGCCAACAGAGCCAATAACAGGTTGAGGGCAAGCCGCGGGCTGGACGGCTTTTCCGGGACTGCAGCAGCATCGACGACGGAGACGTTATTGGTACCAACGCCGCCCGCAACGCCGATTTCCTTGTACCGTTGCAACAGGCCTTCATACAGCTGACGGTTGGTATCGACCTCGCGCTGATAGATATTATACTGGATCGAGCGTCGGCGCTGATCGATGAAGCTGTTTTTCAGCGCGTCTACGCGCGACTGCAACGCCTGCTCGCGATCGACGCTTTGCGCGTAAGACGCCTGCAAGGTTTCGCCGACACGCCGTTCTTCTCTCAACAGGCTGCGGTCAAGTTCCCGAAGCTGCGATTCGACCGCTTTCGCCGGTGGATATTCCGCTTCGAACTGACTCATCAGCTTGGCATATTCGGCGGCGACTTCGGCCCGTTTCTGCCGCAAGCCGGTAATGGCCGAATTGCCTAGCGCTTCGGCGCTGTTGCCCCCCGAACGCGTAGCGCGATTTATTCTGCTTTGCGCCCGAATGCGATCTGCCGTCGCGATCGAAAGCTCGGTATTCAGGGCCGAAAGGTCGTCCGCCAAAATCGTGCGTTCGGTCGAAGACGTGCCGGATGACCCCGTGACGGGCACGCTGATAATGCGCTGGCTCGCGGCATAGCCGACCAGCAGCCGCTCGGATTCTTCCAGCCTGCCCTGCAACGAAGCGAGGCGGTCTTCCAGAAACTTACGTGCATAGGACGTGGCTTCGAACCGGCGCTCCAGATTGGATTCGATGAAGTTCTTCGACCACATATTGGCAACCTGAGCGGCCATTTTCCGATCCGGGCTGGTAAACCGGATTTCTACAAGGCTGGATCCGCGCACCGGCGAGACATCTATGTTGTCGAGCAAAATTTCGCCGGCTTGCAAGATGCGCTTGTCCCGACCCTTGGGACCAAGGACGCCGTTCGACGCCACCGTGTTGGCACCTTCGGGGACTACGCCGAATTGATCGAAAAACTGTTCATTGTCGACCAGTCGCAAAGCGATGGCGACGCGCTGTGCCAGCGACGATGCCTGAAGCAAGCCATATTGGGTTTGATAAAATTCGAGGTTGGCGCTGTTGCTATCCTGCTCAACGCCCTCAACCTTGACGATCTTATCCTGTTCACGCGCGATCTCGATGGTGGAAACGGCGGTATACTGCGGCGTCATCAGCAAGGTAATGATCAGGGAACTGACCAGCGCAATGGCGATCGCGCTTGCAATCACCCATTTCCAGCGCAACGCGATTCTGAGATATTGGGTCAGCCATGGCGTCCGTGCGACGGGTTCGATCGTCTGATTCGGACCAATCCCTGACGCATCGGGCGCTAACTGGTCAGGGCGCCCCGTAAAATCCCCAGCCGCAGCGCGGTTTTTTAATTCCATTGACCCATTCCATAAATTTTCCGCGCCAGTCCGGATGGCGCATCAGTGAAGTATCTGTTGTATCTAAACATGCATTGCACAGCCTGGATAGATAACCGGTTGAAGGCAGGTTTTAAGGTGTTTGCGACGTGAACTGCGGCTGTTACCGCTTCGATGCCATCTCGTAAAGGCGTCATATCGGCGCTCCATTATCCTGGGCAGCGCGCGCATTTTGCAATGCATCATGCACCCACAGCAGCAGAATAACGAAAATGACCGCCATCAGGGGCGTTCTTAACGGATAATCGACCAGGCTTGCGACCAGCATTGCCGGCGCTATTGCCGCAGCATATCGGCCCAGCATCACCCTCGAATCCGCGTAGCGCTTTACCGGTTTCCATAATCTGACGTTTGCCAGCACTAGCCAGATGACCAGTGCAGCCAACAGCAGCAGCGCGGGCAAGCCACCCTCGATTCCCAGTTGAAGCAGGTCATTATGCGCCTGATTGACATAGCCGGGCCTGAGCAGCGCAAAGGGCTCATATTGCCGGAAAACCGGCTCGAACGAACCCAGACCGCTGCCAAACGGGAAAAATTCAACGAGCATTCCGGTGAGCGGCTGGATTAATTTGAACCTGAGTTCCTGGTCTGCATCAAAGGCGAATAGCCGGTCGACAGCGACCGCGCGCGCGAACAGCAGCGTGAATGCAATTATCCCGATTGTCGCTATTGGCGCGACAAACCGACGAATTCCCGACGGCGTCGCCTGTTTTGCCGGACCAGCTCGAGCGGACAATGGCGTGCGCGCCAGAAATGCCGCAACGATCAACCCATAGGTGCCCAAGACCAGCCCGATCCGTGCGCCCGTGACCAGGATCATGGGGACAAGAAAGAGAATCACGGACAAGCTGATCCACAATGCATTTTTCGAAATCCGTTTATGATTGGACAGCCTCGATACAATGACAACAAGCGGAATTGCGAGCGCCAGCAGCACCGCTTGATGGTTGCGGTTCGCAAATAAGCCGATGGCGAAGTCCTGATTGGCAACTGTATAGTGACGAAGCATGCCGCCATCGCCACTACCAAGCTGCGCCAACGCCAGTATCGCGCTGCCCACACACACGCACAACACCCCGGCAGGAAACAACCCGCGAACGGGTTTCGTGGTTGTCGCGTAGGCCAATATGACGGCCAGGACAGGCAGCAACGACAGCAGGGATGACCAGGTGAAGTCGGGCACGACGGACAGCGGACGCCAGGGCGGATCGATTCCTGCTGTTGCCGAAAGTTGGGCGTATAATTCGCGCCCCGGCAACGCCGTCCACATGACCGGCGGTAATGGCAGCAGATGCACGCCAGCCAGTATCGCGCAAAGCCCGGTGAAAATCAGAGGGACTTTTACACGAGCCAGATCGGACCTGGTCGCCACATAAATGCTGGCCATGATGCAGAAGATTGCGGCGATCCAGATAAATGGTTGCGACAACGCGTCGTTCCGCGAGGTGCCGCCACCGACCACACAAAATAGCAAAAAAGTCGCAACGGCAACATGCTGAACCCGTAAGCTTATCGCACCGGTACCGACAAAGCGACTACCTGCCTTACCCGCTACATTCACTTATTATATTCCAAATATGATATGGTTGAGGCGTCGGATTATAATCGAACCACCCAATTGGGACAGACACGGGTTACCTGCTATCCATGCCTTCTGCAAGTCACTGTTAAGCTGATATCTCATCGCTGGTTGCTTGTCGCAAGGGCAGATATATTTCCGGAGCATCCGCTTTCCCTCATGTGCGGAAGTGGGCGGTTGGCCCTTAATCTTTTGTTTACCCTTGTCATGAACCTCGCGCTTACCTTCCTCGGCCACATTCGCTTTACAGATTCTTGAAAGTCGGCCGTCCAGGCGATGCCGACATACCTAAATGGAGGAAATATGTCACCGGATGCTGCGCTTGTCGTGTTTACATCGCTGGCATTCGCGTCGATATTTCTGGCGCTGGTTATCGGGATTACCGGTCATGATCCCGCTGATCTGGTGACGGGCATTTCCAATATGACGCCGACCGCCCGCCGCCAGGCCCGGTTCGATCAACTCGATTACATGACTCAAGTCGCCGACGAAGCCATAGAGGCCCGGCGCCTGGGAAAGCGGACGTCGTTTTCGCAGAATTGATATTAATTTCCCATTCGCGCCGACAATCTCTGGTCCCGCGCGTTTAGCGGCCGTGCCAAGCCCCCCGGCACGGCCGCTTTTTTCTGAACGCCTTATTCGTCGCGCAAAATATCATCGTTTTTCCAGTTTTTCAGTACCGGCGTCTTGCGCTCTCTTCTCGGGGCAACATCGCGCTGAACCGACGGACCCGATGGATTGGTTATGGCAGGGGCCGATTGCGGTAGCGGCTGGCGGGGCGGACGAACCTGGTCAGGGCCTCGGCCCGGATCGATCCGGTTACGCGGGCGTTCGCCACGTTCACCGCGTTCGCGCTGCTGTCGCGGCGGCAGCGCGTTGGCGCCGTCGTCATTGCGAGGATTCACAGGAATGCGGCCATAGCCTTCATCGCGTTGGCGGCCACGGCCCGGGCGTTGCGTCGCATCGGGGTTTGGCGCTGGCACCTTAACAGCGCCTTGACCATCACCACCTCTGTTATCGCCGCCTCTGTTATCGCCGCCGGGCCATTGGCCGTTGCGGCCGCGTCGGCCTTCATCACGACCGCGCCGATCGTCGTCGCCATCGTGAACCCGGCCGCCATTGCGCTCTGGCCAACCCGTTGTCCCTGGCGCTGCGTTGTTGTTATGATCATGCCGACGACCCTGATGCCGTGGCCTGTCATGATGGCGCCCGTCATGATTCCGCCCGCGATTTTCGCGATACCAATAATGGCGGCGTTCGCCCCAATAGCGCCGGTGATGGTCGCGCATGGGATATCGTCTGCCTATATTATCGAACAGATAGAAACCGTAGCCAGGATACCAGAAGCTGTCATACCAGCCGCCACCATAGCCGATATCGATAAAACCCTGGCCATAATCGCACTGATAATAATTATCATATCCGCCATAGGGATCACAATTATAGCCATCATTATAATAGCCATCGTTATAATAGTTGTCGCTGGCGTAACCCAGGCCCACGTCATATGTGCAGCCCGACACGGCAATACCCGCCGTGGCCAGCGCCGCGATCCTGAAAAAAGCCTTGCGGTTGAAATTTATCATATGCTGTACCCCCGATGCCAAAGGCGCCCCTCGCCTTTGAACGATTGGGCGTCTGACCGGCCAACCATATTGT
The DNA here is from genome assembly GCA_031421975.1 of Sphingomonadales bacterium. Lineage (GTDB taxonomy): Bacteria > Pseudomonadota > Alphaproteobacteria > Sphingomonadales > Sphingomonadaceae > Sphingorhabdus_B. Next base: position 2,044 of record JANOPT010000148.1, on the reverse strand, counting down.
CACGATTACGGTTCCCGAGTTGAATTGTAAGTGAATGCAGTTGTTTGCTGCCGTTCAGGAAAGGGGCTGCGTTGCGAGCCTTGCAGACTACTGACATAAATGGCAATAAGCGTTTAACCGCCTAATTAAACAGGACTGACGATCATGGCCCTTGCCCATAGCGAAGCTGCCAACCCGCATTGGGTTCCGCGCAAGAATATCGGCGATCTGTCGCATATACCGGGCGAAAACGGCCCCCCGGTTATCGGCACCACGTTCCGCGTATTGCGCGACCCGCCGGGATATGGCGCGCACATGGTCAACACTTATGGCAAGGTGTTTCGCACCAACGCCTTTGGCAATCCGACAATTTCCCTGGTCGGTGCAGAAGCCAATGAATTGATGCTGTTCGACCGCGACAAATATTTTTCCAACGAGCAAGGCTGGGGCCCGGTCCTTAACCTGTTGTTCCCACGCGGATTGATGCTGATGGATTTCGACCATCACCGGATGGACCGCCGGGCATTGGGCATCGCGTTCAAGCCGGAACCCATGCGCGCGTACACTCAGGACATGAACCGCATTTTCAATGAACAGCTGAAAGACTGGCGCGGCGACATGCTTTTTTACCCGGCGATCAAGCAGCTCACTCTGGACGTTGCCGCCAGCAGCTTTCTCGGCATCCCGCTGGGGCCAGAGGCGGACAAGATCAACAAGGCCTTTGTCGACATGGTGCAGGCATCGGTCGGCGTCGTTCGTGCGCCATTACCCTTTACGCAAATGGGCAGGGGCGTTGCCGGGCGCAAATATCTGATCGATTATTTCCGTCCGCAAATTGCCGAGCGCCGCCGCAACGAAAACCGGCAGGACATGTTCAGCCAGTTTTGCCGTGCGAAACGTGAAGACGGCAACTACATGACTGACGGCGAGCTGATCGACCATATGAATTTCCTGATGATGGCAGCGCATGACACGATTACGTCGTCGGTGACATCGATGGTGTGGTTGCTGGCAAAGCACCCCGAATGGCAGGAAAAATTACGCGCCGAATGTCTTGCCATTGCCCCGGCCGGCAGCGTCATCAGCGTTGACCAGCTCGACCGGTTCGAACTTACCGAATATGCTTTCAAAGAATCGCTGCGGATGATCCCGCCGGTACCGTCGATCCCGCGCCGGGCGGTCAAGGATTTCGAATTCATGGGCTATCGCATAGCGGCTGGCACCGCCGTCAGCATCAGCCCGGCCTATGTCCACATGATGCCCGAATATTGGGAGCAGCCCGAAATCTTCGATCCCATGCGCTTTACGCCGGACAATGTGAAGGCACGCCACAAATATGCCTGGGTTCCCTTTGGCGGGGGCGCACATATGTGTCTTGGCCTTCATTTCGCGTATATGCAGGTCAAGATTTTCATGCACCATCTGCTGACCAATGTCCGCGTCGAGGTCGCCGAGGGCTATGCGCCCGATTGGCAGCCCTGGCCGATACCAAAGCCAAAGGACGGGTTGAAAGTGCGGTTCGTTCAAATTTAGGCGCTTGCCGTCGGGAGCATAGCGCAAGCCCTCTTGCAACGGCCCGACCACCCTCTAAAGGTCACGCCCGTTGCATGGCCTATTCAGATGATAAAGATTGGGAGGCCAGTGAGCTTCGGCGGCGAGGGATCGGCTTTGCCATCGCGCTGTTGCTTGAGGCATTGTTGATCGTCGCCATATTAAGCCTGAGCATGCGGTCGGCCGGGCCAGAAGCGGGCAAAAGAGGTCTAAGCACATTTTCACTGGAGGCGGAATCGTCCGCCGCGCCCTCCGACAAAACCGACGCGCAAACGCCCGTGACCAAAGAGCAGCAGCGCAACTTCAACCCGCCGCTGCCTAAGCCATTGTTGCCCCCGGTCAACCCGGTTAAGGCACCACCGCCCAGTCCCGATTTCATCAAGGTCAGCAAATCCGAATTCGACGCGATGGACCTTGCCAAACTGCCCGGCGGCGGCAGCACGGGTTCGGGCGAAAACGCAGGCAGCGGTCAGGGAAGCAAGGGCCAGATGGGCCCGGGCCTTGGCCCCGGCGG
>JANOPT010000147.1:0-3732 GCA_031421975.1 Sphingomonadales bacterium | reverse complement strand
AATGACCACGCGTATGCTAATCGATGCGCGGCACCGGGAAGAAACCCGGGTAGCCGTCGTCACAGGAAACCGGATTGAGGAGTTTGATTTCGAATCTGCCGAGCACAAGCAGCTCAAAGGCAATATCTATCTCGCCAAAGTAACCCGCGTTGAACCGTCGCTGCAAGCGGCCTTCATCGATTATGGTGGCAACCGCCACGGGTTTTTAGCGTTTAGCGAAATCCACCCCGATTATTACCAGATCCCGCGCGAAGACCGTGAGCGCCTGCTAGCCGAAGAAGCCGAAGCTGCCGCCGAAGAAGCCGCTTTGCGTGAGCAAGAAGAGGAAGAGGATGATGAACCCTCCAATCTGATGCGATCCGAGGCGGTCGACGACGAAGATAGCGATATCATCGAAGTTGACAGCGACGAACGCATCGACACGTTCGACATCAGCGAAGGCCAAGAGCCTGATCTTGATGCCAATGGTGACGACGATCATCACGACGACGAAGCTTCGTCTGAAGAACCAGGCGAAGGTGATCGCGGTGGGCGTGGTGGGAATCGCCGCCGTCGCGGCAAGGGCGGAAGCGGCAGCGGTGGACGCAGCAGTGCGCCTAAAGCCAGCGACGAAGCCCGCACAAAGCGCATGAACCTGCGCCGCCGATATAAAATTCAAGACGTCGTCCATCGCCGTCAGGTTTTGCTTGTCCAAGTGGTGAAGGAAGAGCGCGGCAACAAAGGCGCAGCGCTGACCACATACCTTAGCCTTGCAGGCCGCTATTGCGTATTGATGCCTAACACGTCGCATGGCGGCGGCATCAGCCGGAAAATCCACAGCGCGGGTGACCGCAAGCGGCTGAAGACCATTGTGTCGGACATGAACCTGCCCGCCACCATGGGCTGCATCATCCGTACCGCTGGCCTTGCCCGTACCAAACCCGAAATCAAACGCGACTTTGATTATCTCGCCCGTCTTTGGGACGAAGTGCGCGAGCGCACATTGTCTGGCGCGGCACCGATGCTGATCCACACCGACAGCGACCTGATTAAACGCGCAATCCGCGATATCTATAATAAGGATATTGAGGACGTGATCGTCGAAGGTCCCGACGGCTATAAAGCCGCCAAGGACTTTATGAAGCTGTTGATGCCCAGCCATTCAAAGCGCGTGCAGCATTACGCCGACCCCGTTTCGCTGTTTCAGCGTTACGGCGTCGAGGATCAGCTGAATGCAATGTATCAGCCGATCGTCCAGCTGAAATCGGGTGGCTATATCGTTATAAACCCGACCGAGGCGTTGGTCTCCATCGACATCAACTCCGGTCGTTCGACCAAAGAACACGGCATCGAGCAAACTGCGCTTTCCACGAACTTGGAAGCCGCGCGCGAGATTGCTCGTCAATTGCGCCTGCGCGATATGGCTGGCTTGGTCGTGATCGATTTCATCGACATGGACCATCATTCAAACGCCCGCAAAGTCGAGCGTGCGATGAAAGAAGCGTTGAAGCACGACCGCGCCCGCATTCAGGTCGGCCGCATATCCAGCTTTGGCCTGATGGAAATGAGCCGTCAGCGTTTGCGCACCGGCGTTCTCGAAGCATCCACCCGCGTCTGCCCGCATTGCGAAGGCACCGGACTTGTCCGCACGGCATCATCATCGGCGCTGTCGGCGCTGCGTTTGATCGAGGAAGAATCGGCGCGTGGTCATGGCAGCCAAATCACGCTGCAGGCCAGCCAAGAAGCGACGATCTATATCCTCAACAACAAACGCGCCGAACTCGCGCAGATCGAAGCGCGTTATCATGTTGAAGTTGCGGTTCTGCCCAATGGCGAAGTCGAGGGCGCAAAGATGGTGGTGTCCGCCGCTGGACCGCGCCCTGAACAGCCCGAACCTATGGCGCCGATTATCGAGATGGACGACGATATCGACGATATCGAGGACGACATCTTTGACGAAGAAGAAGTCGAAGATGCCCGCGAACCGCGTGAGCCTCGTGAAGCCCGCGCTCCTCGCGAAGATGGTGGCGACGGTAGCAAGCGCAAGCGTCGTCGGCGTGGTCGTCGCGGCGGTCGCAATCAGGATCGTGATGAACAGCCAGAGGGTCAAGAGGGCGAAGCTTCCGAGGCAACCGAGACTTCGGATGTGACTGAACCAGCTGTCGAAGGCGAAGAAACCGACGGCAAAGCCCGCAGACCGCGCCGTCCGCGTCGTGGTGGCAGAAAGCCTGCAACGGAGGCCGTTGAAGAGGTGAACGCCGATGCGGCTCCTATCGAGGAAGCCGAAGCCGCTCCTGTTGACGACACGCCCAAGCCGAAACGTCGTAGCCGTGTGAAAGCAGCGGATGTCGTCACAGAAGTTGAGGCTCCTGCCCCAGCTGAAGTAGAAGCAACCGAGGAAGCGCCCGCGCCTAAGCCCAAAAGCCGGGCGCGTGGTAAAGCCAAAACGGCGGATGCCCCTGCAGAAGTTGAGGCAGTTGCCGAGCCAGTTGTGGAAGCGGCGCCTGCTCCAGAAGCAGCCAAGCCAAAAGCACGTGCCAAAAAGGCGACTGCAAAGTCCGATGTCGCTGCTGCAAAATCAGCACCGCCCGAAGACACAACCAATGACGGCCCGCCGCGTGCCGGCTGGTGGTCGCGAACCTTTGGGTAAACCAATTTAGCCGGGGCTGTCACAGTCCCGGCTACATCGAACGCGGCAATTTCTTCATTGCGCGTTCATCTGTGAAGGGCCATGCCGCGTGCATGGCCTTTTTCATTTCCAGCGGCGCATTAGCCCGCCGCATCGTTGCATCCGTCGTTGCGCTGACATTGGTAACGCAGCCCGCAATGGCCCAGTCAATCTTGCGCGATGCAGAGACTGAGGCGTTTTTCAAAGAAATATCGGAACCGCTCATCCGCGGCGCAGGGTTGGAACCCGCCAATGTCGAGATCGTCTTGATTAACGACAAATCTATCAACGCGTTCGTAGCTGGTGGTCAGACCGTCTATCTCCATTCCGGCCTGATCAATACCGCCACCACCGCCAATGAAGTTCAAGGCGTGATCGCGCACGAGCTTGGCCATATCGAAGGCGGGCATGTCATCCGCTATAGCGAAGGCGCATCGGCAGCGGGCAACATTTCAATCATCAGCCTTGTTCTTGCCGCTGCTGCCATAGCCGCCGGGGCTGGCGAAGCAGGCATGGCTGTTCTAGCCGCTGGCCAACAGGCAGCCCTTGGAAAATTTCTAGCGTTCAGCCGCGTTCAAGAAAGCGTCGCGGATGCATCGGGTGCGCGCTATCTCGCCTCGGCAGGGATTACCGGCAAAGGTTCAATCAGTTTTTTCAAAAAGCTGCAAAACTATGAATTCCGTCTCGGCATCGCACAGACCGATAGCTATGATCGTACCCACCCACTGTCGGGCGAGCGCGTGACGGTGCTGGAGGATACATACCGAGCCGACCCGGCATGGAACACGCCGCTGAACGCCAAATGGGAGGCGGATTTCAAACGCGTTAAAGCAAAGCTGGCTGGTTTCATTGCCGAACCGAAAGACACGTTCCGCGACTATCCCGAAAGCGACAAGAGCATCCCCGCGCTTTATGCCCGCGCTTATGCTTGGCACAAAGCCGCTTATCCGCAAAAGGCGCTGGATGCCGCCGACGCGTTAATCGCCAAAAATCCCGAAGACCCCTATTTCTTGGAACTTTACGGTCAAATACTGCTGGAATCCGGTCGCCCTGACGATGCACTACAATCGCTGCGTAAATCGGTC
>JANOPT010000146.1:0-17415 GCA_031421975.1 Sphingomonadales bacterium | reverse complement strand
ATTTCGGCCTGCTGCTCGATGCCATATTGGTGCAGCTTCCACCCGGGTTTCAGGCTGTAATCATAACGGCTGAACGGATGCCGTCTTAGCGGTAGGAAAATACCTTTCTGGTGCTGCCACACATGGACGAGTTCGTGAATGAATAGCCCCTGCAGTTCCAGGTTGCGGTCGCAGAAATCGTCGCAGAACAGGTCGTTCTTGGGATGGAACCACAGATGACCGTCTGGAGCCATCGTCACTTTGCGCGGCTGGAACCACCAGAATTTGCGGTTGTGGATGCGGATAATGTGATAATCTACGGCAGCTCCGAAAACGGATTCCGCCAGCGCGCGTTCGCGTACGGTTAACGGTCTTCCCGAATGATGCGGCCCGAACATGCGTATTCAAAACACGTTCGGGGCGACGAAGATGCGGGATAACTTCATGCCTTAACCGTCGATCGCCTTTTTCTCATCCGGGTCGGTGCCGTCCAGTTCCTGAACCCTTGCCTTCACCAGAATGCGAACGTTATTCGAAAATAGAAACTCGGTTTCAATCTCACCCAATTTGCGCGGGATGAGGTTTACGCCCCACATCATCACATGTTTGCCGCCGCGTTTGAATTCTACCTTTTTGCCGGAAGGGATCAGCACGCGGCTCATCGGCGTCATCGAAACCGCGCCTGATTTCGGGTCTACACTAACGTCGTGCATTTCGGTGCGGATCGCCGATGGTGTGCTGACGCGGAGCAGATAGACATCTTCGGGTCCGCCATAAACATTGAAATGAAAGCCTGAAGGGTTGCTGTCGACCGGCGATAAAGTCAGAACCGCTTCTTTCACTTTCAACTGCGGTGTCGGACCGCATGATCCAAGCATGAATGCCATCGCTACCATGAATGCTGTAAAGTGTTGCCGGGTCATATTCTGCCTTATGTTACTGGGCCTGCCATAATGTCCGAAAGCGGGGCAGGCCGTCACTTTTTGCTTATCTAGGTGCGGGCAAGCCTTGTGCCAAGCGAATTGGCACCTATATCGCCGCTACAGTGTCGTTTTGCGGAAAATACCGGTGCCTGATAGGGCCGGTCCGCAAGCGGCAGGCAATTGTTCAATTTTAGAATTTCGGGGTAAGTTTTTATGGCTAAAGTTATCGGTATCGACTTGGGCACGACAAACAGCTGCGTTGCGGTCATGGACGGCGGCAAGCCCAAGGTCATTGAAAATGCGGAAGGCGCGCGCACAACGCCGTCGATTGTTGCCTTTGCCAAGGATGGCGAGCGCCTGATTGGGCAGCCCGCCAAACGGCAGGCAGTAACCAATCCCGAAAGCACGGTCTTCGCTGTGAAGCGCCTTATCGGTCGCCGCTTCGACGATCCGATTACCAAGAAAGATACCGAGCTAGTTCCTTACAGCATCGTCAAGGGCAAGAATGGCGACGCCTGGGTCAAGGCAGGCGGTGAAGATTATTCACCGTCGCAAATCTCGGCGTTCATTTTGCAGAAAATGAAAGAAACCGCAGAGGCCTATCTCGGCGAAACCGTTACTCAGGCGGTCATCACCGTTCCTGCCTATTTCAACGATGCCCAGCGTCAGGCAACCAAGGATGCGGGTCAGATCGCGGGCCTTGAGGTGCTTCGTATTATCAACGAGCCGACGGCTGCTGCGCTCGCTTATGGCATGGACAAGGACGAGAACAAAACCATCGCGGTCTATGACCTTGGCGGCGGGACGTTCGATATTTCTATCCTGGAAGTCGGCGACGGCGTGTTCGAGGTGAAGTCGACCAATGGCGACACCTTCTTGGGCGGTGAAGATTTCGACAGCAAGTTAGTTCAGTTTCTTGCCGACGATTTTCAAAAAGCCGAAGGTATTGACCTGACGAAAGACAAGCTTGCGTTGCAACGTTTGAAGGAAGCGGCTGAAAAGGCAAAGATCGAATTGTCGTCGACGCAGACGACCGAGGTCAATCTGCCGTTCATCACGGCTGACCAGAATGGTCCGAAGCATCTGGTGAAAACCATCACCCGTGCCGACCTGGAAAAGCTTGTCGATGACCTGATCAAGCGTACGCTTGAGCCTTGCAAAAAGGCTTTGGCCGATGCTGGCCTAAAGGCTGATGCCATCGACGAAGTTGTGATGGTCGGCGGCATGACCCGTATGCCCAAGGTCCGCGATGTGGTGAAAGCCTTTTTCGGCAAGGAGCCGCATACCGGCGTGAACCCCGATGAAGTCGTCGCGATGGGCGCTGCCATTCAGGCAGGCGTGTTGCAGGGCGACGTTAAGGACGTGCTGCTGCTCGACGTGACGCCATTGTCGCTCGGCATCGAGACCTTGGGCGGTGTATTTACCCGCATGATTGATCGCAACACGACGATCCCGACCAAGAAGAGTCAGGTCTATTCAACTGCTGAAGACAACCAGAATGCGGTGACCATCCGCGTATTCCAGGGCGAGCGTGAAATGGCGGCGGATAACAAGCTGCTTGGCAATTTCGACCTTGTCGGAATCCCGCCAGCTCCTCGCGGCGTGCCGCAGGTTGAGGTTACCTTTGACATCGACGCCAACGGCCTCGTTAGCGTTACCGCAAAGGATAAGGGCACTGGCAAGGAACAGCAGATCAAAATCCAGGCATCGGGCGGATTGTCCGACGCCGATATCGACCAGATGGTCCGCGATGCCGAAGCTTTTGCCGAGGAAGACAAGAAGCGCCGTGAGGCAGCCGAAGCCAAGAACAACGCAGAGAGCCTTGTCCACACCACTGAAAAGCAGTTGTCGGAACATGGCGACAAGATCGACGATGCACTTAAGTCGGAAATCGAAGCAGCTGTCGCTGAAACCAAAACTGCCATCGAAGGCGGCGAGCCTGAATCGATGAAGGACAAGGCAGCCGCCTTGGCCCAAGTCGCGATGAAACTCGGCGAAGCGATTTACAAGGAAGAGCAGGCTGCGGCGTCGCCAAGCCCAACTGCAGAAGACTCGCCAGCCGATGAGAATGTCGTCGACGCTGAGTTCTCTGAAGTCGAAGACGACAAGAAAGACTGATGTTGGAAGTTTCCGGTCGTCGCCTACCGAAACGCAGCGACGGCCGGAATACGGGAGGATTAGTCGGCCATGAGTCTTGACGCTGATTATTACGAATTGCTGGAAGTCGAGCGCACAGCAGACGAAAAAACGCTGAAGACGTCGTACCGCCGGATCGCGATGGAATGCCATCCCGACCGTAATCCTGGCTGCGATAAATCAGAGGCCAGGTTCAAGGCGATTTCGGAAGCTTACGACGTTCTGAAAGATCCGCAAAAGCGCGCTGCTTATGACCGCTTCGGCAAGGCAGCGTTTGAAAATGGCGGAATGGGTGGCGGTGGCCAGGGTGCCGGCGGCTTTGGCGATTTTTCCGACATATTCGAAAGCTTTTTTGGCGATGGCTTTGGCGGTCGTCAGCGGGGTCCGGCACGCGGCGCAGACCTTCGTTACGACCTCGAAATCTCTCTCGACCAGGCATTTCATGGCAAGGACGCCGAAATCACCATCGACGTTGCGACAGCGTGTGGAACGTGTGAAGGCTCTGGCGCTACCCCGGGATCAGGCAAGCGCCGGTGTAACCTGTGTGCCGGACACGGCAAGGTGCGCGCACAGCAGGGCTTTTTCGTGGTCGAACGAACGTGTCCGACCTGTCATGGACGCGGTGAGGTTATCGAAGATCCGTGTAAGGTGTGTCGCGGAGAGGGCCGGGTCGATGAGCGCAAGACCATTTCGGTCAACGTGCCTCCCGGCGTCGATGAAGGCACACGCATCCGCGTTGCCGGCAAGGGCGAGGCCGGGCCACATGGTGCGGCGGCCGGCGACCTGTATATCTTCATTCATCTTACCCGCCACAAGGTATTCGAACGCGATGGCACGACGTTGTTCTGCCGCGCGCCCGTAAGTTTCACCACCGCGGCATTGGGCGGTGAAATCCGCATTCCAGGGCTCGATGGTGCCGAGCATATCATAATTGTCCCAGAAGGCATTCAGTCTGGCAAGCAACTGCGCCAGCGCGGGGCAGGGATGCCGGTGCTGCAAGGGCGCGGGCGCGGCGACATGGTCATCCAGATCGATGTCGAAACGCCGTCGCGGTTGTCGGCGCGGCAAAAGGAAATACTGCGTGAATTTCGGGAAACCGAAACTGGCGATGAATGCCCGCAATCCACGGGCTTTTTCGACAAGCTCAAAGGTATCTGGGACGGCATAACCGACTGAGTCGACGCCTCGAGTCTTTCATGATAAAAGAAAGACTTGGGAGCGACTCGATGGGTAGAAACGGGTACCGCAAACGCGACTTTCTAAAAGCTGGATTGCTGGCGTCGTTTGGCGCACCTTTGTTGGCACAGGATGACCGGCTGTTTGGTATCAAGGTTCCCAAGCAGTTGATGCAATTCATTCCTGCCAAGCCGCTCAACATCGCATTGACCATCGAATCGGTTATTCGCATGGAGCGGAATGCGGACAAAAGAGGTCTTCCGGAATCGCCTTTGCAACGAAGCAAGGGGCAGCGTGTCATTGCGACCGAAGCCTCGCTGTATCAACTTGTGCTGCCAAGGCTTGTCGCGCTGATCGACCGGAGCGAGCAGCTTGATGTGGGTATCGCCGACGACGCCGGTTCGTTACTCGCCGATGTGCATGCAACGCAGCATGATCTGCCCGAAGCGCTGCTGAATTTTCCAGTGGGGTTGTCGGCCCTGTCCGACGCGCGCTTTGTGCCGACCTTGGTTTCTTTCGCACAAGGCCCGGCGTTGCCGTTGCCGATTCCCGGAACCTTGGGAGCGAGCGAGGAAGCGGTTCGGCCCGATGACGTTCCGCTTAGCAAAGCAAAAGATTTTGCGACCCTGAAAGCCGAATATGGACGGCTGTTCCGTTCAGCGACAATTCGCCCGCAACATCAGAACACAACGGACTGGCATCGCGAGATGATGGAAAAGTCAAAGGCCCGTTATCAATCGGTTTCCGGCGATACAGGCGTCCCCTGGTATTTCATCGCCGTCTGCCATGCGCTGGAATCGAGCTTTAACTTCCGCGCCCATCTGCACAATGGCGACTTTCCGCTAAGCGCCAGAACGCGACAGGTGCCTGCGGGACGCCCCAGTAAATGGCTGCCGCCTTCGGACTGGGAATCGAGTGCGCGGGACGCGCTGCGGTTACTCGGCTTTTCCGGGCAAAAGGACTGGACGCTGGAACGAACGCTGTACCGGCTGGAGGCATATAATGGTTTTGGTTATCGCCCATATGGCGTCGCCAGCCCGTATCTGTGGAGTTTCTCCAACCACTACACCAGCGGCAAATATGTCGCGGACCGCAAATGGAGTGCGACGGCAAAGTCACAGCAATGCGGCGCGGCAGTGATGCTGAAACTGCTTACCGATGCAGGCGACATTGAATGGCCGACGGTCTGAAACAGGGTGGCGTATATGCCGATTGGTGATAGTCACCTAGCAGCTTAATTTAAGGAGAGTGACCCCATGAAATCGACCATCTCGTTTTTTACCCTTTGTCTGTGTCTTGCTGTGCCTGCAACCGCGCAGGATATGTCGAAGGTTGAGATCAAGGCCGAACAACTCGCGCCTGGTGTCGCTGTGCTGTTCGGCGCGGGCGGCAATATCGGTGTTTCCTATGGAGCAGATGGCACCATCCTGATCGATGACCAGTTCGCGCCGCTGACCGCGAAGATTCAGGCATCGGTTGCCGCACTCGGCGCATCGCCCGTCAAGTTCCTCGTCAACACGCACTGGCACTTCGACCATAGCGGCGGAAACGAGAATATGGGCAAGGCAGGCGCGGTAATCATGGCGCACGACAATGTCCGCGTGCGGATGGCCGCCGGCGCCACTGTTGCCGGCAATGTCAATCCGCCAGCCGCAAAAGTAGCTTTACCAGTAATCACTTACGCCGATGGTTTGAAGCTGCATCTCAATGGCGAGGAAGTGCGCGTCGTCCATGTACCAGCCGCGCATACCGACGGCGATTCCTTCATTCACTGGACCAAATCAAACGTGATCCACATGGGCGATCTGTTCATGCTGCAGGTGAGCTTTCCGTTTGTCGATACTGGCAGCGGCGGCGATGTTCGCGGTTTTGTGACGGCTGCGGACAAGGTATTGGCCATCGCCGATGACCAAACGAAAATCATCCCAGGTCATGGTGCAATTGCGACCAAAGCCGACCTTCAGAACCACCGCAATATGGTCGCGGCAGTCATTGCCAGGGTAGAAGCAGGGATTAAAGCAGGCCAGACGCTGGACCAAATCAAAGCCGCCAGACCGGGTGACGGTTACGGCGTAAGTCCAGACGGCTTTATAAAGGCAGACCAGTTTGTGGAAACAGTGTTCAATAACCTGAAAGGCTAGGGCGCAGTTCCACCAAGCGCCTCAATCTCGGAGCGCAGCGAATGGATCAGCGGTGTGATCCGGCCCAGTCGAGGCGATTCCTGATCCAGAATCGCTTCGAAAGCGCTGTGCTTAAAATCGCGAATATTGGCGGCCGTTATGGGGTTGTCTGCTGGTAGCGATGACAGGACGATGTCGATTAACCTTTCGGCGCCATGCAAACGGCCCCACAGATAATCATTTTCGCGATAGGCACGGCTAAAAAAGGCGCCGAAATTGTTGAACTCAATACCTTTTAGCGTTGCTGCGGCACCGCCTGCTCTTATGGCGTTGCAGTCTTCGGGCGAGATGCGATCGACCTTGACCGGATCGAATTCGTCAAGGCCTTCGCCCTGCAGCAATGGCAGCGTGGCTATGTCGTACAGCGGGTATCCGATGTAGCCCAAGAGCATGATCCGCCTGCTTTCCTCGGGCATTTGCAGCAACGCGTCACACAACAAGCGGTCGACCAGCCGGTCTGTTTCGATAAGAGCACGGCGTTCCGCGAGCACATCCAGCAGCGCTCCTGGATTGGCAACGCCGCTGGCAACGACCTCGATAAAATCCGCACCGAGATAATGGGACGTTTCACGCTCCAGAAACAATGACAGGCATGCATAGATATTGTCGTGCATTGCCTTTGTGCCAGTGCCTTCTTCGCCGTAATCGGCTTCTATTTCATGAGCTAGGCGGCGGGCCAGAAAGCGGAGGCGGCGAATGCGGAACCGGATGTCGTGATCGCGGAAAAACTGGATAGATTGCCTGGTAGCACCAATGCCTTTGGCGTCCGACATGGCTTCCAAACCGCGCGCGCGAATCTCCGTCCGGATCGCCGCGCGCAGGTTCCGGAAATGGAGCGAGTCACCACCTGGATAGGCACGGCGCGCAATCGCCATGATGTCGTCAACGACGCCCGCCATTTTGAGGTGGCCGTAAGCGGGATAGCTGTAGCCTGCTGCCTGCGCGCCCTTCTCGTTCGCGGTCGAGCGCCATTTCTCAAGTCGCTCAGGCGTCGGTTGCGACAAAAACCACGTTTTGCCGAGCATTTTTTCGATTGTATTTTCGACCTCGACGCGCAAGCTTTCGGTAATCTGCCGCATCCGTTCAATACGTTCGGTGCGACCCTCCAGCTTTTCCAGGCTGTCGCGGATCGGTTGCTCGCGCGGAATGTTCGACGTCGCGCCGAAGATGGTCGAGAAGAAGCCCGGCGGTTTCATTCGCGTTCCATCCATTGCGTTTGTGCCGCCGCGTTTGCCGAAGCGGAAACTGGGGCGGCCGGGTTTGGGATCGATATAGACAAACCGCCGGTCGACCTCGCGCCGCGCCGGTCGGTTACGCAGCGCCTCGATCGCCTGATTGAATGGCGCATTGGCAAGAACCGATCCGTCGATCAGCATGGTATCGGCGGCAACACCCGATGCAAATTGCTGCGGTAAAATTCGTTGCAGGAATGTATCTCTATTTGGCCATTCCATACCGCGCGTTTTAATCTGCGTGTCCAGTTCGTGCGCCGAAAACGGTGGAAAGGCACCAGGAAAACTGGCGGTGGCGCGCGCGGCAAACACCAATTCCGGGATTGACGCCACATCTATGCCGGGGCGTCCCCGCGTCGAAAAGCTGATCGTGATCCGGTGTTCGCTTTCCACCACCATCGCTGGGCTATTGAGCATCAGTACCTGATCATGCCCGGCGAAATCGGTCACGGTCACAAACAGGTCGAGTGGCTGGTGTGGTGGCAGCAAGGCCTTGCCCGTCATGCCCTTGGCCATTGCCTCGAACGCATCGAGCAGCAGGCCGGAGAATACTTGCCCGCCAAAGGGCGGCGCAAACCATCTGGCGCGCACGAACCGTGACAATTTGGTCGCGACTTCATCCTTGGCCTCATCGCCGACCATCCGGTCGATCGCGCCGCCTTTGCGCCGAAGGATCGCCCAAGCAATCGGGATGGCCCATAATTTGGAGAAGCGCGACCAGGGCCGGGCGTCGGGATCAAGCAGAGTTTCGACATCGGCCTTGTCCAGCCACAGGTCGGTGAGAGGTTCGAGCGACTGGCCCGTCACAATGGCTTGGGCAAGGAACACGCCGTTGATGCCGCCCGCGCTCGAACCTGCAATGATGTCGTTAAACACCCGCAATCTGGTTCCGGCAACGGCCTCGATTTTCGCGATGAGGTCACGATAAACGGCCTCGCTACCGCCTGCGGTTTCCGTCCCATCATGATAGGCTCTGCTCGCCCGGATCAGATGCCAAATTTCGCGGGTAACACCGTGCATATAAATGGCCAGACTAACCCCGCCATAGCAGATAAGCGCCAGCCTGAGTTCTTTCTCCCGCATAAGCGTGATGTGACACTGCTCTGTTCGAGGTGCAAGCGCGTAAGTATCCGTTTTGGTCCTTGCGTTCCCAATATGTTCTGATATCGAAGCGCTATGGCAAAGGCGAAGCGCAGATATGTGTGTCAGGCTTGCGGGTCGGAGGCGAACCGGTGGCAGGGGCAATGTGACGATTGCGGGGAGTGGAACACGCTTGCCGAGGAGGCGACTGCGACCGTCTTCGAGATGAAGCATCATTTGCGATCGGGTGGGCGTTCGGTCGAGCTTTCGGGGCTGAATAGCGATATCAAGCTGCCTGACCGTGCCTCGACCGGGATTGCCGAATTCGACCGGGCGCTGGGCGGCGGTCTGGTGCCGGGGTCAGCGACGTTGCTTGGCGGCGATCCGGGGATCGGGAAATCGACATTGCTGTTGCAGGCGGCGGCCAATCTGGCTTTGCGCGGATTATCGGTGGCCTATATTTCCGGTGAAGAAGCGGTCGATCAGGTGCGGTTGCGGGCGCGGCGGCTGGGGTTGGGCGATGCGCCGGTGCAACTGGCGGCGGCGACTTCGGTGCGCGATATATTGACCACATTGAGCAGTGGCGCTCCGCCGGCGTTGCTGGTTATCGATTCGATCCAGACGATGCACAGCGACCTGATCGAAGGCGCGCCGGGGACGGTCAGCCAGGTGCGTGCCTCGGCGCAGGAACTGATCCGCTATGCCAAGGAACGCGGCACTGCGCTGATGCTTGTCGGGCATGTGACCAAGGACGGCACGATCGCCGGGCCGCGCGTGCTGGAACATATGGTCGATACCGTGCTCGCGTTCGAGGGCGAGCGCAGCCATCAGTATCGCATTTTGCGTGCGTCGAAAAACCGCTTTGGCGGCACTGACGAGATTGGCGTTTTTGCCATGCAGGAAGAGGGGCTGACCGAGGTTGGTAATCCCAGTGCGTTGTTCCTGACTGACCGCGCCGAGCAGGTGACCGGCGCGACGGTTTTTCCCGCGCTCGAAGGCACAAGGCCAGTGCTGGTCGAAATTCAGGCGCTGGTCGTGCGCCTGTCGAGTGGCGCCACGCCGCGCCGCGCGGTCGTCGGCTGGGACAGCGGACGTCTGGCAATGATATTGGCGGTGCTGGAGGCGCGGTGCGGGTTGAGTTTTTCAACCGCCGAGGTTTATCTCAATATCGCTGGCGGTTACCGCATCTCTGACCCGGCAGCCGATCTGGCGGTTGCTGCGGCTTTGGTTTCAGCGCTCGCAGAGCGGCCCTTGCCATCGGACGCCGTGTTGTTTGGCGAGGTTGCGTTGTCGGGCGAAATCCGGCCGGTGGCGCATGGCGCACTGCGGCTAAAGGAATCGGCCAAGCTAGGCTTTAATCGCGCTCTGGTGCCGCCGTCGGTCAAGGGGCAAGCGGGGATTTCCACGCAAGAGTTCCGCACGCTTGCCAATCTCGTTGACCATATGCTGGGACGCGGTTAGCAAACGCGGGATGACCGCACTCGACATTATTGTTCTTTTTCTACTCGGCAGCGGGGCGATTTTCGGCTTCATGCGCGGTTTTGTGCAGGAAGCGCTGTCGCTCATCGCGTGGTTGATGGTCATCAGCGCAGTACGGATTTTTCACGGACCGGCTACTGCGGCTTTAAGCGAGGCAGTCGGTAATCAATCGGGCGCTGCAATGTTGGCTTTCCTTGCCATCGTCATCGTCATTTTTGCGCTCGGCAGATGGATTTCGAAATCGATCGGTGCAAAATCGCGCAAGTCGGTCCTGGGTCCTATCGACCGTGTGCTTGGTTTTGGCTTCGGGATGCTCAAAGGGTTGATATTTGCGACGCTCATTTTTCTGCTGATCATCATGGGCCATGAAACATTGTTCGGGGCCGAAGAACGTAGGCCCGACTGGATAACCAAATCGCGGACCTATCCGTTGCTTAATGCCAGCGGCGAGGCGATGTCCGCGTTCGTCAAGCAGCAGCGGAACGCTGCCGACCTTGAGGTCGATGCGCCGTGAGCGAGTCCGCATTATATAATCGCGAGATATTGCGGTTGGCATCATCGCTGGTGGCAGGCGACCGATTGGCCAACCCCGATGGCACTGCCGAGGCGCGGTCCCCCATTTGCGGCAGCCGGATCCAGGCCGATGTGGACGTTGGCCCGGATGGAGGCATCGCTGCGGTCGCGTTACGTGCCAACGCCTGCGCGCTGGGGCAGGCTTCTGCCGCAATCCTGCGTGCGCGGGCAGTCGGAACGGATGTCGTCATGATTGCACAGCTTCGCCGCGGCGTCGAAAGTGCGCTCAACGGAACTGCGGTAATGCCCGCTCAATGGCCAGAACTCGAGCTGCTCCAGCCTGCACAGGATTATCCATCCCGTCATGCATCCATATTGCTGCCATTCGATGCCATATTGGCCGCAGCCGACATGGTGAAACCGGCGCGCTGATGGAGGAAACGCCGCATAACCTGGTGGCCGATGTGATGATGGGCGGCGTCGTGTTACTCGGCGCTGCGTTGATTGCAGTGCTGATTTTCCGGCGGCTCGGACTGGGCGCCGTGCTGGGATATCTGGTTGCCGGGATTGCCATTGGCCCTGATGGCCTTGGCCTGATTGGTGAACCTGAAACGATACTGGCTTACTCCGAAATCGGCATCATCCTGCTGCTATTCTTGGTCGGGCTGGAGCTTTCGCCTAGCCGCCTGTGGATCATGCGGCGCGACATATTCCTGTTCGGGCCGTTACAGGTGACATTGTGCGGGCTAGCGATGTTCGGCGTGATATTGGGGGCAATGCCGCAGTTCAGTTGGGAAGCGGCGTTGGTGCTTGGCCTGCCGCTGGCTTTATCCTCAACGGCGCAGGTCCTGCCGCTGCTGCAATCGCGCGGGCGGCTGAAAACCGATTACGGCGAGAAGAGTTTTTCGATACTGCTGTTTCAGGACCTTTCAATCGTTCCGTTGCTCACTATCGTCGCGGCTCTGTCTCGCGCACCGGCCGAAGAAGGCGCGGTCGGCGGCTGGTTGCTTGTTGTCTATGCGCTATTGGCAATTGTTGTGCTCGTGCTCACCGGACGCTATTTGCTCTCGCCGCTGCTCAAACTGGTCGGCAAGATTGCGGAGCGTGAGTTGTTTATCGTCACCGGCCTGTTCACCGTCTGCGCCAGCGCGGCGGTCATGCAGATGATCGGCGTATCGCCCGCACTCGGCGCGTTTGTCGCCGGCGTGATGCTCGCCGAATCGCCCTACCGGCACGAACTGGAGGCCGATATCGACCCGTTCCGTTCGATCTTGCTGGGACTCTTTTTCCTTGCGGTCGGGATGCTGCTCGATGTCGATGTCATTATCGCGCAGCCACTACTGGTGGTAGGCCTTGCTGCTGCGCTCATTGCAATCAAGGTCGGCGTTATCTTCCTGCTTGGCCGGTTCTTCGGCCTGAAAAACAGCGCCTCAATCATCATGGCATTGCTGCTGAGCCAAGGCGGCGAATTCGGTTTTGTCCTATTCGCGGCGGCGCAAAACGCGCTGCTGATCGAACCCGAAGCGGCAAGCCTGTTCGGGGCGGTGATAACATTGTCGATGGCTGCAACGCCCTTCCTGATGATCCTTGCTGGCAAGCTGGCTACGAAAAAGGATGCGAGCGAAGTGCAACTCGACGATCCCGAACTGGCGGCACAGGCCAATGTAATCGTTGTGGGCCACGGGCGTTTTGGGCAAAATGTCGCGCAGATCATGCAGGCGGCGGGCCGGAGCGTAACGCTGATCGATGCCAATCCGGAAACCATCGATGTCGCGCAAGAATTCGGGCGCAAGGTGTTTTACGGCGACGGAACGCGGATCGACCTGTTGCAACGTGCGGGTGCGGACAAGGCCTGCGCGATATTCTTCTGCATCGACGACCGAGACTTGACGGCCGAAACGCTCATTCCTATCCGGCACAGTTTCCCCAAAGCCCGGATATTTGCCCGTGCCTATGACCGGCGGCAGGCGATAGAACTGATGCCCGATCCGGAGATTGGCATATTCCGTGAAGTTTTCGAATCCTCGGTCAAGATGTCGATTGAGGGGTTGAAATCGCTGGGTGTCAGCAAGGATCAGATATTAGAGATCGTGACCGAATTCCGCACCCGCGATGCGACCAGGCTGCGCGCTCAGTTCGAAACCGGAGACCTTCATGCAGGTCAGCAACATAGTTTTGGCGGAGACGATTCCGACGATTTCCTTATAGATCAGCCCTGACGCTCGGCGTCGAGGAACACTGCGACGTCGTCCAGCACTACATCCTTGCTCAGAAATGTCTGCCCGATCCCGCGCGCCAGCAAAAAGGGCAGGGTGCCGCCGCTCATTTTCTTGTCGTGCAGCATATATTCAACCAACTGCGCTCCATGTGCGGTCACATGCGCTTGTGCCAGCGTTGTCGGCAGCCCGGCGCGCTGCAATAACATGGCAACCTTTTGTGCATCGATATCCGGGCAGATTCCCAGTCGGACCGAATATCGGAAAGCCAGCATCATACCCGCCGCGACCGCCTCGCCGTGGAACAAGGTGTCGGAAAAACCGGTGTCGGCCTCCAGCGCATGACCAAAGGTGTGCCCCAAATTGAGCAGTGCCCTGATACCGGACAATTCCATTTCGTCCGCTGCCACAATGCGCGCTTTCGCCTCTACAGAACGGACAATCATGGTCTCGCGAACCGCTGCATCACCGGAAAAAAAAGCGTCGAGATTGGCATCGCAATAATCGAAAAATGCCCCGTCGTTGATGAGGCCATATTTCACCACCTCGGCAAAGCCGGCCGCCAGCTGGCGGCGGGGCAGGGTATCGAGTACCGTCGGATCGATCAGCACCAGAGACGGTTGATGAAACGCACCGACGAGGTTTTTGCCCGACCGGCTGTTGATCGCGGTTTTACCACCGACGCTGCTATCAACCTGGGCCAGCAACGTGGTCGGTATCTGCACGAACGAGCAGCCTCGTTTGACGATGTGCGCGGCAAATCCGGTGATGTCGCCGACCACCCCTCCGCCCAACGCAATGATATGATCCCCACGCTCGACATGATGATCCAGCAACCAGTCGGTTAGCTGCTCAAGCTGTTGCCAGCTTTTTCCGGCTTCTCCTGCTGGCAGGATAAAGACCACCGCGTCGATATCAGCCGATTGCAAAGCCTGCTGCACTTTTGGCCAGACATGCTTTGCAACATTGTCGTCGGTTACGACACACAGGCGGCCCATCCGCACAAACGGAGCCAACCATGTTGCCACGTCATCAAGGATACCCGCCCTGACATGAATATCGTAGGGCCGGTCAACCAGCTTGACGGTAACAATTGTCATTCCATGATTACTTTCAGGATGGTCTCCACGGTTTTGGCGTGGGGCGATGCGTCGCTGCGGATGTGGATATCGGCGGCGGCATAGATAGGGTTTCTGACCTTGCCAAGTTCGGTCAGGACTTCCGCCGGGTCACGATCGCGCAATAACGGCCGGTGGCTGCGGCGTGCCACGCGCTCGGCCAGAATTTTTATGTCGGCGTCGAGCCAGATCGAAAGCGCTTTTTCGAGGATCAAAGCGCGCGTTTCCGAGTTGATGAATGCCCCGCCGCCCGTCGCAATGACTTTAGGTCGTCCATCGATCAGTCTGGCGATGACCCGGCGTTCGCCATCCCGGAAATATGATTCGCCAAATCTGTCGAACATTTCCGCGATTGTCATGCTTGCGGCCGTTTCAATTTCTTCGTCGGCGTCGACAAATTCAACACCAAGGCGCGCGGCAAGGCGTTTGCCGATGCTCGTTTTTCCAACGCCCATCATGCCCACCAGCACGATCGGCCGATCGACGCCGATGGCGATTGGAACATTGACCCGTTGGCCGCGCTGCGTTTCATCTGACCCCATTGCGAAACGGGCTATATATCGGCTAGGCATTGCCGTGAAGTGATTTGCCGCCTGTCGAAATGCACAAACGGGACTGAGATGCCAGGTGAGAACGCAGCGGAGTAAAAGGATGCGTATGTTGGCTTTGATGCTGCTATTGCCAGTTGTCGCAACGGCGTTGCTGATTTGGCTGGAATGGCTCGGCAGCGAGCAGGCAATGACGTTACAGGAAATTCCGGTGGAGATACCGGCAGAGAAATCGAGTTCGCGCAATTGACTGATAAAAAAACCAGGACGGGGTTGTTGATAGCCGGGGGATTGGCGATCGTTTTCGCCCTTCCGGCACTTGGACAACAGGGGCCCGAATCGCTATTGCCCGAGGGCTTTGGCGATCCGCCGCCACCGCCGCCGTCTGCTCGTCCACCAGTTGGCGACCCTGCGACGGCGGTCATTCCCAATACACCGCGTTCTGCGTCAACATCGGCGGTAGCGCCGGGTGATGATGCGCCATCCGATGAAGACGACAATGACGAGGACGACAAAGACGAGGAAGTCGAGCTGGTCATCAAATATGATGTTCCGCCTGCTGCTCGCCGCTCGCTGAAGGCTGTTGGTGTTATCTCCAGTGCGTCGGGCGGTTTTGCTGCCGACGCGTTCGGCACCACGGACGGTGGTTTCCTTAAACAAGTGGCGGCGCGGACCACCGGGCCGATTGCATCGCGTTGGGGATCGATCATGGCGCGGCGCCTTTTGGCCAGCCGCACAAACACGCCTGTAGGGGTCAATGGCGCCGATTGGACTGCGGAGCGCGCCTGGCTTTTGCTTCGAATGGGCGATTCAGTGGTGGCCCGGCAACTGGTGCAATCTGTCGATGGCGGAAATTATACAAAACGCCTGCTTCAGGTCTCGATGCAGGCGTTTCTTGCCAATGGCGACCTGGCGGGAATTTGCCCACTGACCGAAACCGGCGTCCGGCTGGTCAATGACGGCCGTTGGAAAATGTCCCGCGCCATCTGTGCGTCGCTTGCGGGTGAACAGGGCAGCGCGACCGCCTTTATCAATCAGGGTCGGTACCAGGGTTGGGTACGCGGCGTCGACTATCGCCTGACGGAAAAAGCAGTCGGTGCCGGTATCAACGGTCGTCGGCAGGTCAAAATCGAGTGGGAGGGTGTCGAAGGCATGAATCCCTGGCGGTTCGGTCTGGCCGCGGCAACAGGACTGGAGCCTCCTGACCGTCTATCCCGGCAAAGCGGGCCGCAGGTCGCTGGCTGGCGCGCACAATTGCCGATGTCAACGCCGACCGCTCGCGCAAAATCCGCGTTTGGCGCCGCTGCGCTCGGCGTTCTATCCAACCGCGACATGGTCGATCTGTTCGGTCAAATAATTGATGATGCCGATGCCCCTGACGCGCTGCGTGCCCGTGCAGAGGGACTGGCGGCGGCCTATACCGGGTCCGGCGACGCGGCCAGAATCAGCGCGATGTCGGCAATCTGGAACGGCGCGGCTGCGGGTGCGGATTATCATGGTGCATTGGTGTTGACGGCCCGCGCGGCGGCCTTGGTCCGTCCGGACAACGCCCATTCTGCAGAAACGGATCGGCTAGTCGCGTCGATGATGACGGCAGGATTGGACCGTTCCGCCGCACGCTGGGCCAACATCGTTACTAACGGGTCACTAGGCTGGGCGATGATTGCATTGGGCGCACCGGGCAGGGTAGCCGCAGTCGAATATGGGGCGCTCGATGATTTTTACGGTAACGACAACAGCGCAAAGCGCCAGAAATCGGCATTGCTGCTTGCGGGTCTGGCCGGTTTGGGTCGGGTAGACGCCGAAGCACAAACCGACTTTTCGGGCGATTTGCAGGTGAATATCGCCACGCAGACCGAATGGTCCAAGGCAATTTCTGCCGCAGCAGAACGCGGCGAGCAGGGTACTGTTGCGCTGATGGCCATATCAGGTTTGCAGGCACCTTCATGGTCATTGGTGCCCGCTCACCATCTTTATTACATCGTTCGTTCGTTGCGACAGGTCGGTTTGGATGCGGAGGCCAGGATGATTGCTGCTGAAGCAGTCAATTTCGGCTGATAAATCCTGATCACATCAAGGCGCGGCCGATATGACATCTGCGGACCGCGATCTCATCGAGCGATTTCTTGAAATGATGGCCGCAGAGCGCGGTGTTGCGCGTAACACGCTGTCCGCTTATCGAAGCGACCTCGTCAGCGCATCGGCTATCCTCAATGGCAAGTTGGCCGACGCGGATACGGCGCTGCTGGCGTTTCTGGCGAGCCGATGGGGCGACCTTGCCAACGGTTCGGTCGCCCGCAAGGCGTCTGCACTTCGGCGGTTTTACGCGTTTCTTCATGAAGAGGGGTTGCGTCCCGATAATCCATCGGCGGCGCTCCCCAAACCTGCCCAAGCCAAGGGTTTGCCCAAAATACTCGATAAGGCAAATGTCGATTTGCTGTTCCAGTCGATAGAAACCCGGCTTGCCCGACTGAATCCTTCGCCGCATGATTTTCGGCTGAGTGCCTTGATCGAATTGCTATATGGGTCCGGCCTGCGCGCAACGGAGCTTGTCTCATTACCGCGATCATCAATTGTGGCCGACCGCCCCTTCATCATCCTGATAGGCAAGGGCGCGAAAGAACGACTGGTTCCGGTGTCGGACCGTGCGCGTCATGCCGTCGGAATCTGGCAGGCTTTCGTGCCAAAAGATGCCCGCTTTCTGTTTCCGTCACGAAACGGCCATATCAGCCGCATTCGCTTGTTCCAGATTATCAAGGCGCTGGCCGCAGATTCGGGGCTGAACCCCGCGCATGTTAGCCCGCATGTGCTGCGTCATGCGTTCGCCACGCATCT
>JANOPT010000145.1:0-7535 GCA_031421975.1 Sphingomonadales bacterium | reverse complement strand
TTCCAATATCTGCGGACTTTCCACAGCGGAGTCGTCGATGTTGCAAGAGCGGTCTATTCTTGACGATATTGCAGGGCTAGGGCCGGAAGCGATGGCTTCCGCTGCTGAAACCCTTGCCCCTGCCGATGTCTTGCACCGCGTGTTCGGCTTTGCCGAGTTTCGCGGCACGCAAGAACAGGTGGTCGAACGCGTGCTGGCGGGCAAACGGACGCTGGCCGTAATGCCCACCGGCGCAGGCAAGTCGCTTTGCTATCAACTGCCGGCATTGATAATGGACGGCACCTGTATCGTCATTTCGCCGCTGATCGCTTTGATGCACGACCAGATGCGGGCGGCCGACGCGGTCGGTATTCGCGCAGCCACGCTGACCAGCGCCGACGACAATCGCGCCGAAACGATCGAGCGGTTCCGCGCAGGTGCGCTCGACTTGCTTTACGTCGCGCCCGAACGCGCTTCGGGTCACGAGTTTCGCGGGCTGTTGCGCGAGACGAAAATATCGTTGTTCGCGATAGACGAGGCGCATTGCGTGTCCGAATGGGGGCATGATTTCCGCCCGGATTACCGCCTGCTGCGCCCGTTGATGGACGATTATGCCGACGTGCCGCGTCTGGCGCTGACCGCAACGGCCGATGCCCACACGCGCGACGATATTGCCCAGCAGTTGGGGATTGTGGCAGAAGGGATGATCGTCTCGGGCTTCGACCGGCCCAATATCCGCTATGCGATGACTGGCGGTAACATGAGCGGCGTTGCTGGCTTGGTTCGAACATTACATGGCGCCGGGATCGTCTACGCGCAAACCCGCGATCGGACCGAAAAAATCGCCGCACAGATTGCCGCGACGGGCCGCAATGCACGTTTCTATCATGCCGGTATGGAGCCGAAAGCGCGAGCCAAGGCACAGTCGGAATTTGTAGCGTCCGAAGACATGGTCATGGTCGCCACCGTTGCCTTCGGGATGGGTATCGACAAGCCCGATGTCCGCTTTGTTGTCCATGCGGGGCTGACCAAGTCGATCGAATCCTATTATCAGGAAAGCGGACGCGCGGGCCGCGACGGCGATCCTGCGGTCGCGCATATGCTGTGGTCGCCAGGCGACTTTACGCGCGCACGTGACCGGTCGAACGAATTGCCGCCCGAACGACGCGAGGCGGAGCAGGGGCGTATTGCCGCACTATCGCGGTTGGTCGAAACACCCGGTTGCCGGCGCGCCGTCCTGCTTAGTCATTTCGGCGAGCACCCGCCGCAAGCATGCGGCAATTGCGACAATTGCCTGGAAGCGCCGGGTGTCCACGACGCTACCGAACTGTCGCGCAAGCTGCTGTCTGCTGCCTATCGCACCGGCCAGATGTTTGGCGTCGGCCATCTTGAAATGGTGCTGACCGGAAAAGGCGAGGAGCGCATTTTGAAATTCGGACACGACCAGTTGTCGGTGTTCGGCATCGTCGGTGCAGATGAAGCGCGCGTTATCAAGCCACTCGCGCGTGCATTGCAGGCGCGTGGATCGCTGGTGGCGAACGAACATGGCGGCCTGAAACTGGCGGGCGATGCACGCGCGATCATGCGCGGCGAGCAAAAGGTCGAAATCGCGCTGGTGCCGCATGGCCGCAAAAGGCGCGAGCGCGGGGTCGTCAATCCGGTAGGCGATCCGCTATTCGACGCCTTGCGGGTAAAACGCCGCGAATTGGCCGAAGATGCAGGCGTGCCGCCTTATGTCGTCTTTCACGATGCCACGTTGCGTGAAATGGCGGCGATACGGCCAGCGACACTGCAACAGCTGTCCAGAATCAGCGGTGTCGGCAGCCGCAAGCTGGATGCATATGGATCGGCTTTTCTGGGCGTTATCCAGCAGAATTAGGGGTCACACCCTAGCCGCGCAAGGGCGATGCCAAGACCTTCGCCAGATGGTACGCCAGCGCCGGTAATGTAGTCATCGCCGTTATCGGACTGGCCTTAAAGGCTTTGCCAACCAATGATGCCCTGAATGTGGCATTGTCGTTCGTAACCAGATTGAGCAACGCTTTGGCACGCAACGTACCATCCGGTACATCGTTCAATTCGCGCTCGACCACGTGCTGCACCAGATCTTTGATCTGCCTCGATTTCCGGGTAGTCAAACTGGCGTCATGGCGCCTGTAAAGATATAGATCCCGGTCAACCGGCTGCAATGTGAACCGCCGGGCCGCGCGCAACCAGAAATCATAATCCTCCGCACCAAACAGGCTTTCGTCATAGCCGCCCAGCGCCTCCGTCACGTCGCGCCGGTAAAGAAAGGCCGCGCCGACCGGGTTACCGAACCAGCGTTCGTCGGCAGGGCGTGGCGGGTGATAGCGCAATATGCGGTCGTCGCCATCGATGACGCTATAACCGCCATAGGCAACGCCAATGTCCTCGTCGCGTTGCAGCACGGCAAGCAACGTCGACAGCATATCGGGCCGAAGCAAATTGTCATGACTGGTCCAGCTGTGATACCGACCGCGTCCTATCGCAAATCCGCGATTGAGCGTTGCAGGCAGACCAAGATTTTGTGGGTTTCGACCACAAATAATCCGGCTGTCCCGGGCCGCGTGGTCAGCCAGAATGCGCGGGGTATCATCGGCCGAGCAATCGTCGATGCAAATCAGTTCGAAATCACTGTAGTCCTGCGCCAGTACCGATTGCAGTGCCGCCGCCAGATAATCTGCACCGTTATAAACGGGCATGACCATAGTGATCGTTGGTGAACCCGGCATTCCGCGCGCTTAACCTCATCAAAACAAAAACATTACCCGTCGCATATCGCACAGAATCGATTAAAATTTGCCAAATGGATTGTCGTGTGACGTGCGAACGATTGCCCAAACCGTGCGAACGCCATAATGAGGCGTAGCACGTGATTTTTGGAACAATGGTAGACAATTGATGGATGACGGATTTCGTACCCTTACCGGCAATGTACTGGTCAGTCCGCAAATTGGCTTGGCCGACATAGCCAAGGCCAGATCGCAGGGCGTGATGCTGGTCATCAACAATCGCCCGGATGATGAATCGTCCGAACAGACACCGGGCGCGGATATCGAATCGGCCGTGCGCGCCGAAGGAATGGACTATGTTGCGATCCCGGTTACCCATGCCGGTTTTGCCGAGTGGCAAGTGACGGCAATGGCCGACGCGCTTGATAAAACCGATGGCAAAGTGCTGGCATATTGCCGTTCGGGCACGCGCTCCACGCTGCTGTGGGCGCTGGCCCGCGCAGCGCGGGGCGACCATCCGGCCGTTCTTTCCGAACAGGCGGCAGACGCCGGATATGATTTGACGCCGGTTGCTGCGATGATGGATATGCTGCGCGGTCGGGCGTCATGAGCGTCGGCGCGTGACGGCTGAGTTATTCAAACTGGCCGGCTCGATCGTCGCCATAGTTTTTCTGGCGTGGCTCGCACGACAATTACGTTTGGGCGGCGATGTCCGGATCCGGGACGAAGCACAGGCACGCAGCATTGCCGACGATATCATATGTGGTTTCGATCCTGTGGCTATCGCTATCGATAAAGCAGGCATCGGCGCGCTGATGCGGGATGCAAACGGTCGGCATATGCTGATACGCCGCCATGGGTCGCAATGGGCGGGCCGACTGCTCGACAGTCACAGTGAAACGCGGCTGGACCAGAATTTTCTGACCGTTGGGACGGGCGAGAGAATCTTTGGCAAGGTCACGTTGAACTTAGGCGAGCAGGCCCAACACTGGGCCGCAGGCTTGCGTCATTTGCAGGTGTAGGAACGCAGAATGCCCGAACTGTTCAGCCCTGTGGATTATGCCATTCCCGCATTTATCATCCTCGTCATTGCCGAGATGTTGTGGGCGCGCCGCCATGCGCCGGAAAATTATGAGCCAAAGGATACGTTGACCTCGCTCGCACTTGGTACCGGCAGCACCGTGGCTGGCGCGCTTAGCGGTGCGTTTGTTTTCGGCATCGCGGTGTGGCTTTATGAATATCGCCTGTTCGACATTGGCTGGGTATATTGGGCTTGGCCGCTTTGTTTTGTGCTGGACGACTTTGCATATTACTGGGCGCACCGGTCGGGGCATCGCGTCCGTTGGTTCTGGGCAAGCCACGTCAACCACCATTCAAGCCAGCATTATAATCTGTCGACTGCGCTTCGGCAGTCGTGGACAGGTTTCATTGCGCTTGGCTTTATTTTCCGCATCCCGCTCGCGCTGATCGGATTCCACCCGGCGATGATCGTGTTCGTCGGCGCGATCAATCTGCTTTACCAGTTCTGGATTCATACCGAGGCAATCGGCAAAATGCCGCGCATATTCGAGTATCTGATGAACACGCCAAGCCATCACCGGGTCCATCACGCCACCAACCCGCGCTATCTCGACCGGAATTACGCAGGGACGTTTATTGTGTGGGACCGCATGTTCGGCACATTTTCCCAAGAGGTCGAGGATGAAAAAATCCGGTACGGAATTGTTCGACAGCTTGGAACCTTCAACCTGTTATGGAGCGTATTCCACGAGTGGGTCGGTATCGCCCGCGACATATGGTCAGCGCCATGGCGGCATAAATTCTCATATATGTGGCGGCCTCCGGGCTGGAGCCACGATAACAGCCGCGAGACATCTGACTCGATTCGCGCGCGGTGGCTGCAACGGCAGCGCCGCCCTGCAGAGTAGGGTTATCAACGTACTTGCAAGTATTTAATCGTCCGATTAAACCCACGCTCCAGAGGAGTGTGTATGGACGAATTCGACATTATCGTCATCGGTGGCGGATCGGCGGGCAGTGCTGCGGCGGGGAGACTGGCAGCAGGCGGCAGGTATAAGGTTTGCCTGATCGAGGCAGGCGGCAATAACAACAATATGCTGATCAAGACGCCCGGCTTCATGCCGTTCATCCGCAACGCATCCAACTGGAAATACGAAACGGTTCCGCAAACGGGCCTCAACGGGCGCACCGGATATCAGCCGCGCGGCCGGGGGCTTGGCGGGTCGAGCGCTATCAACGCGATGGTGTATATACGGGGCCACGCCTATGATTATGATAATTGGGCAGCAATGGGGTGCAGCGGCTGGTCTTACGCTGACGTTTTACCGGTCTTCAAGCGCTGCGAAGATAATGAACGCGGTGCAAATCCGTTTCATGGCTCAGGCGGACCCTTATCCGTCATGGACCAGCGCTGGCCACAGGCAGGAAGCCGTGCTTTTGTCGAAGCCGCAGCAGAAATGCAGCTTCCCCGCAACGCCGATTTCAACGGCGCGAGCCAGGACGGTTTCGGCCTGTATCAGGTGACGCAAAAAGGCGGCGAACGATGGACAGCGGCGCGCGCCTATGTGGAACCGGCGCGCGACCGGATGGAAATTATCACCGGCGCATTGACCGAAAAAATCATCGTCGAAAATGGCCGTGCGACGGGTGTCGTTATCCGTCAGAGCTGGGGCAGGAAACGAACCATCAAAGCGCGAGGTGCCGTGATCCTGTCGGCCGGCGCGTTCGGATCTCCGCAGATTTTGCAGCTGTCGGGCATTGGCCCTGCCGATCATCTGAAAAGCGTAGGCATCGACATCGTGCAGGACAAAGCCGCAGTTGGCGCCGACCTTCAGGACCATATCGATTATGTGTCCAGTTTCGAGACGCAGTCGAAAGAGGATTTCTTTGGCGACTCGCTTGCTGGCACGGGCAGAATGATCAAGGCGATTATCGAACATCGCCGTAAACGTACGGGCGTTATGACCACCTGCTTTGCCGAAGCTGGCGGATTTTGGCGTTCGAGACCGGATCTGCCTGCGCCCGACATCCAATATCATTTCGTGCCTGCCATGCTGGAGGATCACGGCAGGTCCAAGGTCAAAGGCCACGGCTTCAGCTGCCACGCGTGCGTGTTGCGTCCGGAAAGCCGGGGGACAGTGCGGCTGGCATCATCCGACGCGCGAAAGGCGCCCGTGATCGACCCCGCATTCCTCACCGACAGCCGCGATATCGCGACATTACGGCGCGGAGTGCGCGAAATGCACCGGATTTTCGAGGCGCCCTCGCTCAAAGCATATGGCGGCAAAAACCGGCATCCCGTCGATATCGATAATGATGCCGAACTCGACCAGTTGATCCGCAGCCGTGCCGATACTGTTTACCATCCGGTGGGGACATGCAGAATGGGACCGAACGCCGACGACGTCGTCGATCCAAGGCTGAAATATCGTGGACTGAATGGGCTTTATATTGCCGACGCCAGCATCATGCCGCGGCTGGTTTCAGGCAACACCAATGCGCCCAGCATCATGATCGGTGAGCGATGCGCCGAATTTGTGCAGGCTGACCTGCAATAATCTTGCGGTAAAGCGCGCGCGCGGCTAACCGCTTGCGCGATATGGCCGATAATAGCACTGATTATATCAGCACACGCGGAAACGCCGACGTGTTGAACTTCGCAGGGGTCACGCTGACTGGGCTTGCCAGTGATGGCGGTTTGTACGTTCCGCGTCATTGGCCGCGCTTTACCGACGATCAGATCGCCGATATGCGCGGACTTTGCTACGTCGATCTTGCCGCCCGGGTCATGGCGCCGTTTACCGCAGGCGTGCTGGATGAGGCCGAACTCAAGGTATTGTGCCGTGTAGCCTATGGCAGCTTCGCGCATGCAGCCGTCACGCCGGTCAAGCAGCTGGACAGTCAGCATTTCCTGCTTGAGCTATTCCACGGGCCAACGCTTGCCTTCAAGGATGTTGCGCTGCAGCTGCTTGGCCAGCTGTTCGAGCGCTTTCTGCGCGGAACAGATAAAAAGCTGACGATCGTCGGTGCGACCTCTGGCGACACCGGATCGGCAGCTATCGATGCGGTCGCCGGCCGGGACCAGATCGAAATCTTCATGCTTCACCCGCACGGGCGCGTATCAGATGTGCAGCGGCGGCAGATGACCACGATCCTAGCGCCGAACGTCCATAATATCGCAATCGAGGGTAGCTTTGATGACGCGCAAGCGATGGTCAAGCGCATGTTCGGCGACCGCGAAGTCAACGGGCCGTTGACGTTGTCAGCCGTCAATTCGATCAACTGGGCACGATTGATGGCCCAGATTGTCTATTATTTTTATGCGGCGCTTCGGCTTGGCGCACCCGAGCGCCAGGTTGCATTCTCCGTACCCACGGGTAATTTCGGCGATGTTTTCGCAGGCTATGCCGCAGCACAGATGGGGCTGCCGGTCGAGCGGCTGATTGTTGCAACCAACGTCAACGACATTCTCCACCGCGCGCTGTCGAAAGGCGACTACTCTGTGCTTGGGGTCACGCCCACCGCCGCGCCGTCGATGGATATCCAGGTGTCGAGCAATTTCGAACGGTTGCTGTTCGATCTTGAAGGACGCGATGGTTCCACCACAGCTGCACGGATGAAATGGTTCGAGCAGATGGGCAAGATGGTGCTGTCCGCCGACATGCGAAAAAAGGCGGCGCTGATGAAAAGCGCGCGCGCCGACGCCGACGAAATGGCGCTGGCCATGCGGTGGGCGTATGAAGCCTGCGGCGAAATTATCGATCCCCACACCGCAATTGCGCT
>JANOPT010000144.1:0-17666 GCA_031421975.1 Sphingomonadales bacterium | reverse complement strand
TTTTTACCTGCCGTTAAGGATGCCGATTTACCATATCAACCATGTCGCGGACCGGAATCTTTCAATTTGCTTGTGCCATCGCGTATCTGTTGGCGGCAGCGACCCCGGCCTCTGCGGACGAGCTGCGCAGCGGCGGCAAGCTTTTGCTAACCAATGGAATTGCGTCGGTTGAGGGCGCTTCTGGCGGCGGCCTGACGCCTTGGGCGGTCATCGCGGGCAACGCGACCAGCGACGGCATCGGTGTGTCGGGACATGCAACCATCGCCGAAGTCAAAAGCTATGATTTCCAAAGCGCCGGTTTCAGCATCGGATTGTTCGACCGCGTCGAGCTTTCTTATTCGCATCACAATTTCAACACCAACGAGATTGGCGCAGCGCTCGGGCTGGGTGCCGATTATGCGTTCAAGCAGGATATTTTTGGCGCGAAGGTTAAGCTGGCGGGTGACTTGGTTTTTGGCGACCCGATGATGCCGGCGATTGCCATTGGAGCGCAGTACAAGAACAGCAACAATGACGCGGTTGTTCGCGCAATGGGTGCCAAGGACGACAAGGGCGTCGATTATTATGTCAGCGCCAGCAAATTATTCCTGTCGCATTCCATCCTCGCCAGCGCGACATTGCGCGCGACCAGGGCAAACCAGATCGGACTGCTCGGTTTTGGCGGTGACCAGAATACATCCTATTCACTGCAAGCAGAAGGTTCGCTCGCCTGGCAATTGTCGCGGCGTTTCGCGGTCGGCGGCGAATATCGTACCAAGCCCAATAATCTGGGCATCGCGCGCGAAGATGACTGGTTCGACCTGTTCGGCACCTACGCCTTTAACAAGCATTTAACCGCAGCGGTCGCATATGCTGACATGGGCTCAATAGGGTCGGTGAGCAAACAACGCGGCGTGCTGTTTTCGCTACAAGCGTCATATTGAAGGAGTGCATATGTCGATGATAGCCATTGCCTTGCTGCTGCAAAGCGCATCCCCGCCGCATTACGCGATGCCAGGTGAACAGCCGGTCGAGCCATATGAAGTGAAACCCGAAAATGTCGGCGCAAAACCGTTCGAGGGGGACGCAATGGCAAAGGCTTTTGGCGGACAGGAGGGTATCCGCCGCGTCGTGAACCGATTGATCGATCTCAATGGCAAAGACCCGGTCATTGGTGAAATTTTCGCTACCGAAGACAAGGTACGGTTCCAGCGCACATTGTTCGAACATATGTGCTTTCTGCTAAATGCAGGCTGCATTTATACCGGTATGGACATGCGGTCAGCGCACAAAAATATGGGCATTCAACAGGCCGACATGAACCGGATGGTCGAAAATCTGCAATCGGCCATGGCTGCAGAAAATGTGAGCTTTGCGGCGCAGAACCGGTTGCTGTCGAAACTGGCAACCATGCGCCGGGACGTTGTCCAGCGCTAACAACTGGTTCCGGGGATCGGGATGCCCATCGGTCCTTTGCATTTCTTTTTGGGCTGCGGCTTGGTCGCCTCGCCTTCCTCGCGATCATCCATGTCCTGCATACCGCCCATGCCTGCCATTCCCGTCATAAAACTGGCAAACGCGCGAAAGCGGACCTTGGCGGTCCAGTCGATATTCCACACCGCTTTGGGATCGGCGGGTTTAGGCGGGAACGCGAAATTTTCCTCCGGCCCGAATGCGTTCATGCTGCCGAACATCATGCCGCCTGCCGCTGCCTTCGCTTCGGCCGGGATGGCGCAGCTGGTCTGGGTCGGCGGCATGACATTTCGCGCCGCAATTTGCCGCCCGACCTCTGCCGGGGAGAGCCAGTCCATGCCAACGCCGGAGTCGCGGTTGTTGGCCGATGTCCACATGACCATGTCGCCGCCCTGCCCCGCACGCTCCATTCCGCCCATGGCCCAGGCGACATAGCCGGTCGCTGTCGGCACCGCGTTCCAGCCCAGGACGATCGCCCCCAATTGCTCGGCCGGATTGACCTTAAGCGAGGCCATGTAGTCGTTCATGACCGAGAATTTGATTTCGGGCGTAAACATGCTGGCGACGCGATGTTCGCCGCGCAGCGACGATGCCGATTTGGGCTGTTTGCCGTTCGACCCATTGGGCCACCATGCCGCATTGGCATCGCGCGCCGCCGCCGCCTGATAACCCCGCATCTGTGCGGGCATACCAGCAGGCATTTGTGCGGTCGGCATTTTGGCAAAATCGATGATGAAGGGCTGGCCCTTAGGCGCTTTTGCGTAACATCCCCAGAACATCAGCAATCGGCCCTTGGGTTTCTCCATGCCCTGCGGATTATAATCACGCTCAGTTTTCGATGGCTTGCCCGGCGCATCGCCTAGCAACGGCACCGATTTGCCCATTTTGGCGGTCGGCATAAAGAAATGGTCGCCCTTTTCGGGCTGAGTCGGTGCAGGCGTGGCAGAGGTAAGCCGCAGGTCGAGCATATAATTATCCCCGCCGCCACCGAGCAAGCTGCCCAGGCCGCCACCCCCCATCATCGCACCCATACCCATGCCCGACATCGTCGATACATCCATCGCATAAGTCGCCTTGGGACCGGTGGTTTTCTGCGCTGATCCGGGAACGGAAATAATCACGGCGCTGATCGCGGCCAATGAACCAAAACGGGCAATAGAACGCATGTCTGAACTCCTCCAGATCCGGAAGGGCTTTTCCGGACATACATGCGACCCGATTCTTATTATGCACTGGTTATATGCCGCCGGTGTTACGGCGCAAGTGTTTACCAGTTGTGCCCGTCCGCAACCGCCTCTGCCTCGCCCTCGCGGTCGGCGCGCCCCAGCGCGGTGTTACGATGCGGGAAGCGCCCGAAGCGTTCGATCATATCTTGATGGTCGAGCGCGAATTGCAGCAACCGCTGGTCGGCGAGGTCGCTTATCAGGCGGACAGATTCGCGCTGGTCATTCAAATCCTCGCTATGCTCAAACGGCAGATAGAGGAACAAGCGCTGGTCTTTGCCGAGACCGGCGTCAAACCCTGACGCGACCACATGCCGGGCGATGCCAAGCGCCATATGGTCGGTCGCAAAGGCCTCTGCCGTGCCGCGATAGGCGTTACGCGGAACCTGATCGAACAAGATAATCGCCGCTAACGCGGTGTCGGCATGTGTGGTGAGGGCTTCAACCGGTTGGCCTCGCAGCGCGTCACGCCATCCGGCAAAACGTTGGGTGACCTTGGCATCGAATTCCGGCCCGCCGCCGAACCAGTCGGAACCGGCATGTTCTTCGAACCAGAATGTCAAAAGCTGCCGCGCCCAATCGGTGGGCGGCGTGACGCTTTCTAAATTGTCATCGTTCTCGCTCACCCCGCAGTCCCGCCCACGGTCAGCGCGCTGACCAAAGTCGTCGGCTGGCCCACGCCCGCTGGCAGGCTCTGCCCCGCTTTGCCGCAGATCCCGATCCCTTCGTCGATGGCCAAATCATTGCCAAGGCCGATGACCTTGTTGAGCACCGTCGGACCGTCGCCGATCAGGGTCGCGCCTTTGATCGGATCGCCCAATTTGCCGTCCTTGACCAGATAGGCCTCGGTGCAGCTGAAGACGAATTTGCCCGACACGATGTCGACCTGCCCGCCACCGAAGCTTTTGGCGAAGATGCCGTTTTTAACGCGGGATAGAAGCTCGGCAGGATCGTCATGACCGCTACGCATGAATGTATTGGTCATGCGTGGCATCGGCGCATGGGCATAGCTTTCGCGGCGCCCGTTACCTGTGGGTTCGACGCCCATGAGCCGTGCGTTCATCCGGTCCTGCATATAAGCGCGCAGGATGCCGTCCTCGATGAGCACATTTTCCTGAGTCGGCGTGCCTTCGTCATCGATCGAGAGCGACCCGCGACGGTTCTGCATCGTGCCGTCATCGACGACGGTAACGCCGGGGGCGGCAACGCGCTGGCCGATTTTACCCGAGAAAGCGGATGAGCCCTTGCGGTTGAAATCGCCCTCGAGTCCGTGACCGACTGCTTCGTGGAGCAGGACGCCGGGCCAGCCAGGGCCAAGCAATACCGTCATCTCGCCAGCAGGGGCTGCAACCGAGCGCAAATTGGTCAGCGCCTGAGCCAGCGCCTCGTCGATGGCATGTTCCCATTGCGCGTCTTCGAACAATTTGCCGTAAAGATAGCGCCCGCCAAAGCCGTAACTGCCGGTCTCGCGGCGATCGCCATCCTGCGCGACAATGGACACGTTGAGCCGGACCAATGGCCGGACGTCGGTCGCGACAAAACCGTCGGCACGGACGATTTCGACCACCGTCCAACTGCCTGCCAGGCTGACGCTGACTTGTGCCACGCGCGGGTCGCGGGCGCGGGCAGCGGCGTCAATTTTCTGGCACAAAGCGACCTTCTCGGCAAACGGCACGAGTTCGAGCGGATTGCCATCGGTGTAAAGATGCCGGTTGTTCTTGCGCGGCGGCGGTGCGGGCTGGTCCTTGGCCGGATCAAGCAGTTTCAGCGTTTCGCCCGCGCGGCGGATCGCCGCTTCGCTCATGTCATTGGCGTGGCTGAAACCCGTCATTTCGCCTGACACCCCGCGCAGCCCGAAGCCCGATCCGGTCGAATAGTCCGCCATTTTCAGGCGGCCGTCGTCGAACCCGAAACTCTCGGTCGCGCTATATTGCAAATACAGCTCGCCATCATCGCAGGCGCTGAGCGCCTCGCGGGTGATGCGTTGCGCTGCGTCAGGGTCGAGCAGGCCGGGTTGGTAGAGATAGGAGCGGGGGTCTGTGTAAGTCATAAATGCTATATGGGGGAGCCTAGCGAAGGAAGGAAGCGTAAATTGCCATGACACACGCCCCCAACCCCGTTCGTGTCGAGCTTCGTCGAGACACCCATAGTTCGTGCCAGACTTCACGGTGTCTCGACTGGGCTCGACACGAACGGAAAAGTTGGTTTTCTCGGGAGTATAAGGCTCCTAAGGCCACCACAATGACCAATCGATTCAACTTCACCATTTCGGCCACCGATGGCAAGGCCCGCACCGGCAGCATCCAGATACTGCGGGGCGAGATCCGCACGCCTGCCTTTATGCCCGTCGGCACCGCCGCTACGGTCAAGGCGATGCGCCCCGCCGAAGTGCGCGCGACGGGCGCGGATATTATCCTTGGCAACACCTATCATCTGATGCTTCGTCCCGGTGCAGAACGGGTTGCGCGGCTGGGCGGCCTGCATAAATTTTCCGGCTGGGACCGCCCGATATTGACTGACAGCGGCGGCTATCAGGTGATGAGCCTGTCGGCCTTGCGTAAAATTACCGAGGAGGGCGTATCGTTCCAGAGCCATCTCGACGGGTCGCGCCATATGCTGTCGCCAGAACGCTCGATGGAAATCCAGCGGTTGCTGGGATCGGATATCGTCATGGCCTTTGACGAGTGCCCGGCCAATGGCGTGAGCCGCGAAGAGGCGATCAAATCGATGGAATTGTCGATGCGCTGGGCCAAGCGTTCGCGTGACGGCTTCGACAGCGGCGGGGAACATGCCGAGCGCGCTGCTTTGTTCGGCATCCAGCAAGGGTCGCTCGACGAGGAATTGCGAAAACGTTCGGCAGACGCGCTTATCGACATCGGCTTTGATGGCTATGCTGTCGGTGGGCTTGCCGTCGGCGAAGGCCAACAGGCGATGTTCGGTTGCCTGGATTACGCCCCCGACCAACTGCCCGCTGACAAGCCGCGTTACCTGATGGGCGTGGGCAAGCCCGACGATCTGGTCGGCGCGGTCGGGCGCGGGATCGATATGTTCGATTGCGTGCTGCCGACACGGTCCGGCCGCAACGGACAGGCGTTCACCCATTCGGGGCCAATCAACATCCGCAACGCGAAATTTGCCGAAGACCAGGGGCCGATTGATGAACGCTGCACCTGCCCGGCATGCGCGACTTGGACGCGAGCGTATGTGCATCATCTAATCCGTTCTAGCGAGATATTGGGCGCGATGCTAATGACTCAGCATAACCTGCATTATTACCAGATGCTGATGGCCGCCATGCGCGCGGCGATTAGCGAGGGGCGGTTTGCCGAATTTACGAGCGCTTTCCGGCGTGATTATTTGGGGGTATGATAATTCGTTTCCAATTTTGTCATCCTCGCGAACGCGGGGATCCATGGGCTGAACTCTCAGCGCGCAAAGACGTCTTGTGGACAACCATATCTCACGCCATGGATTCCCGCGTTCGCGGGAATGACAAAGTGTAGGTTGTGGCGAGCGTGCAAGAGGCCATTGCTCGCGCCAATGCCAACAGCCCGTTTCTGGCTGGGCTTATTGAGCGCAATCCCGACTTAATGGCCTCAATCGAGGCGGGCGATTTCGACGGCGCTCTGGCCCGTGCGCTCGCCCGGTCCGAAGACTCCGTCGGGAGAACCTTACGCCAACAGCGGCAGGGCGTGGCCCTAGTCACCGCTATCGCCGACCTCGCAGGCGTCTGGGGTCTAACTCGCGTTACGCGTATCCTCTCCGACTTCGCCGACCATGCGCTCGATCAGGCCATTGCCGCCGCCATCGAAGAGCGCGTGCCCGGCGCGCCGAACCGAGGCTTCGCTGTCATCGCGCTCGGCAAACATGGCGGGCGTGAGCTGAATTATTCATCCGACATCGACCCGATTTTCCTGTTCGACCCCGAGACGCTGCCGCACCGTGAACGCGACGATGTCGCTGAAGCAGCCGTGCGGTACGGGCGGCGCGTAATCGAACTGCTCAGCAAGATGGACGAGCATGGCTATGTCTTTCGCGTCGACATGCGGTTACGGCCCTCGCCCGAGGTCAGCCCCATTGTCCTGCCGGTCGAAGCGGCGATCAGTTACTATGAGTCGAGCGCGCTCGCATGGGAGCAGGCCGCCTTTATCCGTTCGCGGGTAAGTTCGGGTGACCGGGCGCTCGGCGATTATTTCCTGAACGCGATCCAGCCATTCATCTGGCGCAAGTCGCTTGATTTCGGGCAGCTGAAAAACATCACCGCGATGACCGCGCAAATCCGCGATCATTATGCCAAGGGGCAAAAGCTGGGCCCCGGGTTCGATTTGAAACGCGGGCATGGCGGCATCCGCGAATGCGAATTTTTTGCACAAGCGCATCAGCTGATCCACGGCGGCCGCGATCCAGTGTTGCGCGTGGCCGATACGCGGCAGGCCTTGGCCGCGCTGGCTCAGGCTGGACCAATCACGCCGCAAGAGGCCGCCACGTTATCCGCAGCCTATGAACAGCTCCGGACGTTTGAACATCGCCTGCAAATGCATAGCGACCGGCAAACGCACGAAATCCCGACAAACCGCGAAACCGCCGATGCCGTCGCGCGGCTGCATGGGCTGGCCGATGCCGACACGCTGATCGAAGCCATTCGTCCAATCACCATCAGCGTCGCGGCCATTTATGATCGGATGGTCGATGCGGGCGGAAGCGAAGGCGTGCGTATGGCCGACGAAGGCCTGCCGCTTGAGGAGCAACTGACCGATTTGGGCTATGCCGACCCGGCATCGGTGATGCAGCGCATGGCCCGCTGGCGTAGTGGCAATATCCGCGCGATCCGCAGCGCATCGGCGCGCGACGCGTTCGAGGCCGTGTTGCCAGCACTTCTGAAGGCGCTCGCCCAAGCCCCAGACCCCGATCGTGCAATTGCCCGCTTCGACAATATGATCGAAGCGATGCCGAGCGCGATTAACGTCTTTCGTCTGCTGGAGGCGCGGCCCGGGCTTTTGCAGCTGGTCGCTGACATCTTAAGCTACGCACCGACTTTGGCCGATGATTTGGGACGGCAAAGCCGTTATCTCGACGCGCTGATCGATACCAGCGCGATGGATTTGCCGGGTGACGTCGCTGAATTGATTACTGCGATGCAGCGGCGGATTGGCGACGCAGATTACCAATCCACGCTCGATATCGTGCGCGATCATGTCGGCGAAAAACGCTTTGCGCTTGGCGTGCAACTCATCGAAGGCCGCAACGACGCCCTCGATATCGCACGCGCCTACGCCCATCTGGCCGAGGCGGCTTTACAGACGCTGACCGCCGCGACGGTGGCCGAATTCGAAAAGGTACATGGCAAAGTGCCCGGCGGCGAGCTGGTCATTCTGGCTCTGGGCCGGCTCGGCGGCGAGGCGCTCACCCATGCATCGGATCTCGACCTGATCCTGCTGTTCACCGGCGATTTTCAGTCCGAATCCGATGGCGCGCGGCCACTGGGCGCGACGCAATATTTCAACCGGCTGGCGAGCCGCGTGATTGCATCCATGACGGTGCCCACTGCATCGGGCGCTCTATATGAGGTCGATACCAGGCTGCGGCCTTCGGGTGCCGACGGATTGCTATGTGCTTCTGTAAAAAGCTTTGGCCAGTATCAGCGCGAGAATGCCTGGACTTGGGAACATATGGCGCTGACGCGTGCACGGACGCTGTACGGGTCGAAGGCAGCACGCGGCGAAGTCAACGCAATCATCGCCGACGTGCTGAACGCGTCGCGCGATCCCGGAAAACTGCGGGCTGACGTTACCAGCATGCGCCGGGATATGGCGGCGCACAAACCGCCGAAGGGTACGATGGATGTGAAGCTGTTGCCCGGCGGACTGGTGGATATGGAGTTCATTGTCCACACACTCCAGCTGGAAAAACGCGAGGCTTTGTTTCCGCAATTGGGCAAGGCGATAGAAGCGCTAACCGTCGCCGGACATTTACCACTCGAATTTGCCGAAGCCGATGCACTGCTGAGCCGCTTGCTGGTCATGATTCGCCTGATCGCGCCCGATTGCGACACTCCGCCCGAAGCGGCGCAATTACTTATCGCGAAAAGCCTGAGCTATTATGATTGGGACAGCCTTATGGCCGCGATTAGGGATTATCGCGGGGTTGTCACTGGGCACTGGCAGGCGTTATTTGGCCCGCGCGACTTTTGAAAAGGATATACCGATGACCGACGTGAACGATACCCTGCCGAACGTGACTGTGCTCGATAGCGAAGGCAACGCCGTCAATCTTGCTGCGCTGAACGGCCCGTTAGTCCTTTATTTTTACCCCAAGGCCGACACGCCCGGATGCACCAACGAGGCGAAGGATTTCACCGCACTTTCGGGCGAGTTCGCCAAGATCGGCTGCCCGGCGTACGGCATGTCAAAAGACAAGCCTGCCAAGCTCGCCAAGTTTGCGGCAAAATATGACTTGGACGTCACTTTGCTCTCCGACGAAGCAACTGACGCGACCGAACAAATGGGCGCATGGGTCGAAAAATCGATGTACGGCAAAAACTATATGGGCATCGATCGCTCGACTTATCTTGTCGGAAAGGACCGCACAGTGAAGCAGGTCTGGCGCAAGGTGAAGGTCAAGGACCACGCTGCCGACGTACTTGCGGCAGCAAAAGCACTTTAATTCTGCGCGAAAAAACATCAGCATCGCTCGGTCGCCGGGCGGGATTTTCGCCCGACTGGTTCGGGTTGATGATTCGACGTTCAGGGTCAGCAGCACCGCATCTGCAGCGGCGAAATCCTTGTGGTTTATGGGGAACAAAACGGTTCGCCGCACGTTAAATTGAGGCAAGGCTATTACCTAAGTTTTAGTGCAAAATGCTGGTAATCCGTCATTTTAATAGGCTATTTGCGTCACGATTCAACGGCTCGCCGCGTTTGAACGCCGGTTTGTCCCGCGAATGTGACGCGTAGGTTGCAATGCCCGAAAGTCTCCGTCACCCCATTCTTAACAAGGGGTGGGCAGAATAACTGCCTTGGCAAAAACTTCGGGGCTGCGTGTAAGCGCGGGTCGCAACAAAAGGTAACTACACGCTATGGTAAGCAGCGCTTTGGCTTCATGCCAATCACTGACCCTTAAAGCTGTGTGCGCGTTTGGCATCATGGTCGCTGTTTCGGCAATGACCCCGGTGTACGCGAATTCAGCAGCTGCCTCATCAGACACGTTTCGGGTGAAGCCCGAAGATTTGAAGGCGAACCAGACTGCACTCGGTATTTCCGACCCAGAATTTCGCTCGTTAACGGACGATTGGGGCAGGATCAACGGCGCTGCTACCAAGGTTGCCGTCGCCGTTCCATCGATCAATCCCGTTGAAATCATGAAATTCTCAAGCGGCTATGGCTATCGTAGCGCGCCAACGCGCGGCGCGAGCCGCAATCACAAGGGCATCGATATTCCCGGCCCCGTCGGAACGCCGATCTTCGCAACTGCCGATGGCGCGATTGGTCGCGCGCAGTGGGTTAGCGGTTATGGCAAGTTCGTAGAAATCAACCACGGCAACGCAGTTCAAACGCGCTACGGCCATATGTCGGCCCTGAATGTCGCACCTGGCCAGCGCATCCGCAAGGGAGATATCATTGGCTATATGGGGTCGACTGGCCGTTCGACCGGCAGTCATCTCCATTATGAAGTGCGGGTCGCGGGCGAAGCCGTTAATCCAACATCTTTTCTGTCGCCTGTAACCAATGGCGCAAACCTCTTGCTTGCTGCCAGGACAACTGATAGCAAAGCTATAGGCGGACCGGCCGAAAGCGAGTAGGCTACCGTTTAACGCATCACCTTTGGGAGAGGGTGTAAATTTGGGGGCTGGTATGAGGAAACTCTACCGCCCCTTTTCTTTATCCCCCTTTCGCCCTACATTGGCACCATGATCGAACAAACCGTCATTTCAATGACAGAAAATGCGTCACGCCGCGTGGCCGAAATTGCCGCCAAACTGGGCAAGCCGGCGGTTTTGCGGCTTTCGGTAGAAGGTGGCGGCTGTTCGGGCTTCCAATATAAATTCGGAATGGCCGACACGGTCGAAGCGGACGATATCCGCGCAGAGGGTGACGGCGCGTCACTGGTCGTCGATCCGGTGAGCCTCGATCTGGTGCGTGGATCAGCCGTGGATTTTGTTGAATCGCTTGGCGGTAAAAGCTTTCAGGTTACCAATCCTAACGCACAGGCCGGTTGCGGTTGCGGCTCAAGCTTTTCGGTTTAGAAAAATCGTAAAAAGGACGGGAGCGAAAGAAGAAGGGAAGGACATGATTCTTCTCTTTTTTCATTCTATTTTGGGCCGTCCTAGTGAACCGCAAATTCCAGATAGCAACATTTGATTACACCGCTAAACAGGCTTTATGCGTATCGCGACCTATAATATTAATGGCGTCAAAGCCCGCCTGCCCCGTCTTCTCGAATGGCTGGAGGAAACCAGGCCCGATGTCGCTTGTTTGCAGGAAGTCAAATCGCAGGACGAGGGCTTTCCCGTCGCCGATTTTGAGCGTGCCGGATATGGCGCAATCTGGCATGGGCAAAAGGCGTTTAATGGCGTTGCGATCCTTGCCAAAAATGTCCAGCCAGTCGAAGTTCAACGGACATTGCCGGGCGATCCCGACGACGAACACGCCCGCTATCTGGAGGCCGATATATCGGGCGTCCGCGTCGCGAGCCTTTACTTGCCCAACGGCAACCCCAGGCCGGGGCCTAAATTCGACTATAAGTTAGCCTGGATGCGGCGTTTGCATGCGCGGGCGAAAGAATTGCTGGCCGCTGAAATTCCAGCGGTCCTGGCGGGCGACTACAACGTCATTCCGACTCCCGGCGATATCTGGTCGGCTTCAGCGATGGTGGACGACGCGCTTCGACAGCCCGAAAGCATTGCCGCCTATCGCGCGCTGTTGGGTCAGGGATGGACCGATGCGCTGGCGACGCATTACCCGCAAGGCGGCGTGTGGACCTTTTGGGATTTTCAGGCTGGCGCTTGGCAGCGCGACCACGGGTTCCGGATCGACCATCTTCTGCTTAGCCCGACAGTTGCGGACAGGCTGACGTCTTGCGGCGTCGACAAGGACCATCGCGGGCGGGAAAAAGCCAGCGACCATGCGCCAACATGGATCGAGATTACGGACTAAAATTAGCTGTTGTAGCGGTCGCTACATTCTTGTATTGGATTCGCATGCTCTCGATTGAAAGAGAATGCGAATGTATTCGGAAACGAACCGTCAGCAGCACCTGACCATCATGCAGATCGGCATATTAGCGGTATACGGCGCGGTGCTGTGGTTTATTGCCGCCTTGCTCGTTCGCACTCTCGGTCCGATGGGCGCTTTGGACGGTCCGATGGGGATACTAACCTATGCGCTGGTCATCCCCGGCACAGTACCGGCGATAATTGCCGCACGCGCGCTGGCCGAACTTCGCCGCGACCAGACTTTGGCCGGAATCGCGGCGGTCACTGCCGCCGCCCTGCTGCTGGACGGCATCGCGCATGCTTGGTTTACAGCTTTTTAC
This sequence comes from Sphingomonadales bacterium, assembly GCA_031421975.1. Classification (GTDB taxonomy): domain Bacteria; phylum Pseudomonadota; class Alphaproteobacteria; order Sphingomonadales; family Sphingomonadaceae; genus Sphingorhabdus_B. Next base: position 5,460 of record JANOPT010000144.1, on the reverse strand, counting down.
GGCACCGACCCCGCGCTCATCATCAAGGGCGCGGCGGCGATTTTTTGGGGCGCTGGCATCGGGTTGGTGCTGGCATTGATCATGAACAAAGGAGACATAAGATGACTCTGTTCCGTTTGCTGCTTGTCGCAATCATCGCCATAGTTGGTGTCTACACGGCGCTAGTCATCGGCCAACATGGCGTGAATTTTCTACCGGCATTTTTCACAGACATTGCCAAAATGGGATGGCCTGGGCAGTTCAACATGGATTTCTGGTCCTTCCTGATTTTGGCGTCGGTCTGGCTGATGTGGCGTCATCATTTTTCGCCGGTTGGCTTGCTCTTCGGGCTCGTCATATGTTTCGGCGGAGCCCTGTTTCTGTGCAGTTACTTGCTGATTGTGATAGCAAAAGACAAACCCGATATGGCAGCGCTGTTGCTCGGCAAAAAACGGGTCGCGGCGCTAAGAACCTAATCAAGGCCGAACGCGGATCTTGCATCACCGTCAAGCCCGATGCTTTTGAGCACCACCATGCCCTCGGCCATCACCAGCAGTCTGACTGCGTCTTTTTGGCGCTGCCCGTCATCGGGAGCGGCGATTTGCGAAGCGCCCCAATCCAGAAAGCCCCGGCCCAATTGCTCACCCACCGCGCGGTAAAAATCGTCACCTTGCGCTGCCAAACTGGCAATTTCGAGCCAGACGCGCATGAACGGCCACATGTCGTCTTCAACCATCGCATTCAGCAATATCGGCAGCAGCTCGTCGAACGGTAGCGGCAGAGGTGTTTTACGTGCCTCCATCGCGACCATGATACGCATCGCAATGACGCCGAGCGTCGCGGTCATCATCTCAGACTTGTCGGCAAAATAATATAGGAGCATCCGATCGCTGGTGCCCGCGGCCTTGGCAAGCGGACGAAGGCTGGATGCCGACAAGCCATGCGCGAGGACATGGTCGGCAAGGCGTTCAAGGATGGCAGCGCGGCGGATGTCAGGTTTGGTCACGCCGCCAGCATAATCATTCCTCGCGCGCATCGCCAAGGGCAAAAAGGATGATTGATCTATCCTGTAATTTCTGTAATAACAGAAATAAAGGAAATGGTGAGTCGTCATGGGCGTTGAAAAATATCCCGAAGCACTGGAATTCATCCTGCATTGGGGAGAGATGGGAACACATTGGGGTGCGAACCGGTCTGTGGCGCAGGTGCATGCATTGCTGTACCTCAGCGACCAACCGCTGGATGCCGAAGCGATTTGTGAGGCACTCGATCTGGCACGGTCGAACGTATCCAACGCGTTAAAAGATTTGCAGGCCTACGGGATCGTAAAGCGCACTCATGTCGCAGGCGACCGGCGCGATCATTTTGTCGCTGAGACCGAGTTATGGGACCTGTTCATGGCAATCACTGCCGAACGTAAACGGCGAGAGATTGACCCGACGATCGTCAAACTCGGCGAATTGAAAGAACGCATGGCGGCAAACAAGAATTTGCCCGTTTATGTCCGGGACCGGATCGGCAAAATGCACGAATTCATGGCGACGCTAACAACCTGGTACGACCAGGTCCGGAGCCTGAAGAAATCGACGCTCGTTTCGCTGATGAAAATGGGCAGCAAGGTTGCTCGCTTCATCCCCGGCTCTGCCAAGGACTAATCGCAACAGGAGAAAGACCATGCCACCAGAACGATCGTGCATCTGATAATTTCGATTTTTACTGAAAATACAGAAATAAATCTGTTTTCCCGAAAGGAACATGGCCATGACCATATTAGCATACAGTCTTTATCTCATCATCGCGATCAGCATGACAGTCTGGGTCGCATGGACGCTTAGCACCAACGGTAAAATCTATCTGATCCGCTGTTTCGGGCATGACGCCGAATTGGCGACATCTGTAAACCATTTGCTGGTGGTCGGGTTTTATCTGGTCAATTTCGGCTTCATCGCGCTGGCGCTCAGCGCGGCCGGGACAGTCCAGACGACAGCCGAGCTAATGCGTTTCCTTGGCTGGTATGTCGGTATCGCCACCCTGGTGTTAGGTGCGATGCATTTCTTCAACATGGGCGCGGTCACGCGGCACGGACGCAAGGTTGCAGACTGGGTGCATGGACAAATGCCCACCCCTGCGCCGACCCCCGCAAGCGAACGTGTGATCGCCCGTACCAGAAACGACAGCTTGCTCGACTGACTGCTATGCAAGTTCAGCCCTCCCGTCTGTGGTTACGGGAGGGCTTTCGGCGCCTTTCACCGCGATCATGTCTCGGGCCATCGCGAATTCGCCCGCGTTCATGCAACGCAAAGGCGCGCCCTGCCCTGTATCATGCTCTTCAATAATAATACGAAGGAGCCTGAACATGAAACTTCTCTCAAAAGTTTTGCTGACATTGGGAATTGCGGGAAGCACATCGGTCCCGTCAGTGGTCGTCGGCCATTCGGGTCGCGAGGCACATTCGCATATCCTGAACGCGCCCATCGCTGGCAAACGCAACAATTACTGGTTCGATTACAAATCTGATATCGAGGAAGCCGAAAGCGAGCTCGAGTCCGATCTGCGCCGTGCCGACACCGCGCAGGACGAGCGCGAGGCACGGGCCGAATTTCGCCGCGAGATCGCCGATGCACGCAAAGACTATGTGCAGGAAATGCGCGAACGCGGATATGTCGCGCGCGGTCAGGTCGACATGCTTGACCGGTAACCCATTTATATCCAAAATTTAGTTCAACGCATGCCGAACCGCGGCTCTCGACCGAGAGCTGCGGTTCGGTACATTTTGCATGACCGTTAGCGACCTAGACAGCGGCGGCAGCAATCCCTATCGGCTCCTCCATGTCGATTCAGCCTTCGGATTCCATCCTCATCATCGATTTCGGGTCGCAAGTGACCCAGCTTATCGCGCGGCGTGTACGCGAGGCGGGGGTCTATTCCGAAATCGCCCCGTTCAACACCGCCGCCGAGGCCTTCGCACGAATGCAGCCCAAGGGCGTTATCCTGTCCGGAGGCCCAGCGTCAGTGACCACCGAGGGCAGCCCGCGCGCACCGCAGGTCGTTTTCGACAGCGGCCTGCCGATACTCGCCATCTGTTACGGCCAACAAACGCTGTGCACGCAATTGGGCGGCACAGTCGAAGGCGGCCACGCAGCTGAATTTGGCCGGGCCAATGTTGAAATCCTGAAAGCCAGTCCGTTATTCGACGGTTTCTGGGAAGTCGGTGGGAGCTATCCGGTGTGGATGAGCCACGGCGACCGGGTGACGGTTGCACCCGAAGGTTTCGAAGTCATCGGCACCTCGCCCAACGCGCCATTTGCGATCTGCGTCAATGAAGCGCGGCGCTATTACACAACGATGTTCCATCCCGAGGTCGTGCATACGCCTGATGGTGCAAAGCTGATTTCCAATTTCGTCCACAGTATTTGCGGGCTTGCAGGCGACTGGACGATGGCCGAATTCCGCGCCACCAAGATTGCGGAAATCCGTGAGCAGGTTGGTTCGGGCCGCGTGATTTGCGGGCTGTCTGGCGGCGTTGACAGCTCGGTGGCGGCAATCCTGATCCACGAAGCGATTGGCGAGCAATTGACCTGCGTGTTCGTCGACCACGGACTGCTCCGCATGAACGAGCGCGAACAAGTCGAGACGTTGTTCCGCGACCATTATAATATCCCGCTCGTGGTCGTCGATGCCGAGGCGCGCTTTATGTCGGGGCTGGCGGGCGAAACCGACCCCGAGAAAAAGCGCAAATTTATCGGCGGCGAATTCATCAATGTATTCGAGGAAGAGGCCGCGAAAATCGGCGGCGCTGATTTCCTCGCGCAAGGCACGCTCTACCCCGACGTGATTGAAAGCGTCAGCTTCACCGGCGGGCCATCGGTCACAATCAAAAGCCACCACAATGTCGGCGGCCTGCCCGCGCGCATGAACATGCAGCTGGTCGAGCCGTTGCGCGAGCTGTTCAAGGACGAGGTGCGTGCGCTTGGCCGCGAGCTTGGCCTGAAAGATGCCTTCGTCGGCCGCCACCCCTTCCCCGGCCCCGGCCTCGCTATACGTATCCCCGGCGAAGTCACCAAAGAACGCTGCGACATCTTGCGGCAGGCCGACGCGGTGTATCTCGAAGAAATCCGAAACGCCGGACTGTACGACGAAATCTGGCAGGCCTTCGCTGTGCTATTACCCGTCCGCACGGTTGGCGTTATGGGCGACCACCGCACCTACGACAATGTCTGCGCATTGCGTGCTGTGACCAGCACAGACGGAATGACGGCGGACGTTTACCCGTTTGAAAGCGCGTTCCTAAGCCGCGTGTCCACGCGGATCATCAATGAGGTGAAAGGCATCAACCGGGTGGTCTATGACTATACGAGCAAGCCGCCTGGGACGATCGAGTGGGAATGATTCGCATTGCATGGGCAACGCCCGGCAAGCACATAAAAATGTGATATAAGCTTGTGAGATAGAACAACTTTCTTTCAAGATACCCAGGCGATTACACTACTGAAAAAGTAAATTTTTTTGGGTGCGTGCCGATCAGGGTGCTTGGCCCTGACGTCCAATCGATTACCCGTGGTCGCCCGGTCAGACTGGCAGCCGTCGACGGTCGACGTGATCTAACTGAATGATAATAAGCAGTTTCTTATGCAAACCTGTGCATTTTTCTGGCGCTGATATGCTCGATGGGCCTGGCATGACCAGTCATTATCGTGGCAAACATTTCTCTTAATTGGTTTTTTCGGCTGAAGCAGCCGGAACATTAACCCTGTTATGATGCTATTTGTTAAGCAGCATTCGATACCCGACATACGCCAAACATGGTTTTCGGGATTATTTTGATATGCTTAGCAGACGGTCCTTGTTTCAATTCGATCTCGGTTCGGTGACCAGCGAGGGCCTGATATCGTCAGACGCTCCGCCAACGCCCGATGAATCCAGACAGACAGTCGCGCCGACCCAATGCGACGCTCCGGATCATCGGGATGACACGCCTAAAAACAAAATCTTCAGCCCGGCCAACCTTGCGCTACCTGTATTTGCACTGCCGCTTGCCGCTTGCGGCGCGGGCGGCGGCGAGGGCAGTCCCACCTCCCCGCCGCCGCCGCCGGTCGCTGTCGCGAGAAAGCCTGCCACCGATGTTGAAGCCGCGCGGTTTCTGACACGTTCCCAGTTTTCGGTGAGCCCTGCCGCGATGACGCAGCTGAAGGATGTCGGCTTTGTCAGCTGGCTCGACAGCGAAATCGCTAAGCCGATCGGCGAGACTGCCGTTGCCGCTTACCAGCGGCTTGGCGGAGAGGATTATGCCAACGAAGATTATTTCGGCACCACATTTCATACGCAGGTGATGTGGCAGCAGTTTCTCGACAGCAACGACCAGCTGCGAAAGCGCGTGGCGTTTGCCCTGTCGGAATTTTTCGTCGTCAGCGCCAATGGCGTCGATGCCGTGTGGCACGGCCTTGGTCTTTGCAACTACTGGGATATCCTCAACAAATATGC
>JANOPT010000143.1:0-3288 GCA_031421975.1 Sphingomonadales bacterium | reverse complement strand
GCTTGAAGCGCTGCTGGAGGAGGCCGATGTCTTCATCCACAATGTCCGCATGGCGGGGATGGAGCGGCTCGGTTTTGGCTATGATCAGGTCAAGGCGATCAACCCTGATATCGTCTATGTCCACTGCGCTGGCTTCGGCGCTGGCGGTGCTTATGGCGAGCGGCAGGCCTATGACGACCTCATTCAGGCCGCATCCGGATTTGCTGCCCTGAGCGAACAACGCGATGGCGGGCGGCCGACTTATGCGCCTTCATTGGTGGCCGACAAGGTCAGCGGCCTTTTCGCGGCCAACGCAACGATGGCGGCGTTGCTGGCGCGCGCGGGCGGGCAAGGCGGGCAATTCGTCCAGGTGCCGATGTTCGAATGCTTCACCTGGTTCCACATGGTCGAGAATCTCTGGGGAGAAACCTTCATTCCGGGGAACGGACGCATGGGCTACACGCGCTCGGTCAACCCGCGGCGGCGGCCTTATCCGACCAAGGACAGCTTCATCGCCATCGTCCCTTATAACGACCGGCAATGGGCGAAATTCTTCGAACTCGGCGGCAGGCCCAACATATTCGAGGACCCGCGCTTTTCGACCTATCAGGAGCGCACCAAGCACACCGGCGAGCTGTACGGCCTGATTGAAGAAGTGAGCGCGACGCGGACCACCGCCGAGTGGCTCGACCTGCTTGCCGAACATGACATTCCGGCGATGAAATATAACCGAATGGCCGACGTTCTGGCCGACCCGCACCTCGCTGATGTCAGCTTTTTCGAAGAACGCGAGGGAGCGCACATCGGCAAATATCGGTCGATGCGGCACCCGGTGCATTATGCGGGAACGCCGGCCTCGAATTACGCCGACCCGCCGATGCTCGACGCCGACGGGGATGAAATTAGAGCGGCGCTGGGCCAAATTAAATAGGGACTGTCCCTATTTAAACCAGCAACCCCCGCATGATCAGGTCGATGGTATGCTCACGATACCGGTCGCGCATATTTTCGTTGAAATCGTCCTGATTATAGCAATGCCGCATGACCAGCCGTGACGAATAGAAACGGTCGGCTGAGCCCGTAACGGTGAAATAGAACATTTGCGGGTCGATTTTGCGGAATTTACCTGCCTTTACGCCTTCGTTGATCAGGTCGTCATAAGCCTTCGCAATTGGGCGTAGATAGAGTTCGGCAATCCTCGCAGCCTCGACCGGTGCGCTATCGCGCACCGTCCGCATCAACAGGCGGTTCAGATAAGGGAAGGCGTAATAGGTATCGATGACCTTGCCGATGTGCAGCTGAAGCTTCTCTTGCGGCGGCATGTCCTTGGCAACCAGCGCCTCAAGGCTATGGACGATATTGCCCATGTCGCGGTCGAGAAGCGCAAGCATCAGGCCATTTTTGTTGCCAAAATAATATTTGACGAGCGCGCTGTTGAGGCCAGCCCGCAGCGATAGTTCGGACAGCGACAGGTCGATGGTATCGCCGTCGCGCATGATCTGGCTCGCCGCCTCGATCAACTGATCGCGTGCATTCGCATTTTCGCCTGGGTCGCTTATGAGTTTTGGTCCGGTCGTTGCCATCTGATTTCCCTTTTCCCGCCCCTTGTTCTTGGCGTCACTTATAGACAGGTTCATCCCACCAAGGGAAGAAGTCAGGCAAATCTGTGGATACTTTGTCGGGATATGTAGGAGCGCGTTTTTCGAGGAAGCTGGAAATGCCCTCCTTCGCATCGCCCGAACGTGAGCGGCGATAGATCGCGCGGCTGTCGATCTGATGAGCCGCCATTGGGTGGTCCTGCGCGGACAGCCGCCACAGCATCGCGCGGGTGAGTGCAACCGATACCGGAGCGGTGTTGTCGGCGATTTCGCGCGCCAGTTTCCGGGCTTCGACGAGTAGTTCGCCCGCCGGATGGACCGAGCGCACCAGTCCGCCCTTCAGTGCCTCGGTCGCATCGAACACACGTCCGGTCATGCACCATTCCAAAGCCTGCGATATGCCCACAATCTTGGGCAGGAACCAGCTCGATGCCGCCTCGGGCACAATACCGCGCCGTGCAAAGACAAAACCGAACCGCGCAGTGTCGCTGGCAAGCCGGATATCCATCGCCAATTGCATCGTCGCGCCGATACCGACCGCCGCACCGTTGACCGCGGCGATGACCGGTTTCTTGCACTGGAAAATACGCAGCGTCACCCGCCCGCCGCCGTCGCGCACATGATCGTCATCGAGCGACCCCACCGCCGCGCCGCTGGCAAAGACCTGCCCACCGTCGCTTGGCGTCAGGTCGGCGCCTGCACAAAAGGCGCGTTCGCCCGATCCCGTGACAATCACCGCACGCACCGCGTCATCGGCATCCACCAGATCGAACGCGCTGCACAGTTCCTGCATCATCACACCCGTGAATGCGTTCATCTTCTCCGGACGGTTGAGCGTGATTGTCGCGATGCCGTCTGTGACAGAATAGAGGATTTGGGTGAAATCAGACATTACTCATTTATCTCCAAGCCCGTTCGTGTCGAGCATCGTCGAGACACCGTGAGATAGCGCACGACTGATAGGTGTCTCGACTGCGCTCGACACGAACGGAAAAGGCGAGGATCACCGCGGCGCCATCCGGATCGCGCCGTCGACGCGGACGTCTTCGCCGTTGAAATAGCCGCATTCGATCATGGTCAACGCGACCATCGCATATTCCTCCGGATTGCCGAGGCGTTTGGGGAAGGGCACCGACGCAGCGAGCGCTTCCTTCACCTGCGGCGGCGCGCCGTTCATCAATGGCGTGTTGAAAATGCCGGGCAGGATGGTGTTGACCCGGATGCCTTCGCTCATCAGGTCGCGGGCAATCGGCAAGGTCATGCCGACAACGCCGCCCTTCGATGCGGAATAAGCCGCCTGCCCCATCTGGCCGTCTTCGGCGGCGACCGAGGCGGTATTGACCATCGCCCCGCGCTCGCCGTCTTCCATCGGTTCAAGGGTCAACATGCCAGCCGCCGATTTGGCGATGCAGCGGAAGGTGCCGACGAGGTTTATCTGGATGATGCGGTTGAAGGCATCGAGCGGAAAATGCTTGATCGAGCCGTCTTCTTTCGAGCGGCCTGCTGTTTTTATTGCATTGCCGGTGCCAGCGCAGTTCACAAGGATTCGCTCTTGCCCGTGCGCGGCGCGTGCCTTGGCAAAACCGGCATCGACGCTGTCGTCGCTGGTCACATCGACTTCGCAAAAAATACCGCCGATTTCAGCCGCGACCGCTTCGCCTTTTTCGGCCTGCAGATCGAACAGGGCAACCTTCACGCCCTTTGCGGCCAA
>JANOPT010000142.1:0-5800 GCA_031421975.1 Sphingomonadales bacterium | reverse complement strand
TGTTGCAGGTGGTGATGGCATCATAATGGCCAACGGAATCATAGAAAAGATTGTCCGGGCCATAACCCTGGTAGCTGCGGCTTTCGCCCACCGCGTTGGTCTGGAATGTGGCGCGGATTTGCCTTATGATGCTGCCGAATTGTGCAGGAGAAACGCGAAACATCTTGCGGTATGGCAGCGGCTGCGGGTTCATCAAATGATAGACATGCAGCGTGGTTTCGTCCGATCCGACAACGGCGCTGGCGATATCGCCGCTTTTGACATCGCCCCAGTTCTGCGCGTTGCGATAGACCGCACGATGGCCCCAACCGATCATGATGTGCGTCCCGTATAAGTCCGGGTCGGCAAGGTCATCGGGGCGGATTAGATCGCCTAAGTCCTGTCCCGCCGTAGATATCGGTACGATCAGGCTGACATGGACACCGTTGCTTTCGATGAAGATGTCGACGCCGTTTGCCGGGGATCGCCAGTCATTGTTGGCGGGAACATGGCTGCCAATCAGCGCGGCTGACATATACAGTCCGATCACCAACGAAGGCCATCCAGCCGCAGCGCGCAGCAGGGTCCACAGGCTGTTGATGCGAAACAGTTTCAAGTGTAACCAAATCCCCATGGCCGAATTCAATCATGTTTATGACAAGCCGCCTGAAGGCGCAAATGCCGACTGGACAATTCCGCAAAATTGGGAAAATTTCAGTGCAGCAGAGCACGGCATGTGGGACCATCTGTTTGCGCGGCAGTCTCAGATGCTGCCGGGCAGGGCTGCTGATGCATTTTTGCGCGGCATGGATGTGTTGAAACTGACCAGGCCCGGCATTCCTGACTATTGCGAGCTTAATGCCCGCCTGACGGCGGCGACCGGATGGCAAGTGGTGGCCGTTCCCGGGCTTGTGCCCGATGACGTATTTTTCGACCATCTGGCGAACCGGCGCTTCCCGGCGGGCAACTTTATCCGCACGCCGGAGCAGCTGGATTATCTGCAGGAACCAGACGTGTTTCACGACGTGTTCGGCCATGTCCCCATGCTCGCCGATCCCGTGTTTGCCGATTATATGGTGGCCTATGGCAAAGGCGGGCTGCGGTCGCTCGGCTTCGGTGCGCTTGACCATTTGGCCCGGCTATACTGGTACACGGTTGAATTTGGCCTGATCCAGCAACCGGACGGACTGCGGATTTACGGGGCGGGTATTGTATCAAGCTATGCCGAAAGTGTGTTTGCGCTGGATGATTCAAGCCCCAACCGGATCGTGTTCGACCTGATGCGCGTCATGCGGACGAAATACCGGATCGATGATTTCCAGCAGAATTATTTTATCATTCCCAGCCTTGAATATCTGCTCAAGGTTACGGTCGAATCCGACTTTGCACCCCTTTATGCCGCGCTTGACAGGCTGCCGGATATTGCGATCGCCGATATCTTGCCGCAGGACGATGTCATCACCAACGGCACTCACAGATATGTAAAAGGGACCGGTCGTTAAAAAGGGAGGGAAAACGACCGGCCCCGCATTTACTGCCGGATTAAGGCAGCAAAACTGAATCGATTACGTGAACCACGCCGTTCGACTGCATGACATCGACCTGAGTAACCTTTGACATGCCGCCCTTGGCGTCGGTCACGATGACATCCTCACCGACGATCTTGGCGGACAACTTGCCACCTGCCACAGTATCCAGCGTCGCCGTCCCGCCGCCTGCCTTGATGGCGCCGACAATGTCCTTGCTGGTCAGCTTTCCTGCAACCACATGATATGTCAGGATAGACGTCAGCGTGGCTTTGTTTTCAGGTTTTACCAGTGTTTCGACGGTGCCAGCTGGCAATTTGGCAAATGCGTCGTTGGTTGGCGCAAAAACGGTGAACGGGCCCGGGCTAGCAAGCGTTTCAACGAGGCCGGCGGCAGAGACGGCCGCGACCAAGGTGGTGAGATTCGGGGCGGCCGAGGCGTTTTCGGCAATGGTTTTTGCCGGGAACATTTCTGCGCCACCGACCATCGGGTTTGCCATTGCATGATGATTGGCAATCAGCGCGGTGCCAGTGAGTGACGATGATGCGAGCGCAAGTGCGATCAAAATACGATTTGTCTGTGTCATGACTCCAACTTTCCTGTTCTATGCATGTCCGGGGCAGGGCATGCTGTTCACAGAAACGGAGTGAACCGGTCGACGGATGCATCGCCCGTGAAAATTTATTCAGATCGCGGCGATTTTTCCGCTCGCAAGAATGGGTCCAGTAGGTTTGCCTTCGGGCGCTCCTCCTTCGGCTTCAGGCGTCACCGCAAGCGTTCCGCCTGCGTCCATAAATTGCCGCATATCGGCGGGCACGATCATAGATGTCGCCGATTTCGCGCCAACTATCCCCAGCGATCGGGGCTGACCATCGGCAGGAATAATCCACAACTCAGGGTACAGTTTTCCGGTTTCGAGCGATACCGGAGTCACGATCATCCGTCCGCTCGCGCGGTCATAACTCGCGGTCAGCGATGCAGCGCCGGTCTCGCTGCCCAATGCAGCAATCAATGGCGTATCCGGAACAACTGGCGGCGGCGCATCAGGCTTTTGCAGAAACAAGATACCCAAGATGGCAGCAGCGCCAGCCGAAATACCGGTCAAGGTGCGCCAGAACAGCAATTTACCGGCACCAACGTCCTGCTGTGTTGGTGACGGCAATGTTCTCTGAATGCGGTCCCAGACATGCTGCGGCGGCGCATCTTCGCCCGCGATCATTGGCAACAGCCGTTGCTGCCACGCCTCGACCTCGGCCGCGAACGCCGCATCGGTCGCCATGCGGGCCGCAACGTTCGCCGCGCCCGCCGTGTCAAGCAACCCCAGCACATATTCGCCCGCCAGTGCAATATCGTCGTCGTTCAACATGGTCATGAAGCCCCCTCCATGCATGCGCGCAACTTTACGAGTGCACGCCTGATCCTGCTTTTCACCGTGCCAAGCGGTTCCCCCTCACGCATTGCAAGATCGGCGTAAGTTGCACCACCGATAAACGCGCTGCGGATAAAATGCGCGTCGCGCTGCTCCAGCCCGTCGATACAGCCATGCAATATATTGTCCTGCCCGGCGGCAAGCAATTGGGCATCGGCGAGCGGCGCTGGGTCGGCAATCTCGGCCGCGTCATCCAGTGAACCCAGGCCTGCCTTACCTGCGGCGCGCAGCCGGTCGATCGCGCGATTGCGCGTGACTGTCACCAGCCAGCTGATCGGGCTGGCACGTCCGGATTCAAAGCTGGCAGCTTTGTTCCAAATGGTCAGATATGCGTCCTGCAATGCTTCTTCCGCTTCGGTTCGTTCGGGGAAGATACGCAAGCACACGCCGAATAGTTTCGCCGAGGTCGCTTTGTACACCGCCTCGAATGCGGAACGATCCCCGCGCCCTGTGCGGACCAGAGCATCGGATAGTCTGGCGCGACGCGCTGAATCCAAATCGATTGTGTCAGAATCTGCTGCCATGGCTGCCGATATGACTTACCCCGGACGCCGAAGCAATCCCGCTTCGCTTACCACGTGCCGAAATCTCCTGGCGGCTGGCTGGTTCGCCCGTCCGAGCGCAACGGACGTCGCCAGCCATAGACGCGACGCTTGACCAGCCAGAGGCACGGCCAATCGCCGATATCGTCGCGCCGATGCAGCCGAAACCCGGCCGCACGGTAGGCGCGACATACCGCCCGGACTTGTGTGTTCAACAGGCCAGCCAGAATAACCGAGCCGCCGTCCCGCACTATATTAGCAAGCGAAGGCGCCAGTTCGATCAGCGGCCCAGCAAGGATATTCGCGATGACAAGGTCATGCGGAGCCCGTTGCCGGATGAGTGGGTGGTCGGTGCCAGTCGCAACGCAACAGGCAAGCTGGCCTTGTAAACTGCCGAGCGGAACCGCGTTTTTCGTTGCATTCTCGGTCGTCACCTCGATGCTGACGGAGTCGATGTCCGATGCCGTCAGATAGGCACGCCGCCACAGGACATGCGCCGCAAATGCCAACAAGCCGGTACCGGTGCCGATATCCGCGATCAGGTCGAAACGGTTGCCATTACGCTTCATCCGGTCAAGCATCATCAGGCAGCCGCTGGTCGTTTCGTGGCCACCGGTTCCGAATGCACGGCTGGCCTCAATAAGGAACGCGATTTTGCCATCGGGGACTTCGCCCTTGTTAGTCGAGGTATGAACGTAGAAGCGACCAGCGTTTACCGGCCGCAGGCTTTGCTGGCTTACCACCAGCCAGTTTTCATCGGGCAATTGCTCAACGATGGGCTTGGCCGTTGCAGCGCTGGGCAGGCGGCCTTGAATGGCGGAAACCAATGCGGCGTCCGGGTTTTCGGGAAAATAAGCCTTCACTTGCCATTTTGCGTCGTTGAATGCTTCGACCTCCTCGGCAGTAACCGAGGGCACAGGGTCGAATAAGGAAAGCCACTCGTCATCGTCGTGCAAAGCCTCTGCTTCAGCGCGGGTGCACGGGAGGGTGAGTACCCAGCTCATTTGGCAATCAGTATCGGGCATGTGCCGGTTTGGCCGGCCGAAGGCTCGGATATAGCATCATCGAACGAGGGCATTGGTCCTGCTGTCATTTGCCAGTTTCTTGCGAAAGCCTTGTGTCCAGTCGCTGCCGGGCGTTCCCCGCATATGTCGCACAGCCGGTAGGATCGACCAACGGCGCTTCGCCGGCCAGCCGCTCGAAAAAATTGCTCTGGAACGGGTGCGGGCTAATCAGGATATCGCATTTTGTCAGTTCGGAAATCCGGGCGATTGATGCGCGCAAAGTTGCGACATAAGCGGGGTGATCGGTGAAACGGTAGGTGTCGGCAGAAACGGCATTCAGGCTGTCCGCGTAGACGATCTGACGGCATGTCGCGCCGTCGCACGATTTCCATGTCCAGCTCGTTCCGCCGGGGGAATGGCCGGATGTGGCAATCATGGTCAGCGCCTGATTTCCTATACGAAGCGCGGCACCGTCTTCGATTATCATATCGGTTTTAATACCCTCGAACGCCGGATGTGGGCTGTGCTGCGGGTCCTCGGCCTGCGGCAGACCGCTTGCCATCGCCGCGACTGCAGCAGAACGCGTGACAAACTTTGCCCCGGTCGTCCGCTTTAACGCGGCGATCCCTCCGACATGGTCGAGATGTTCGTGTGTCGCCAGAATATAACGAACATCCTTTGGGTCAAATCCGAGTCTGCGGATATTGTCCGCAATACCGGATGCAGCCTCGGCAGTCGCGCCGTCGATCAGGAAATGGCCGTCTGCCGTTGTGATCAGCAGCACCGTTATTCCGCAGGTTCCGACCATGTAGACATTTGCAACCACGTGCGCGGGTGGGGCAGGGTCGCTCCAGCCATCGCGGGTGCCGCACGCCTGCTTGATCGGCTCCAGCGTTTTCAGGCTCGCTGGCTGCGCTATTTCCGGTGTGGTACATCCGGACAACACAGCAGCAACTGTCAATGAAAGTAACAGTTTAACGGACATAGCTTGCTCCATTTACATCTAAAATTGCGCCCGTCATTGATGGCGGTGCATCCAGAGCGCAGAACCTGGCGATTGCGGCAACCTCTTTTGCGGTGGCTACCCTGCCAAGCGGGATATCTTGCAACAGCTTGTCTCCGCCCCGGCTGTAAAGATAGTCTTCGGCCATTCCGGTCATGGTAAATCCAGGGCAGATTGCGAACGCGTAAATGCCTTGTGCTGCATAGGCGCGCGCGATGGTTTTTGTCATCGCCAACATGCCGGCTTTCGATGCGGCATAATGCCAGTGCGCTGGACTGTCGCCTCGATGCGCGGCGCGGCTGGCGATGTTGACGATA
>JANOPT010000141.1:0-15050 GCA_031421975.1 Sphingomonadales bacterium | reverse complement strand
GGATGGAATTCGGTTGTCGGCTGGCTGATAACCGTCGCAGGGGCGTTGTGCGTTGCCACCGTTTTCGGGCAGCTCAGCAAAATTCTGCCCAAGGCGGGCGGGCCTTATGCGTATACCCGTGCGGCCTTTGGCGATGGCGCGGGTTTTGCGATTGCTTGGGCATATTGGATTTCGATGTGGGTGGGCAATGCGGCGATTGCGACCGGCGCGGTCAGTTATTTAAGCCAGTTGTTTCCGGTTGTCGGGCGCCCCGGCATTTCGGCCGCGTTCACCGTGGCCATTGTCTGGGCCTTTACGCTTGTCAACATCAGCGGGACGAGGCTGGCCGGACAATTGCAGCTGGTGTGGACGATCGTTAAGCTGGTGCCGTTGATCGCGGTCATCGGCCTTGCCGCTTATGTGCTGGCGGCACAGGGCAGCGCAGTCGTTCGGCCGTTTGCAAGTGCGGAACTGTCGATAAGCGCCATCTCTACCGCCACTATATTGACGCTTTGGGCCATGCTTGGCCTCGAACTTGCTACTGTCCCTGCGGACAAGGTCGCCAATCCCGAAACGACGATCGCCCGGGCGACGGTGTTTGGAACGGCGGGCGCGGGGCTGGTCTATATTCTGGTCTGTTCGGCGGTCGTATTGATGCTGCCCGCCGCCATAACAGCCGCCTCGCCTGCCCCGTTTGCCGAGTTCGTCAACCGTTATGCCGGGACCAACGCAGGAACGGCAATCGCCGCATTTGGCGCCATCAGCGCGCTGGGTGCGCTTAACGGCTGGGTCATGTGCCAGGCAGAATTACCTGCGGCCATCGCGCGTGACGGTCTGTTCCCTGCGTTCCTCGCCAAAGCGGGGCCGAACGGGACCCCGCGCAATGCCCATCTGTTTACGACGACGCTTCTGACTGTGGTCATCCTGATGAACAGCAGCCGGTCGATGGCGTCGATGTTCGAATTTCTCATCGTGCTGACGACGGCCATCGTTCTTGTCATGTATTTTGGATGTGCGGCCGCCGCGGCGCGCCTCATGATGCGCGGGGACATGCCCCGAAGTGCCGGATTCAGCGCGGTCCTGTTGGCCGCCGCGCTCTATGCCTGCTGGACGATTTACGGGGCCGGGGGTGAAGCCCTGGCATGGGGATTGACGCTGTTGATGGCTGGTTTGCCGGTTTTCTGGCTGATGCGGCTGACTGGGGGTTCCAAAGCGGCGTCGTGAGGACTACATGCACCGCGAAATAATAGCGGGACATCATCATGAACACCACCAATAAGCTTGGACTTTACATCGACGGCAGCTGGCGCAGCGGCGAGGGCCGTGACCACCACATGGTGATAAACCCTGCGACCGGCGACGGGCTGGGCGAATTGCCGATGGCGACCGCAGCCGATCTGGATGAAGCGCTGGCGGCGACGGCCAGGGGCTTTGCCCGGTGGCGCAAGGTCGACGTCAACGAACGCGCGGGCATATTGCACAAGGTCGCAGGGCTGATCCGCGAACGCGCAGAGGATATCGCGACGCTGCTGACCACCGAACAGGGCAAGCCGCTGGCCGAGGCGCGCACCGAAGTGCTGTCCTGCGCGGCGCAGTTCGAATATTTCGCGGAAGAAGCCAAACGCAGCTATGGCCGCGTCCTTGTCCGCCCGACCGGACAGCGCGCTCTGGTGCTGAAACAGCCGGTCGGTCCGGTCGCAGCCTTCTCGCCGTGGAACTTCCCGGTTAATCTGATGTGCAAGAAAATGGCGGCGGCACTGGCTGCTGGTTGTTCGATCATCGCCAAACCGCCGGAGGAAACGCCCGCGTGTACCAGCGCGATCATGCAATGCGTCATCGACGGCGGCGTGCCGGGCGATGTCGCGCAACTGGTCTATGGTGTGCCCGACATGGTCAGCCGCCACCTGATTGCCTCGCCCGTCATCCGCAAGGTCAGCTTCACCGGGTCGGTTCCGGTCGGCAAGCATCTGTTGAAGCTCGCCGCCGATGGCGTCAAGCGCACGACGATGGAACTGGGCGGCCACGCGCCGGTCATCATCTTCGACGATTGCGACATCGAAAAAGCCATCACATTGTCGGCAACAACCAAATTCCGCAACGCCGGGCAGGTCTGCATCTCGCCGACGCGCTTTTATGTGCAGGAAGGCGTGTACGACGGCTTCGTCGCTGGTTTTGCAGCGCATACCAAAGGCATCGCGGTCGGCAACGGGCTTGACGCCTCGACGATCATGGGCCCCCTCGCCAACGACCGCCGGCCGCCCGCCATCGAAAGGCTGGTGGCCGACGCCACGGCCAAAGGTGCAAAGTTGCTGACAGGTGGCGAGCGCGGAGAAGGCGGATTTTTCTACCAGCCGACGGTGCTAGCCGATGTGCCGATGAGCGCCGATATCATGGAAGACGAACCATTCGGCCCCGTCGCGCTGATGCGCCCGTTCAAGACCTTCGACGAAGCGATAGAACAGGCCAACCGCTTGCCCTTCGGCCTTGCCGCTTATGCCTTCACCGAAAATGCGCGGCAGGCCAACCTTGTCGCCGATGCGCTCGACACCGGCATGGTCGGGCTGAACAGCTTTGTAATTTCGATGCCCGATGCACCCTTTGGTGGGGTCAAGGAATCAGGCTTTGGCAGCGAAGGCGGCCCCGAGGGTCTCGACAGCTATTACTTCACCAAAGCGGTGCATCAACATTAGGCAAGATTGGCATCGCGAACGACGGCAACGCCCGCCTCGCGCTGTATTTTCAGCTCGGCTTTCAACTTCGCAGGATCCCGCGCGAAGACGAAGCCGAAGCTGACGCCGCCGTCCTTACCGACCGTTGCGTGGTGCAGCTTGTGCGCCTGCACCAGCCGTTTGGCATAGCCGTTGCGCGGCACATATCTGAAATAGCGCTGGTGCACGATGCCGTCGTGAATCACTGTATAGATGATGCCGTAAAACATGATGCCAAGGCCAACCCAGGTCCCCGGCTCCCACGCATTATCGCCCAGCACGACCGGGCTGCCGATGGCGAACATCGACATGCTCATCACCGCGCCAACGATGCCGTAAAGGTCGTTCTTTTCCAGCGCGTTGTCATGCGGCTCATGATGGTCGCGGTGCCAGCCCCAGCCCCAGCTGTGCATGATATACTTATGGCTCGCCCACGCGACACCCTCCATCGAAAGGACGGTGGCAAGCACAATCAGGATGATGGCGGCGATACTCATGCTGCATAGATAGAAGCAAATTGCTTAAGATTGAAGTGCAAGATTGGGTGGCTCACTTGATTTCGTTGCAATCGCTTCTATGGCAATAATCATGATGCCAGCATCCCGAACATTATATGAAAAAATCTGGAACGCGCACGTGGTGGAGACTCGCACGGACGGAACCAGCCTGATCTTCATCGACCGGCACCTGGTGCACGAAGTCACCAGCCCGCAGGCATTCGAAGGGCTGCGCGCCGCCGGGCGCATAGTTCGGCGACCCGATCTGACGCTGGCCGTGCCCGACCATAATCTGCCGACCACCGCGCGACTGGACGCGGCGGGCAAGCGCATTCCCATCGCCGACCCCGAAAGCGCGCAGCAACTGGCCGCGCTTGAAAAAAATGCTCCGGCGTTCGGCATCCGCTATATCGATGCATCCGACGCCAATCAGGGCATTGTCCATGTGGTTGGGCCGGAACAGGGCTTTTCATTACCCGGCACGACCATCGTCTGCGGCGACAGCCATACCGCCTGCCATGGCGGCCTCGGCGCGCTGGCTTTCGGCATCGGCACGTCCGAGGTCGAACATGTCCTGGCGACCCAGACATTGCAGCTCAAACAATCGAAATCGATGGAGGTCCGGGTCGAAGGCGAACTTGGCCCCGGCGTCACGGCCAAGGACGTGGTGCTGCACATCACCGGCGTCCTCGGCGCGGCCGGCGGGACAGGCTATGTTATTGAATATACCGGGGCGGTCATCCGTGCGCTCAGCATCGAGGGACGGCTGACGATTTCCAACATGGCGATCGAACATGGCGCGCGCGCAGGTCTGATAGCGCCGGACGAGGTCACATTCGCCTATCTGAAGGGCCGGCCGATGGCACCCAAGGGCGCGGACTGGGATTTGGCCATTGCATACTGGCGCAGCCTCGTCACCGACGAAGGGGCGCTGTACGACCGAACCGTGATTATCGACGCCGCCGATATCGAACCCAGCGTGACCTGGGGTACCAGCCCAGAAGACGTCGTGTCGATCACGGGAATCATCCCCGATCCGATGAGCTTTGCCGATCCTGCCAAACAGGCGGCAGCGCAAAAATCGCTCGATTATATGGGCCTGACGTCCGGCACGCCGATGACTGAGGTCGAGGTGCAGAACATCTTCATCGGCAGTTGCACCAACAGCCGGATCGAAGACCTGCGCGCCGCTGCGGCTGTCCTGAAAGGCCGGCATAAAGCGGCGAACATCACATGGGCCATCGTCGTGCCGGGTTCGGGGTTGGTCAAGGCGCAGGCCGAAGCCGAAGGTCTTGACCGCATTTTCACTGACGCTGGCCTTGAATGGCGCGAGCCGGGCTGTTCGGCGTGCCTTGGCATGAACCCCGACAAGGTGCCATCCGGCGAACGCTGCGCCTCGACCAGCAACCGCAATTTTGTCGGGCGGCAAGGCCCCGGGGCACGCACGCATCTGGTTAGCCCTGCCATGGCAGCGGCGGCAGCGGTGACCGGGCGGTTGACCGATGTACGGACCCTGAGCGGCTAAAGGCACACCAACGACCGCAGGCATCAGAACGATTGACTTGAACCTGACCCTGGATGTAAAATCTGGCAGGAAGAGATAATGCCAAAGCGCTCGATCAGCACCGGTGACAACGATATCGCGCGTGCCGAACATCGCGGGGTGGTGGTCGGGTGGACCTGTCATGATCTGGGCACGTCGATTGATCTGCGGATCCAGAGTACGGCCTCGCAACAGGCGCTCGACGAAAAGCAGGTCGATGGTCACCATTTCCTCATGACGCATAATCAGGCGCTGCTGATGGCGAAATTTTTGCTTGACGCAACGGGCCAGTCGCTGCCGGAAAAATCGCGTCGCCCACTGTGGCGCCGGTTAATGCCTACGCGAAACAAATAAGGCTTAACCGCTTTACTTGTCAGGATATGCAAAGCTAAAGGTCGGGGTAGCAAGGACGAGGTACATGACCGAAAAGAAACCAAAATCCAGCCAGGATGATAAATGGTCGACGACGGCAAAAGTTGGCGCTGCGGTTGGCTCGGCCGCGCTCATGGCGGCGCTGATGTATGCCGGGCGGCGCAGCCTTACTCAGAAAAAAGGCAAGCTTGAACCGCTTTCTCCAGAGCCCGAGGTCGAGCCTATGACTGGGGCAACGCCCAAGAGCGAAACGGACTGACAACCCATGCAACCCATTTCTTTTGTAGAGGGTCGCGCCTATCCATTGGGCCTAAAAAATGTCGACACCGATGTCATCATTGCGGCCGAATGGCTAAAAACCATCAGCCGGACCGGACTTGGCAAAGGCGCTTTTCAATCCTTGCGGGCGGTTGCGGGCAATGTGTTCGACGATCCCCGTTATGCAGGTGCGCCGATCCTGATCGCTGGCGACAATTTCGGTTGCGGCTCCAGCCGTGAACACGCCGCCTGGGCGATGGCCGACCTTGGCATCAGCGCCGTCATCGCACCAAGCTTTTCGGATATTTTTTCGGGCAACGCGTTCAAGAACGGATTGCTCACGATCGTTTTGCCGCAAAGCGCGATTGACCGCCTGTTGGAAGTTGTCCAAACTGAAAACATTCATATCGATCTGGAAACGCAAACTGTAACGACGCCGTTTCAGGACCGGTTTGAATTCGACATCGATCCGTTTCGCAAGCATTGCCTGCTGAACGGAGTCGATGAAATCGGCCTGACGCTGAAAAGCAGCGACGCGATTTCGACATACGAGAACGCACTTGCGGCGGATAAGCCTTGGTTGGTGCCGAATATTGCATAATATTATCGTCGCTCCAGCACAGGCTGGAGCCTTTCTCGCCTGTAATGCGAGACTGACCGACGTGATCGGCTCCAGCCTCCGCTGGGGTGACGGGATGGAGAGAGAAACGAGATGAAAGCATTACTGTCTACGGCGTCTGGCGGCCCCGATACCCTCGTCATGGGCGAATTGCCTGAGCCCGTCGCCGGTCCCGGACAGGTTGTGGTCACGGTTAAGGCCTGCTCGATCAACTTTCCCGACACATTGATGATCGTCGATCTGTATCAGTTCAAACCTGCGCGTCCATTTGCCCCGGGCGGCGAAATTGCAGGCGTTGTCGACGCAGTCGGCGAAGGCGTTACCGGCTTTGCCGTCGGTGACCGCGTTATCGGCCTGTGCGGCAATGGCGGTTTGACCGAAAAGGTCGCGGTCGCAGCATTCAACTGCTTCAAAATGCCGGACGCCATGTCGTTCGACGACGGCGCGTCGTTGCTGATGACCTATGGAACGTCGATCCACGCGCTCAAAGATCGCGGCCACATGAAAGAAGGCGACAGCGTCCTTGTGCTCGGCGGGGCCGGCGGCATCGGTATTTCGGCAATCGAACTTGGCAAAGCCTTTGGCGGCCGCGTGGTTGCCGCCGTGTCGAGCGAGGCCAAGGCAGACATTGCGCGTGAAGCAGGCGCAGACGATGTCGTGGTCTATCCGCATCAGCCATTCGACAAAGACCAGTCGAAAGCCGTCGCGGAAATCTTCAAGACCGCCGCAGGCAAGGACGGGTTCAACATCGTCTATGACACCGTCGGCGGCGATTATAGCGAGCCAGCGGTACGTTCGATCGCCTGGGAGGGAAAATTTCTCGTGGTCGGTTTCCCGGCCGGCATCGCCAGATTGCCGCTTAATCTGACATTGCTTAAAAGCTGTGACGTGTGCGGCGTTTTCTGGGGAGCGTTTGCCGCGCGCACACCGGCCAGAAACCATGCCAACATTGCTGAATTATTCGCGCTATATGCCGCAGGAAAAATCAAACCGCGGATATCGGAGACGTTCGATCTTGCCGACGCCGGTCAGGCGATCGCTCGCCTTGGCGACCGCGCCGCCGTTGGCAAGCTCGTGGTGCATATTTGATCGCGCCCTTGCGAACTGGCGACGCAAAGCCTAACTATTAAGCGAACCATTGGGGACGACCATGACCACATTCGACAACCGCGAAAATGCTTTTGAAAACAAGTTCGCGCATGATGCCGATCTGCATTTCAAGATTACCGCCCGGCGCAACAAGCTTGTCGGCCATTGGGCGGCGGAGAAAATGGGTCTCACTCCTGAAGAAACCACGGCCTATGCGACATCGGTTGTACAAGCCGATTTCGAAGAGGCGGGCGATGAGGATGTTATCCGCAAATTGCTTGGCGACCTGACATCGGCGGGCGTGGAAGTCGATGATGCCATGATCCGGCTCGCGCTGGATGAACACATGATCGAGGCGCGTCGCCAGTTTATCGAGCCAGCCTGATGGCAATGGCGGCGGCTGACATCGAAGACATGATCAAAGCGGCTTTGCCCGATGCGCTGGTCGAAATTACCGATCTGGCCGGGGACGGCAATCATTATGCGGCGCGCGTTGTAAGCGAGAGTTTCCGTGGCTTTCCCCGCGTAAAGCAGCATAAGGCCGTTTATGACGCGCTGGGTGGACGGATGGGCGGAGTGCTGCACGCACTGCAACTGACAACTGCCACCCCTTGAACCTGGAGTATTTGCAATGAGCGTAAACGAACGCATCGACGAGATCGTCAAGGGCAATGACGTCGTCCTTTTCATGAAAGGCACGCCGTTATTTCCGCAGTGCGGATTTTCGAGCAAGGCCATTGCCATTCTCGACCATCTGGGCGTCGCTTATGAAAGCGTCGATGTGCTCCAGGACATGGAAATCCGAGCCGGTATCAAGGATTACAGCGACTGGCCGACCATCCCGCAGCTTTATGTAAAAGGCGAATTTCTGGGCGGATCGGACATCATGATGGAGATGTTCGAAGCCGGTGAGTTACAGGACATGGTGGAAGCGCAAGGTTTGGCCAAAGCGGGATAAATTCTCCATTTTGTTCGCCGCATCCCATTTTGACCGCATGATGTGGAGTCGAACCAGTGCTGGAAAATCAGCGTTGGGCCATAAAGTGGGATTTTGCATCGAACAGCGTCCATGACACCGCGCGAAATCGATTCCCCTTATATCGCCGATCTCTATGGCGAAATGCTGCTGGCCGAGGATGCGCCGCAGGAAAAGCAGCCGTTTTCCCTCAAAAAGCTGTTGCCGGGGTTGATCGTTGTGGCGATTGCCTCGGCTGCCGCCACGTGGTTCTCCGAACATTATGCCATGCCGGTGATCCTTGCCGGATTGTTGCTGGGGCTGGCATTGAATTTTGTTTCCGCTGAACCCAAAGTCCATGCCGGGCTCGATTTTTGCGGGACGGCGTGCCTTCGGTGGGGTATCGTATTGCTGGGCACACAAATCACCTTCATGCAGATCGGCAGTCATGGCGTGGTCGGCTTTGCCGGGCTGGTGGTGGTCATGACGGCGGTTGTCGGTGCAGGGTTGCTGGGCGCGCGATGGGGGCGGCAAAGCCCTTACGCAGGTTGGCTCGCGGGCGGCGCAACCGCGATCTGCGGGGCATCGGCGGCGCTGGCCATTTATGCGCTGATCGGTCGCGACAAGATTAACCAGTCGCAATTCACGCTGACCCTGGTTGGCGTTTCACTGGCCAGTGCGTTCGCCATGTCATTCTATCCGCTGGTTGCCGCGCAACTGCACTTTACCGACCTGCAATCCGGTTTCCTGATGGGTGCAGCGGTGCACGATGTCGCGCAATCGATCGGTGGCGGTTACAGCATTTCGCCCGAGGCCGGCGAAGTCGCGACCATCGTCAAGCTATCGCGGGTTGCGTTGCTGGCCCCTGCGGTTGCGCTGATCGGCCTGGCCATCGGCCACAGCGAGGGCGCTAAACGTGGCTGGATCGTACGAATGAAGCTGCCGTGGTTCATCCTGGCCTTCTTTGCTCTGGTTGCCGTCAATTCTCGGATTGCCATGCCCGA
This sequence comes from Sphingomonadales bacterium, assembly GCA_031421975.1. Taxonomy (GTDB): domain Bacteria; phylum Pseudomonadota; class Alphaproteobacteria; order Sphingomonadales; family Sphingomonadaceae; genus Sphingorhabdus_B. The sequence goes on along the minus strand of JANOPT010000141.1, from coordinate 6,026 downwards.
CTGGGTTCGTGATAACGGCCTGGTCGCGTCGAATGCGATGCTGCTGTTCGCCGTAACCGCAACCGCAATGCGCTCGCGCCTCGACCTGTTGCTAACTCAAGGCTGGCGAGCGCTTTTGCCGGTGATGCTGGCGACGGTCGTTGCATTTTTGCTGACCTGTACGTTTGCCTGGGGTGTACTATGACCGATATGATTTATGACCTCGCTGTTATTGGTGGGGGTATTAACGGCACCGGCATAGCCCGAGACGCCGCAGGACGCGGTAGCAAAGTGGTACTGCTTGAACGCGGCGATCTAGCGCGGGGTACATCGTCCGCTTCGACCAAGCTCATCCACGGCGGGCTGAGGTATCTGGAGCATTACGAGTTTGCGCTGGTGCGCGAATCGCTGGTGGAGCGTGAGCGGCTTTGGGGCATTGCACCGCATATCATCTGGCCGTTACGCTTTGTCCTGCCCTATCAGAAGAGTATCCGACCTGCCTGGTTGGTCCGGCTTGGGCTATTCCTTTATGATCATATCGGCGGGCGAAAGCGGCTGCCCCCGGCACGCAGCCTGAATCTGCTGAACGATCCGGCGGGTAAGCCGTTAAAACCCGGATTTGTTAAAGCTTTCGAATATTCTGATTGCTGGGTCGATGATGCGCGACTGGTGATTCTGAACGCGATGGATGCAGCCGCGCACGGCGCGGACATTCGCACCCGGTGCGAGGTCACGCATCTGCGACGCAGTGACGGGCTGTGGCATATCGACATTGCCGGGCATCCGCCGGTTAAAGCCAAAGCGGTTGCCAATGCGTCCGGCCCCGCTGTCCTTGACTTGCTAGCGCGCACAACCGGACACCGGCGTGATAAAAACGAGCATATTCGCCTGGTCCGCGGATCACATATTGTCGTGCGCCAAATGTTCGACACGCCCCAAGCGTATTTTTGCCAAAACCCGGATGGTCGCATCTTCTTTGCTATCCCCTACGAAGATGACTTTACCCTAATCGGAACGACCGATGCCGATCATCACGGGCTATTGGACAATATCACCGCCACGCCAGAGGAAATCGCCTACATCTGCGAGTCGGCCAGCTCGTATTTCCGGCAACCGCTGACGCCAGCCGACGTCGTCTATAGCTATGCCGGAGTCAGGCCTCTGGTCGATGATGGATCGGGCAAGCCGGAGACTGCGTCGCGTGGGTATCATTTCGACGTTGACGCCGACGCCGATGGAGCAGCACCGATTCTGTCGGTGTTCGGGGGCAAAATTACCACGTACCGCCACCTTGCAGAAAGCGCAGTCGGCAAACTGGCGCCCTATTTGCCGGAATTGGCAGGCCCTGGCTGGACGTCGGCCAAGCCGTTGCCCGGTGGTGACTTTGCAATTGACGGCGCTGCCGAACTGGCTGCAATGCTGGGTTTGGAATATCCATTTCTGCCAAGTCCGCTTATCAAGCGATGGGTTCGAAGCTATGGAACACTAACGCGAACGATATTAGGTACAGCCACATCGATGGCCGACCTCGGCCAGGATTTCGGGCACAATCTCTACGAGGCCGAGGTTGCGTATCTGATGGCCCATGAGTGGGCAAGATCGGCCGATGATATCATTTGGCGGCGGAGCAAATTGGGTCTTCGCATGTCTGCAGAACAAATTGCGGCGCTCGACGTTTATGTTTTAGCGGTGCTAAATGAATGAATCGGTTGAAGCGCTGCCTTTACGGGGGATGCAATTTTCATGACGGGGCAAGATGGCGCTATCAACTGCTTGCGCCGTCCATAACCTTTGCATAGCGTATTGCCAAATTCGCGTAATGGAGATCGACACAGGGTAAGGGGCAAACAGTCAATGCGCGATAGCCATAGGGCCGATCCGGATGTTACAGATATTTTGGTAAGTGAAGCCGATGCGGAGTTTATTTCACCGGACAAAGTCTCGGTAGCAGTATTTGTCCCACCGCCCGCACTGGCTCCTTTCGTTACCCAAATCTATTTCTTTCGCTGCGAAGAAGCGCATATCCATGATTTGCAACCTGCTGCGCTCGGCCATCTTGTTTTTCTGTTAAAGGGGCACGGACACCTTCGCTTTCATGATGGTCATAGTGACGAACTGTCAACCGCATCGATTTTTGGCCCCGGCATGGCTGCAGCCGAATTTAACCTGACCGGACCTGTGCACGACCTGGGCTTTGCGTTGTCGCCGTTGGGTTTTGTTGCCCTAACAGGCAAGCCAGCGAATCATTACACGGACCGGGCGGTACCTGCTTCAGAGTTGTTCGGACCGGAAATCGAAACGTTGGCCAACCAGATGGTGGCAGGGCACGCCGACGGAAGCATGCGCCTCGCTGAAATGGTTGATGCGGTCGTGGCGCTGTTGCTGACGCGCGTTCGGCCGGTTCCACCATCGCATGTCGTGTTGGTCAGGGCAGTAATCGACTGGCTATCCAGCGATCTGGATCCTGATGTCGACCAGTTGTACGCGCAACTCAGTGTCTCTCGAAGCACTGCTGCACGGCTGATCACCCGATATTTCGGCACGGCTCCAAAACCGCTTATGCGTAAATATCGAGCTGTCCGGGCGGCTACCGTGCTGGTTGACCCCGCGTGCACGCCGGAAATACGTTCCAAGATTGAATCGCTCTTTTACGATCAGCCCCACATGATCCGTGAAATACGACATTTTGCCGGACGCACCCCTGGCGCGCTTGACAGTGACGATGCCCGGCTGCTCCGGATTTGGCTGAGCAAGGATAATTATCGCGATATCGAAACCTTCAACGGGTAGTTTTACAACTTGATTTTTCGCAGCCAAGCGCCCATTTCAGAAATAAGAACGAATTTGTCTGATTAGGATTTTCAAATGCGGCTGTCGAATATGGCGGATTATGCAGTTGTGGTGATGAGCGCGGCGTCGCGGCATTGCGGAGGCTTGCGTACATCCGCCACGGCGCTGGCTACGGAAACCGGCATTGCTTTGCCGACTGTGCAGAAGCTGGTTAGTATATTGTCAAAAGGCGGCCTGCTGCGCTCGGTGCGTGGCGCGGGCGGTGGTATTCAGCTTGCGCGGCCCGCAGCGGCGATTACGCTGGCGGATATTATCGAGGCGGTCGAGGGCCCCATTGCGATGACCAACTGTATCAATACAGCGACCTGCAACTGTTCCATCGAATCCGACTGCCATGTGAAGCCGCATTGGGCGATTGTGAATAACGCAGTGCGCGGGGCGCTGTCCGATGTTTCGCTCAGCAGCTTGGCGGTGGGGCGTGCAGCATGACTAACGAAATCGAACTCAAGGATAAGGCTGCATGGGACGCCGCCGAAAAGGTTGCCGATTACGAGCATGGCTGGTCATCGGATATCGAAACCGATTTTGCGCCCAAGGGGCTGACCGAGGATACCGTCCGCTTCATTTCGGCGAAGAAGAACGAACCCGAATGGATGCTCGAATGGCGGCTGAAAGCGTTTCGCCATTGGTTGACGATGGAGACGCCCGATTGGGCCAAGCTCAACATACCGCCGATCGATTATCAGGATGCGTATTATTACGCCGAGCCCAAGGCCAAGCCGAAGCTTGGGTCGCTCGATGAAGTCGATCCCGAAATCCTGCGCATTTATGAAAAACTCGGTATTCCGATTGCCGAGCAGGAAGTGCTCGCAGGCGTCGAAGGCGCGCGCAAGGTCGCAGTCGATGCGGTGTTCGACAGTGTCTCGGTCGCGACCACATTCCGCGCCGAGCTCGAACGCGCGGGCGTGATCTTCCGCAGCATTTCTGAGGCGATTCGCGAATATCCTGAGCTCGTCAAGAAATGGCTCGGCAAAGTCATTCCGATGCACGACAATTACTTCGCGACGTTGAACTGCGCGGTGTTTTCGGATGGGACGTTCGTCTACATCCCCGAAGGCGTGCGTTGCCCGATGGAGCTTTCGACCTATTTCCGCATCAATGCAGAGAACACCGGCCAGTTCGAACGCACATTGATTATCGCGGACAAGGGCAGCTACGTCAGCTATCTGGAAGGCTGCACCGCGCCGATGCGTGATGAAAACCAGCTTCACGCCGCGTGCGTCGAACTCGTCGCGTTGGACGATGCCGAGATCAAATATTCGACCGTGCAAAACTGGTATCCCGGCGATGCCGAGGGCAAGGGCGGCATCTACAACTTCGTCACCAAGCGCGCGCTGTGCCAGGGCAAGCGCAGCAAGGTCAGCTGGACGCAGGTCGAAACCGGCTCTGCGGTGACGTGGAAATATCCAAGCTGCGTCCTCAATGGCGATGACAGTGTCGGCGAATTCTATTCGGTCGCGGTCACCAACAATTACCAGCAGGCGGATACCGGCACCAAGATGATCCACAATGGCAAGCGGACGCGCTCGACGATTGTGTCGAAGGGCATCAGCGCCGGACACAGCAACAACACCTATCGCGGGCTGGTCCGCGTTGCGCCGAATGCAGAGGGCGTGCGCAACTTCACCCAGTGCGATTCGCTGCTGCTGGGGTCGCTGAGCGGCGCGCACACCGTGCCGTATATCGAGGTGCGTAATCCCAGCGCACAGATCGAACATGAGGCAACCACGTCGAAGATTAGCGACGACCAGATGTTCTATGCCCAGCAACGCGGCCTGAATGCCGAAGAAGCCGTCGCGCTGATCGTGAACGGCTTCGCCAAGGAAGTGCTCCAGCAACTCCCGATGGAATTTGCCGTCGAAGCGCAGAAATTGCTGGGCATTTCGTTGGAAGGGAGTGTGGGGTGATGGGCGGAGATGGCGGTGGTGATTGTGGTGGCGACGGCAGCTTGGGCTCGGACCCAGCCTGCGGACCGCCAGTCACAGAAGGGTGCGTCTCGGGAATTGTGCAAGCGGCCGGAGGTGATGCCGGAACCGCTTATGTTGGCGATTACAAGATCACACGGGACGGAATCACCCGTCATCCTCGGCCGAAAACAGAAATCAAGCCGAAAGACTGATGATCCAGATGCAAAACCGCCACGTCATCCTGCACTACGGTGTGGCACAGACTCTGTTTGGGATTTGGCAGTGGGCGAACCTCGCGTGACCGCCATCGCCCACCTCAAACATCAATTCGCCATCCCGGTCGCAGACCTCTGGGCGTTGATTGGCGATTTTGGCGATGTCGGCAAATGGTCGGGCCGTCCGCCTGAGGCTTGCGTGCAGCAAGGCGAGGGGATCGGCGCGTTGCGGACGCTGACACTCGATGATGGGCGACAGGTTGTCGACCGGCTCGATGCGCAAGGGCCGCATTTTTACAGCTATTCGATCGTCACCTCACCGTTTCCGGTGACGTCCTATGCCGCCACCATGTCGGTCGCGGCGGTGGATGACGCAACCAGCGAACTCACTTGGCGTGGCGAGATCGAGCCCGACGGGATCAGCGACGAAGAGGCCAGCGCGATGTTCGAGGCGATGTATCGCTACGGCGTCGGCTTGATCGAACGCCAGATCGCGCGCGGCGCAACAGACCAGAAATGAGTGATATGCTTCAGATTACCAACCTCCACGCCACCGTTGGCGATAAGCCGATCCTCAAGGGCCTCACGCTCTCGCTCAATGCGGGGGAGATCCATGCGATTATGGGGCCGAATGGGGCAGGGAAATCGACGCTGTCTTATGTGCTCGGCGGGCGGCCGGGGTATGAGGTGACCGAGGGTTCGGTGATGTTCACGCCACCTCGTCAGCCCGCACTTGATGCGGGCCTCGGCTTTTCTTCCGGCGGCACCGAGCGGCAAGGCAGCCTTGCCCCGCATCAAGTGCGGGGTGACGGTGAAGCTGTGGATTTATTGGCCCTCGCCCCGCACGAACGCGCAGCGGCGGGGCTGTTTCTCGGCTTCCAGTATCCGGTCGAAATCCCCGGCGTGTCGAACGTCCAGTTCCTCCGCGAGAGCCTCAACGCGCAGCGCAAGCACGGTGGGCAGCCTCCGCTTTCGGGGGGCGAATTCCTCAAGATTGCGCGCGCGCAATCGCAAGCGCTGGGCATGGATTATGACATGCTCAAACGCCCGGTTAATGTCGGCTTTTCGGGCGGCG
>JANOPT010000140.1:0-3012 GCA_031421975.1 Sphingomonadales bacterium | reverse complement strand
TGGGGCACAACCAAATCCAGCTTCATTCTTGCTCGGGCGGATGGGACTATTCGCGCCGAACAGACCGGGCCGGGAATCGCTCAGCTGGATAGCCCCGGCGCTGTTGAAGCTGCCTGTTTTGCAGCGGTTGCCGATTGGCCGCGCCTGCCACTGGTTATTGCGGGCATGGCAGGGTCCGATATGGGCTGGCACCCGGCACCCTATGTCTCGGCACCTGCGACTGCCGAGGATGTCCATGCCGCAGCAATTCGCTTTGCCGCGCGCGGTGTGCAGGTTGCGTTACTGCCGGGGGTCAAGACGACTCGTGACGATGGCTTCCCGGACTTCATGCGGGGCGAAGAAATACAAATCTTTGGCAGCATGGCGAGCGATGCGGGACTCGTCTGCCTACCCGGCACCCATTCGAAATGGGCGCGGGTCGACAATGGCAAGATTGCGTATTTCCACACAGCAATGTCGAATGAATTGATGGATGCGGTCGGACGGGGAACCATTCTGCTCAAACCAAAACATGCCCCCATTGCCCAACCGGGCGCGCAATTTCTGGAGGGTGTGACGGCCGTCACCAACAGCAAGCTCGGCCTGGAAACGATGTTGTTCACCGTCAGAAGTCGGCAGATCGCAAAAACGCTCACAGCTGCAACCGCCGATGACTATCTGGCTGGCCTATGCATTGGCAGCGATATTCGCTCCGCGCTCACATTTCATCCGGATACCCGATCTGTCACGCTGGTTGGTGCGCCGTCGCTCACTAAACTCTATGCAACAGCGCTCGCCAGCGTCGGCATTATCTCACGGCAGGTCGACGGCAAAACTGCGGCGCTGGCCGGTTTGACGAGCGCTTATCGGGCCATCTTCGCATGAACATGCCGCAATCTGTGAATGTCGGAAATCTGTTGGGCGAAGGCGTTTTGTGGGACGTCAGGACGCAGACCGCATTATGGACCGACATTGAGTCCGCGCGGTTCTGGCAGTGGCAGCCGGGCAGCTCCCCCATCAGTTTTGCGCTGTCGCAGCGGCTGGGCAGCTTCGGCCTTACGGCGACAACTGGAACCTATATCGGAGCGTTCGAGCAGGGCTTTGCCAGATTTTCACCGGAAGCCGGTACGCTGGAGATGCTTGCCCCTGTCACCGCCAATGACGAGCACGTGCGTATGAACGATGGGCGTGTCGATCGCAACGGCGTGTTTTGGGCTGGGAGCATGGCCGAACGGGACAATGCTGGTCCTGGCGCGCTGTGGCGCTATGACGGCGGTGTACACGCGTCGCGGATGCTGGGGGATGTCAGCATCCCCAACAGCCTGTGCTGGAGCCTCGATGGACGCATCATGTATTTTGCCGATTCCCCGCGCAACACGATCTGGCGTTATCACATCGGTGTGAGCAAAGAGCCGTTGGGTAATCCCGAAATCTTCTCCACGACACCGCCCGGCATTCATCCTGATGGCAGCTGTATCGATTCAGAAGATCATCTATGGAATGCCCAGTGGGGCGGCGGCGAAGTGGTCCGTTATCGCCCTGATGGTAGTGTGGAACGGCGCCTGGCTTTGCCGGTTAGCCAACCGAGTTGCGTCGCATTCGGGGGACCGGAGCTTAATCATCTGCTGATCACTACCGCGCGGATTGATCTGACGCGGCAGCAATTGCAGGCCGAACCGCTGGCCGGATCGTTATTGATCCGCGCGGTTGACGTGACGGGTGTAGCAGAACCAATTTGTGATGTGCGATGATACACGTCGCACCCATGGGCTCGCTGTTGTCGAAGGCGCTGTCGAGGCTTGCTGCGCTTTATCGCATCGGGTTGGCCTGCGACGTTTTTAATGCAAATACGGTTATCGCGGGCTGGGCGACGGGGAATCAGAGATTGTGACAAAAGTTCGAACAAATAACCTGACCGATCACGTGACCGAGGCGCTGGGGCGCTCAATCGTTTCGGGAGAGTATGAAGCTGGCGCGGTCTTCCAGATCAACGAACTGTGCACCACCTTCGAGGCTAGCCGAACGGTGATGCGTGAGGCGGTCAAGGCGCTTACCGCAAAAGGCATGGTCACGTCTCGGGCTAGTGTCGGCAGCATTGTGCGCGCCGAAACCGACTGGAACCTTAGCGATCCCGATGTGCTTAGCTGGTTTCTGCATGGGCGGGGGAGTCGCCTGCAGCTTATTCGGGAGTTCAATGATTTCCGGATCGCGATCGAGCCGACAGCTGCTGCACTGGCGGCGTCGCGTGGTGACGATGCCGATATCGCGGAGATTTTCACTGCACTGGAGCGCATGCGTGCCGCCGAACGGGGTGAAGATGATTCACTGGATGCCGATGTCGAATTTCACGTCGCGATTCTGAAAGCCAGCGGCAACCGGCTGTTTTACAACATGCGCCACACCATCGATGTTGCCCTTCGGATATCGATCCGGGTAACCAACCGGCAAAAGGCCGTGGCGGTGGCCAGCTCGGCGGATCACGCCAAAGTGGCCGATGCCATCGGCGAGCGCGATGAATACGGAGCACGTCAGGCAATGCTCGATCTGTTGATCGAGGCGCGTCAACTGCTCAAGGAACCAGCGCCGCTTTAAAGCATTCGCTTTAGTTTGAACCGCCCCGCAGCAGCCGTGCAAATTCTGCGGCGTTTGCACCGGCTTGCGCAGCGGAATAACCCGCGCGATAGATCGACCCGCCAACGCCAAAACCATCTGCCCCAGATTCAAGGAACAGGCCCGCATTTTGCGGCGTCACTCCGCCGACCACCAATAACCGAGTCACAGGCGGCAAAACCGCTCGGATGGCCTTGACGCTGGCAGGGCTGACTAGTTCGCCCGGGAACAGCTTTAAGGCATCAGCGCCAGCATCAAGCGCCGCGAAGCAGCCGTGCAAATGCAGCGGCGTTCGCCCCTGCCTGTGCGGCGGAGTAACCCGCGCGATAGATCGAGCCGCCCACGCCAAATCCATCTGCCCCTGATTCAAGGAACAGGCCCGCATTCTGCGGCGTCACTCCGCCGACCACCAATAACCGCGTC
>JANOPT010000139.1:0-4029 GCA_031421975.1 Sphingomonadales bacterium | reverse complement strand
GAGGGCGCAGCCGGCAATAACACCGATACCGTCGTACCCTTGCCAACGGTGCTTCGTATTTCAAGATGCCCGCGATGCCGGTCAACGATATGCTTTACCAGACTAAGGCCCAGCCCGGTCCCGCCGACTGACCGGCTGCGGCCTGAATCGACGCGATAAAAGCGCTCCGTCAACCGCGGCAGATGTTCAGGCGCAATGCCGTCACCTTGATCGTTGACTGCGAAATTCAGCATCGCACCAGAGCGCGACGGCAGAACCGAAACAGTGATCGGCGTATCGGAACGGCCGTATTTCATTGCGTTGGTAAGGATGTTGCTCGCCAGTTGCCGTAACTGCCCTGCATCCCCCATCACGGCGGGCAAGCCGCCGGTTATATCGAGGGCAATATCGCCACCACGATTTTTCTGACCGTTTCGCAACTGGTCGACGGTATCGATAACAATATGTGCGAAGTCCACGGGCGTCTGCGGCGGATCATATTTTTCCGCTTCGATCCGCGAAAGCGACATCAGATCACGGACCAACGCCTGCATTCGGTCGGTTTCTTTGGCCATGATCCCCAAAAACCGGCTTCGAGTTGCCGGATCGTCACCGGCGGCAGGGTCATCCAGCGTTTCGATAAATCCCTTCACCGCAGCAAGCGGCGTCAGCAATTCGTGGCTTGCATTGGCAACGAAATCGACTCGCATCTTCTCGGCGGCCTGTGCGCCGCTCCGGTCCGCAAGGTGCACCATTTTCTGCCCCGGTCCGATGGACTGGATTCGCATGTCCCACATCTGGCTTTGCTGACCAATTCCGGTCAGCCGGATAGGATGGCCGGTATGGTCGGCTTCAGGGTCGGACAGGCGCTCAATCGCGCCGGCATGGCGAAAGGCCATGCGGACATTCTGGCCAATGATGTTGCTGCCCAACAGCAGGCGCGCTGCGTGATTGGCAGCCGCGACGCGGGCATTGTCGACAATCAGTATCGCGTCGGTCGATGCGTCGATAAATGCCTGCAACTGCGGATGCGCGGTTATCGACGATGGATCGGACGAGTCGGTGATTGGCGGTTGATCGGCAGGCACGCTTTCGGGATCATGGGGATCTGCGGCAATGAACAACGCGATCAACATTGACACCAGCACGACCATCACCCGCTCGGCCGAGCCCGCCAGTTGCCCTGCGACCAGCGCGCCAAACAGCGCAAGGACCAGCGCAATCAATATTCGTGGCGACAACCAGCTGTTCAATTTCTATCCGCCCTGACTGACTTGCTGACTAACTGGCCGGGCCGGTCGTAGGAGCGCCCCGGGAACCCTTCATTAGGCTTTGCCGCCCATATTGTCCCACATATAGACGCTGCTTCGATGTGCAAGCATGGCGGCTGGAAAAACCGGTGTAATGTGATAGGCGGGCTTCATGGACGACAGCAGCGACAAGCCCGAAAGCAGTTTGAACAGCGTGGCAACGCGCCGCCGGGCGTTGATGTTGGGAGCAGTGACCGCGTCCGCAATCGTCTCCGTGCGACCGGCATTGGCCCAATCTGCGGCATCGGTAATGAATTGCGAAATCCCGGTGCCCGGTCCGCACGGCACCGGTATGAATATCGACAGTTATGGTAAGCTGGTCCCTCGCGATACGCCGGGGTCGTTCGCCGCGACTGGCCAGAAATTCACAGGCGAGCAGGTCAAGGCGGCATTGCGCGGAAGAAGCCTTCCGGGCACGAGTTACGACCAAAGCCAGGCCTATATGAACTACATTCGCCGCCTGCAAAGCGGACAGAGCGGGTTTACGTGTTACGCCAGCTTGCAAATGTCGCGCTAAGCGACGCTTGAAATTAAGCGCGACTGGTTTAGGCGGTGCGGATGACAGCGCCGCAATCACCATTTTATAAGGCCGAATTGGCGGAACAGTTGGTGGTCGAACCTCTTGATGCAATGACGTTGATGTATCAGCGTCGCTCGGGGATAACGCATATAGTTGCTGAACCCGTACCAGAGATTTTGGCGGTAATGAGCGGTGATGTGCTTGATGCCGCGCAAGTTGCTGCACGGCTTGCATTGCAATTTGATTTCGATGACCGCGATTCCGAGGCAATCGTCGCCACGCGGCTTGAGGAACTGGCAATGCTCGGCTTGGTGGAGCGCGTCGGTGCATGAATTTCGGGTCCAGGTAGGGCCTGCGGCGTTTCGCATAGGTTCGGCTTGGAAGCGGCCGCTTGATCAGTTGGCCGAACTCTACTGCGATTATCCGAACCCAGAAATTCCCGATTACTCGGTGCGGCTGGAGGCGGTCGGCTTCCTACGCCGCTTCGTCCGGCCATCAGTTGCGATTAATGGCGATTACATGCTGCCTGATGCTGCGCCTTTGCCCTTAAAGCAGGCGTTGCTCGCGGCGGAAATGGCGATGAACCTCCAAATTGCGCTCGGCTGGCGACGGCATTTGCTGCTGCACGCAAGCGCCGTCGAAAAGGATGGCAAGGCGTTGATCATGACCGGCGCGTCGGGCTCGGGCAAATCGACGCTGGCGGCGATGCTGGGTCACAAGGGCTGGCGCTTCATGGGCGACGAATTTGTCCTGATCGATTTGGTGACTGGCGAGGCAGTTCCGTTCCCGCGTATGATCAGCCTGAAAAACGAGGCCATCGGCGCGATGCAGGCAAGCGTGCTGGACGGACGTTTCGGCCCGCTGATGAGTGGTACCCCCAAGGGTAATGTGCGCCACCTTGTGCCGCCCGCCGATGCGATCGCGCGGATGGCTGAACCGGCGCGGCCGGCACTGCTGCTGTTCCCTAGCTTTGGTTTCGAATCTGCCGTCCGCGACATAGGTGCGAGCGAGGTCTTCATGCGCCTGACGCAGGCATCGACCAATTATGTCGCTTTGGGCGAGGCCGGCTTCAATACGCTGACGCGGTTCATCAAAACCGTGCCAGCACGTGCCATCGATTATCACGACGGGCAGGAAGCCGAGGCACTGGTTGGCCGCTTGTGGAGTGAGCTCGCATGAAGCGCGACGCGATGCTGCTAGTTGAAGCTTTGCGCGCGCCGCCGAGCACGTTGGCGCTGGATGCCGAAGGTTGGACCGCACTGCTTGCAATGGCGCGCGCCGAGCAATTGATTGGCACTTTGGCGCGGCGATTGACTGGCTTGACCATTCCCGATGCCGTCCAGTGTATCTTGGACGAAGCGCGCATAAACGCAGAATATCAGCGCCGCTCTGCCTTATGGGAAGCCGATTGCGCGCGGCGTGCGTTAGCCAATTATCCCGGCAAGGTCGTGCTGATGAAAGGCACCGCTTATGCCGCCGCCGGACTGAAAGCCAGTGAAGGTCGCCATATCGGCGACCTCGACATCATGGTCGCGCGCGATGATTTGCCAGTGGTCGAGGCGGCGTTGCTAACGGCAGGTTGGGAGTGGGTGAAAGAAGACGCCTATGACGACGCCTATTACCGCGACCACATGCACGAACTGCCACCGCTGATCCACAAAGAGCGCGACCGGATGATCGATGTGCACCACACGATCCTGCCGCTGACGGCGAGGCCAAAGCCCGATGCGGGGGCATTGTTGGCGGACGCGGTTGCGCTGGAAAACGGGCTTTATGTGTTCAGTCCGACAGACATTGTCATTCACAGCGCCGCTCATCTTTTTGCCGACGGCGAATTGGACGGAGGTTTGCGTAACCTGTGGGATATTCATTGCCTGCTTACAGAATTTGGCGACGACGCCTTCTGGCCAGCCCTCAAATCGCGTGCGGAACACCATCAGTTATGGCCCGCCATCCATCGCGCCGCCCGTCTCGCTTACCAGCTTTACGGCACGGATACCCCCAAAGACTGGCAAAGCTGGCACCGGCAGGACAAATGGTACGTCCTCCGCCTCACCGCCCGCGACAATTGGGGCAGGGGCACGCGCAAGTTTATCCGCTTGGTCTTTTACATCCGCTCCCACTGGCTTCGCATGCCGCCGTTGATGCTCATGCGTCATTTGTGGGTGAAGTGGCGGAAGGGCCAATAGGCAACCCAATATTGTCATTCCAGCGTGCGCG
>JANOPT010000138.1:0-14401 GCA_031421975.1 Sphingomonadales bacterium | reverse complement strand
GACATGTTCGTGGTTCCTTATCGAGCCAAATTACTGGGGAAGTGACATCAGATCGGCAGTGGCGGAGTCCATGTCGCGCGCGTCGCCAAGCAGCTTCAGCTGCGTGTCCCACGAACGGCTGGCCTCGATCATCTTCACGAGCGCCTCCGTGGCGCTGACATTGGAGCTTTCAAGGGCGCGCGTGGTGACCCGGACATCGGGGTCGCCGGGCAACACACCGCCGCCGCGAACGCGGAACAAGCCATCGGTGCCTTTCACCACGTCGGAGCCTGCGGGGCTGACGAGTTGCAACCGGTCTGTCTCTTGCGGCTGCGTGGCATCGCCGCCTTGCGGGACAATCCAGATACGGCCCTGCTCGTCGATATTGATGGCATCCGCTGGCGGCAACGTGACCGGTCCCTGACTGCCCTGCACCGGACGACCGTCGCCAGTAGTAAGCAAACCGCTTGCCGACAGCATCAGGTCGCCGCGCCTCGTGTAACCGATCTCGCCATTTTCCGCCTGCACCGCCAGCATCGAGTCACCCGACAGGGCCATGTCGAGATCGCGGCCGGTAGCGGTAATCGTTCCCGCCGTCATGTCCGCCGCCAATATCTCCTCCGAGGCAAAGGCGCGGCTATCGAGCTTTTGTCCGTTCAGCCAAAGCGTTTGCGCCTCTGCCATATCGGCGCGAAAGCCCGGCGTGTTGGCGTTGGCAAGGTTGTTGGCGATAGCGGTCTGCCGGGCCATTGCGCCGCGCATTGCGGTCAGGCTGATGTAAATAAGGCGGTCCATTAGCGGATCGAGACTATCGCCTGCGTCATGTTGGACGCGGTTTCGATTGCCTTGGCATTCGCCTGGAAATTGCGCTGCGCCGATATCAGCGCAACCAGTTCTTCGGTGACATCGACATTGGCGCGTTCCAGAGCGCCTGAGCGGATGGTGCCGAGCGGGCCGTTGGTCGCAGAGTCGATGGAAGGCTGGCCGCTGTCGCCGGTCGATTGCCAGTGGCTGTCGCCAACGGGTCGAAGGCCTTCCTGCGCGGTGAAGCTTGCCATCGCGACCTTGCCCAGCAACTGGTCCGATCCATCGGCATAAGTCGCCGTGACCAGCCCGTCGATGCCGACTGAAACATTGACCAAAGCGACGTTGGCATCGGCAGGCGAGCCGCTGGGCAGGACGAAATCCGAAGCGCTTGCCAGCGCATTGGAGGTCACATTGCCACTGGCGTCGACGGGCAGAAGCTGTAGCGTCGAGCCAATCGTATCGACAACCTGCCGGTTGGCGTTGACCTGAAACGCACCATTGCGGGTATAGGTAATAGCGGCGCGCGGCGGATCGCCTTGCGTCACGAAAAAGCCTTCGCCGGCGATGGCAAGGTCAAGCGTCTTGTCCGACGCCTCCAGCGTGCCTTGAGTGAATTGCTGCACCACCGCGTTCAGGCGCGTGCCCTGGCCTGCGATCATTTTTGTCGTTTGTGTCGGCGCGCTGGCAAACAGGTCACCGAACTGCGCGCGGCTCTTTTTTGAAGCCAGTACTGCCGACATTGGCAAGATTGTTCGAGATGACCGAAAGGTCGGTCTGTGCGCCCTTTAGGCCCGATAACGAGGTGTAGAATGACATGGCTTATGCTCCTTGTACCGATGGGGTGGACGCCGCCTTGATGTCGGCGAGTAAAGCGGTTTGTGCGGAAATCTGTTCGGCGATCGACCTAAGCGATACGTTCATCTCCGAAATCCCGGCAACGCTGGAAAACTGCGCCATTTGCGCGACCATCGCCTGATTGTCGACAGGATCGAGCGGGTCTTGCTGTTTGAGCTGAGTGGTCATCAGTCGCAGGAAATCGGTTTGGCCAAGCTGCTTTTGTGCCATGTCTTTCGACAATACGGGCAGGTTGTGGCTGTTGACGGCGGATAGGCTGGTCATGTTATTGTCCTAATCTGAGGGTTTCGCTGATCAGGCCCTTGGCGGTTGCCAGCACCTGCACGTTGTTTTGATATTGCCGCGACGTTTCGAGCATCTCGACCATTTCTGCCGCGCTATCGACGGCGGCTTCCCAGACATTGCCGTCCTTGTCGGCGAGTGGATGGCTGGGTTCATAGCGTTTGACCGGCGCAGTCGTGCTGGTGTCAATCCGGTCGACGTGGACGGTGGCCTTGCCCGCCTCGCCCATTACCGTGCGGAACACGGGCTTCATCGCGCGAAAGGCTGTGGCCTCGCTGCCCGACACGGTGCCTGCGTTGGCAAGGTTCGATGCGGTGGTGTTCAGCCGTACCAGCTGCGCTGACATCGCCCTTCCGCTGATGTCGAAAATAGAGAGAAGGTTCGACATCGTCATTCTCCTCTCAGTGCGCGGGTAAGGGTGCTGATGCGTCCATTCAGGAATGACAGGCTAGACCGGTAGGCGAGCGCATTTTCGGCAAAGGCGGTTTGTTCGGTGGCAAGCTCTACAGTGTTGCCGTCGAGCGAAGGTTGGACCGGCACGCGATACCGGATGGCGGCATCGGGTGTCTCGCCGCCTTCCGCCATCTGCAGCGCCGATGAAAAATCGATATCGCGCGCCTTGTACCCTGGCGTTGCGGCATTCGCGATATTCGATGCAAGCATCGACATGCGCTGTTCCCGCAGCCTTAGCGCGGTGGCATGGATGCCGAATAGACTGTCAACCGACGGCATGGCCGTTCCTTTCCGTTGCAGGACGCCCGAGAGCGCGAACGAAAGGGTAACAGCAACTGCTATGCCAGTTTTAATAATATCCTTTAATTATAGAAGTTTGCCTACCGTTTTGGCGCTGTCAAAATATCATCTGTCAAATTTTTGACTTGGTGCAATTGGCACTACGGCCACGCAACCGCGATTCATTCCCGTCGCAGCAAAAACACGGCGTGCTGCGCGAGTAGATTGGCCATGCTTTCACTTTGCGCTTTGCCCCCCGACAGGAACCACTGGCCCTCGATTACAACGCTGCGCTCCTTCAAAAACGCCCGGAAATCGTCGATGGTGACATGGTGAATGTTGGGGGTGTCGTACCAGCGGTGTGGCAGTTGTTCGGTCACCGGCATCCGCCCGCCGAACATATGGGCAAATCGTATGCGCCACTGCGCGAAGTTGGGAAACGAGACAAACGCCTCGCGTCCGATGCGAAGCAAATGGTCGAGCACGAGATCGGGCCTTTTGGTGGTTTGCAACGTCTGGCTCAATATCGCGTAATCAAAGCTGCCGTCGGGGTAATCGGCAAGGTCAGTGTCGGCATCCCCCTGAATGACGGAAAGACCCCGCGACACCGCCGTTGCGACATCGCGGGCATTAAGCTCAAGCCCGCGCGCATCGACATTTTTATGATCGCGCAGCGCCGCCATTAACTGCCCGTCGCCGCAGCCGACATCGAGGATGCGTGACCCAGCGCGGACATTTTTGGCGATGATGGCGAGATCGGGTCGGAGAGATGTCATTCCCAAATCCCGTTCGTGTCGAGCATAGTCGAGACACCGTGCAGCCCCGACCGGCGTCTCGACTGGGCTCGACGCGAACGGATAAAATGGGTCATCCGTTTTCTCCCGCCCGCAAAAACCCGTCGACGATCCGGTTCATTTCGGGCGCATCGAGCAGGAAACTGTCATGACCAAAGGGGCTCGATAGCTCCACAAAACTCGCCGCAGCTCCGGCAGCGTTAAGCGCATGGACAATCCGGCGCGATTCAGATGTCGGATAGAGCCAGTCGCTGTCGAAGCTGATCAGGCAGAAGCGCGCTTTGGTTCCGGCAAAGGCTTTCGCCAGGACGCCGTCATGCGCCTCGGCCAGATCGAAATAATCCATTGCGCGGGTGATGTAGAGATAGCTGTTGGCGTCGAAGCGATCGACAAAGCTGAGGCCCTGATACCGCAGATAACTTTCGACCTGAAAATCGGCGTCGAAACCGAAGCTTTTCGCACCACTTGCTCCATCTGGGCGGTTCTGCAATCGCCGCCCGAATTTTTCCGTAAGGCCTTCCTCGGAAAGATAGGTGATGTGCGCCGCCATTCGAGCCACAGCCAGGCCCGATGCAGGTGCTTCGCGGCCATAATAAGCGCCATTGTTCCAGCGCGGATCGGCCATTATCGCCTGCCGCCCAACCTCGTGAAATGCGATGTTTTGCGCCGAATGCCGCGCCGTCGAGGCGATCACCACCGCCGAACGCACACGATCGGGATACAGCGATGCCCAGGCCAGAGCCTGCATTCCCCCCATCGATCCACCGACCACTGCGGCCAGTGTTTCGACCCCCAGATGGTCGAGCAAAATCGCCTGCGCGCGGACCATGTCGGGGATCGTGATGACGGGAAATTCCATGCCATAAGCACCACCGGTCGACGGATCGACGCTCGCCGGACCGGATGAACCCATGCAGCTGCCCATGACGTTGATGCTGATGACGCAGTATGTATCGGTATCGATTGGCTTGGCAGGCCCGACCATGCTTAGCCACCAACCCGCCTTGCCCGTAATAGGGTGACTGGACGCAACATATTGGTCCATCGTCAACGCATGACAGATCAGTACGGCGTTCGATTTGTCAGCGTTTAGCGTGCCATAGGTTTCGTAGGCAAAATCGATTGGCGCGAATTCAGCCCCGCTGTCGAGCTTTACCGGCCCCAGCAGGCGTATCTTTCTATCCAGACCGAAACGCGTATCCCCTTGCATCGTTGCTGCCATATCAGCGGAACCGGCTGAAACAACAAAATATCAGTCGTCATCCTGAAACTAGTTCGGGATGACGAACCCCGGGGCGTTGCGCTCCGTAACTGCCTTGTCTATGGCAGCGTCCATGAGCAAGCCCGAAGCCAAACCCTGGATCAACGCCATCCACGCTTACACCCCAGGCAAAGCCAAGTCGGACGACGGGCGGGTCCTGATCAAATTGTCGGCGAATGAAAACCCCTTGGGGTGCAGCGAACATGCAACCGCCGCGCTGGTCGAGACACGATCGATGCTGGCGCGCTATCCCGACCCGGCGAGCAATGCGCTGCGCGAGGCATTGGGCGCGCATTTTCACCTCGAAAGCGACCAGATCGTCTGCGGCACCGGCTCGGACGAATTGCTGAACCTTGCTGCGCTTGGCTATGCCGGCCCTGGCGACGAGATTATCTATGTCCGTTACGGCTTCTCGGTGTACGATATTGCCGCGCGCAAAACGGCTGCGACGGTGGTTGTCGCCCCCGACCGCGACTATGGCACCGATGTCGACGCGCTGCTCGCGCTGGTCAGTGAAAAAACGCGTGTGGTATTTGTCGCCAACCCGAATAATCCAACGGGCACCTGGTTGAGTGACGGCGAAATCGAAAGGCTGCATGCTGGATTGCCGTCGAATTGCGTGCTGGTGCTTGATCAGGCTTATGGCGAATATATGGAGGATGACGGCCCCGCGGCATTCGACCTTGCGCGCCGCCATGACAATGTCCTTATTACCCGCACGTTTTCCAAGATTTACGGGTTGGCGGCCGAACGGATCGGTTGGGCCTATGGCCAGCGCGACCTTATCGTTACGCTCAACCGTATCCGCGCGCCGTTCAACGTCACGAGCGCCGGACAAGCGGCGGCAATAGCGGCGTTAGGCGATACCGAATTCGTGGCGAGCAGCCGCGCGCATAACCTGCAATGGCGCGACTGGATGGCAGGCGAGATTGCTTCGCTCTCCAACTATGGTCTGCACGTTGTGCCGTCATGGGCCAATTTCCTGATGGTGATGTTTGGCGGGACATGCACTGCGGAAACAGCATATAAAGCGCTGATGGACGAAGGCTATATCGTCCGCTGGTTACCCGGCCAGGGGCTTGGCGACGGCCTGCGTATCACCATCGGCACCGAAGAAGAAAATCGCGGATTGATGACGGCGCTGCGGAAGATACTGGCAGCGCACAGCTGATGCTGCCGTTTGCGCGCGTGACAATAATCGGCTTGGGCCTGATAGGCTCGTCGGTGGCGCGCGCAGTCAAAGCGCAGATGCCCGATGTGCGGGTTATTGGCCATGATGCCGACGCAGCCGTTCGGGCCACCGCATTGGCACTCGGCATCTGCAACGATGTAACCGATACCGTCGGCGCATCGGTGACCGATGCCGACCTTGTCATTCTGTGCGTTCCGGTAGGTGCAATGGGCGCGGTTGCCGAAGAGTTCGCCGATGATTTGCCTACCGACGCCATTGTCAGCGACGTAGGCTCTTGCAAGCAAAGCGTCGCCGAAGCGCTGGCCGCAGCCCTGCCGGGCGCGATGATCATCCCGGCACATCCGGTCGCCGGTACGGAAAAAAGCGGACCCGACGCTGGCTTTGCTACTTTGTTCAAGGGCCGCTGGTGCATCCTGACCCCGCCCGAAAATGCACCCGAGGTTGCGGTCGAGCGACTCCGCACGTTCTGGCAACGTCTCGGCGCCGATGTCGAAATCATGGACGCCCGCCATCATGATATGGTGCTGGCGGTGACCAGCCATTTGCCGCACCTTATCGCCTACACCATCGTTGGCACTGCCGATGATCTGGAAGGGGTTACGCAGAGCGAGGTCATCAAATATTCGGCAGGGGGCTTTCGCGACTTCACCCGCATTGCCGCGTCAGACCCGGTGATGTGGCGTGATGTGTTCCTTGCCAACAAGGATGCGGTGTTGGAGATGCTCCAGCGTTTTTCCGAAGACCTGAGCGTGCTGCAACGCGCGATCCGTTATGACAAGGGCGACGAACTCGAAGCGCTATTCAGCCGCACCCGCGACATCCGCCGCTCGATTGTCGAGCAGGGCCAGGACGACGATGCGCCGGACTTCGGGCGCAAGCATTAGATATTCAGCGCATTCATCGCCTTGTGCACCCGCGCTTCGACCTCTGCCCGTGGTAATCCGGCGGGGATTTCTTCGCCGACCTTATAGGTAATCACGCCGGATCGCCGCACCCAATGGTCGCGCGGCATCAGCCTTCCGCTGTCAACGGCGACGGGCACAACGGGCACGCCCAGCATCTTGTACAACCCCGCAAAACCTGACTGTAGCGGCGGTTCGTCGCCATGGACCACACGCGTGCCTTCGGGGAAGATGATGACCGGGCGGCCCTTTGCCAGTAACGCGCGCGAGCGCGTCAACATATCGCGCAACGCCACCGCGCCGCCATCGCGATCAACCGGGATCATGCCGTAGGCCAAAGCCGCCTTGCCCCAGAACGGAATATCGAACAGCTGCTTTTTGGCGATGACCGATGGCCTGCGGAAAATGCGCGGCATGTCGATGGTTTCGTACATGCTTTCGTGCTTGATGGCGTACAGGACGGGTCGGTCGGTCATTTCGCCGTCGACCCTGACGTCGATACCAAGCAGCCAGTGCGCGCAGAAATACTGGTATCGAGACCACCCGCGGACCGCCCAGTGCATTAATCCGGGCGAAACCAAGCTGCCGACAAAGGCAGTTACGGCGTGAAAGAGCGACCCGCCAAAGAAAATGATTGTAAATGCCGCCGTGCGAATTGCAGAAATCATGCTATATTCCAATGATCGATGCTATCGCTCTCAGCCAGTATTTATTATACTCTTTGAACAGTATTTCTAACGAGGGCTGAGTTGACACAGCGTCATTCGTAACCACGATATTTTCTGGCAACGCCCGGTTCAATTCAAAACGCGCGCGCCGCATGTGCCAGTCATGGGTAACCAGACGCAGTGTTTTCACCTTGTGCCGCGCCGCCCATCGCGCCGTTTCCAATGCGTTCGAACGTGTATCGACCGACGCAAACCCTAAATCGACGCAACAGTCGAAATATCTGGTCGAGCCGGGATATTGCGCGGCAAGTTCCGGCGGTTTGACATCGCGGTCCACACCGGAAATCAACATCTTGCGCGATTTGCCCGATTTCAGAATCTGCAGTCCGCGGTCGATCCGGTTTGGACCGCCCGTCAGAACAACTACCGCATCGGCCTTTGCCATCGGCGCAGGTTGCGGAAGCAACAATGCAAACCAGGCAAAGCCAAGCACCCAAGCCAGCAAAATGAATGATAAAAACCGTCTGATCATAGCATCTTCTTCAGCGCCGATATCACTGTCTGACGCGCCATAAGCATGGCAAGGCCCATGACCGCAAGCGGAATGACAGCCAGGATGGCCCATCCATACCAGGGGAAATCCGCGCCAGCCAGCAAGCCAGGTTCGACCGCTGCAAACCGGCCGCCCAACATCAATATAACGGCGGCGGCGGCAGCGAAACCGACAACGCCGCCCAGAAGCGCATCCAGCGCAACACGGCGTTGAAACAATCGCGCGGCCTGCAAATCGGTGCCGCCCATCATGTGCATGATCTCAATCGTCCCGCGATGGGTGTTGAGCGTGCTGCGGACCGCGAGCACGACAACGGCGGAAGTGGCGACCAGCAATAACAGCAGCACGGCAACCGCCAGCCACACCAGCGCGTTCATCAATTGGAAAAACGGCGCCATCCAGTTGCTATGCGAATCCAGTCGTGTTTGCGGCGCAATTGGCCGTAGCTGGATTTGAAGCCGCGTCAGTTCTGCAGCAGTGGGAACATCGGCAAACCGCACCTCGACCAACGCGGGCACGGGGATGTCGGCATCGATGATACCACTGCCGAGCCAGGGCTCCAGCAGGTTACGGACATCGGCATCCGGGACCGGCGTGACAGTGACAACATTCGCGATGCCAGCCAATGCCTTTGCCACGGCTGCCCGTTGTGCGCTGCGTCTTGCAGGATCGGCCTCGATGATCTGGACGGTAACTTGCTGCGCCAGATCCTGACCACCCTTGCGGGCGGCAACGGCCAGCGTCACCCCGGCAGCGGCGACGAGCAACGTCAGAAACAGCATGATTGCAATGACCCACGGCATCTGCCCCGACAGCCGGCCTTCGGGGATCAGTTTGCGATCATGGTCGGGAAGGGCAAAATCCAGTAGCACGGGGTCAGAAACCGTAATCTATGTGGTCGAGGCGGCAAAATGGCGAAGCTATCGGGCGTAAATGCACACCAGACATAGTGGTTCTATGTTTAAGGGTATTTGCGGTCGAGATCGAAGCCATTTTGTGTTCCTACGGATTTGACCGATTTTGTCCATTGCTGCGTTGGCATGGCTCGACTTTGAACCACCAAGCCTCCGCCCTGCCGCCTTGCACTGAACAAAATCGTTTCAAACCTCAACCGCGTCGATTGCGGCTTCTTGCCCCTAGTTTTTCAGCACCAGCGGCCGTGCCGGGTGGCGAAGCGACCCCGTCGGATCGGACAGGCGCCCCTTGTCGAGCCGCATCATCTGCGCGCCTTCGACCTCTTGCAGCAAATGGATGTCGTGGGTGGCGACAACGACGGTCGTGCCAAGCTTGTTAAGCGCTGCGAACAACTGAAGCAGGCGGCGCGCCATATCGGGGTCGACATTGCCCGTAGGTTCGTCCGCGACCAGCATTTCGGGTCGGCCAATCACGGCACGCGCGATGGCAACGCGCTGTTGCTCACCGCCTGAAAGTGTCGCGGGCCGCGCGTCGGCGCGTTCGGTCAGGCCAATCCAGGCCAGCATTTCAGTGACCGGGCCTTTCAGGTCTTTCTCCTGAATCCCGGCGATCCGCAGCGGCAGCGCGATATTATCGAATGTCGACAAATGCGGCACCAGCCGGAAATCCTGAAACACCACGCCAATGCGGCGGCGAAAGCCGGGCAGTCGTTCGCGTGGCAGGGTAATGGCATCATGTCCGAACATGCGGATTGCGCCCCGGCTGGGGCGATGGGCCAGATAGAGCAGCTTCAACAGCGACGTTTTACCCGCACCCGACGCCCCGGTAAGAAAATAGAAACTGCCGGGGAAAAGCGTGAATGTAAGGTCGGTGAGCGTCTCTGCCCCCGTCCCGTATCTCAGCCCCACATTATCAAATTCCACAACGCTTTGCATCGGCGCACCGAATGGCACAAACGGCGGTTGCGGGCAAAGCCTATTAACCACGGTGCCAGCGCATATTCCCCGCCGTCCACAGCATTTTATGACAGCAGGGTTGCAAGTCAAAGGCGGCTGATGTTTATGGGGGCCAATGCTGCTCGTCTGTCCCTCCTGCCGCACTCGTTATGTCGTCCCGGATAGCGCCATCGGTATGGATGGCCGCCAGGTGCGCTGCGCCAATTGCAAGCACAGCTGGTTTCAAGCCGGCTCCATTCCGCCATTAGCCCCCGCCCCGCCGGTGGCAGCGCCGGCGCTGGCTGCCCGGTCGGCCATTGACGAAGCAGGGCCGCCGCCCAAGCCTGTCGTATCACCCCCGGTTGGCGAGCCGCGCGCCGAACCTGTTCAACCAAGCTTTGCGCGTTTCGAAGAGGATCGCGCGATTGCACCCGAACCGACGGCAGTATTTGTCGAGCCCTCGGTTGCGCGCACGTCGACCTATTTCGAAGAACCGCCACCGCAAAGCCATTTCGCGCACGAACCACCGTTCAAGCCACGGCGTAACCCTGCCAAATTATGGACGATGGCTGCGGTGGCTTTCGCGCTTCTTGTCGCTGCGGTGGGCGGTGCCGTCTGGTATTATGGCGTTCCCGATTTGGGGATAGGCATAGCCGGTGCAGAGCCCGACCTGAAAATCGTGTTGAACGAAAATCTGGAACTGAACGAGCGGGAGGACGGAACCCCGTATTTCATTGCCAGCGGCAGCATCGTCAATCCGACAGGCAGTACCCAGAATGTGCCCGAGATGCTCGTGACGCTGAAAGATTCAGGTGGTCGCCCGGTTTACAGCTGGAAAATGAAGCCCAAGGTCCGCTCACTGGCGCCAGGTGCCAAGGTCGACTTCAGCGAGGCGCGGCTGGATGTCCCGTTGGCCGCGACGCAAATCAGCGTTGGCTGGGTCCTGAACGCTGGTTAGGCGTCGGATAGACCTTGCCACGCATAGGCAACGGTGCTGATCGCCTGCCGCACTTCCGATAGTTTTTGCATATCTTCCGCCTTTGCTGCTTCGTTTATGGCCACACGGCATGCACGATAAATGTGCGAAAGCGTCGATGCCAGGTTGCCGCCCTTTTCAAAATCGAGACTGCCTTCAAGCGCGATCAGGATGGATAATGCCTTACTGATATGAGCGCTTCCGGACAATGATTGCGCTTTGCGAAGCGACGCAAGGGTCAGATCAAGCGATCGAATAAGCTCTTCATATAGCAGGCCGACCAAAGCGTGCGGACCCGCGCTTTCGACGCGGCTTTTCAGTTCGAGCATTCGATAATGCTGGGCCGCGATGGCGGGATGGGCTTTGGGTTGCATAAGGATCAACTATCGCTGCTGTTCCAAAGCTTGATCTGTTGCTCCAGATAGCTTTGCGTTGCTTTCAACGCACCGATGCGCGCATCCATTCCGGCATATTGTTTCTCCAGCCGCGCCCGATATGCGTCCTCGCGCTGCTCCATTCTGTCGCGATTTTTGGCGATGCTCTCCGTCTCGCGCTGTAACGCGGCACGAACCTGCTCAAGCGGGCCAGTGCTGGCAACCGAAGCATCGCGCAGCGCATCAAGGGCAACGGCCAGGCCCGGGTCGGTCGTTTCGGTTCGTGCACCATCGCGCGGCGGGTTGAAAATGGCTTCGACGGCGTCCGGATGGTCACGCAAGGCTGCATCCAGCTTTGCGCTGTTCATCGAAATCGTGCCATCGCGATTGGTTGAAATGCCCACATCGGACAGCGAACGCACGGCGGCATCACTGGTCATCGGCTGCCCGATAAATGCGCTCAATTGTCGTTCGAACGCGCGAAGCGCCGGGTTGCCATTATTGGCAAGCCGCGCCGCCTTCACATCCGTTTTCAGCGTATTGAACACGGCGACAAAGTCGCCCAGCGTTTGCTTGAGTGCATCGTTGGGACGGGTCGAACCAATCGTTATGGTCGCCGCCGGATCGGCTTTCTTGAGCGAGATCGTCATGCCCGGAACGACATCGCCGAAACTGTTGGTCGCGCGGGCATATACAACGCCGTCGACCGTGAATGCGGCATCGTTCGCGGTCTGGCCAACGGTCATTCCGGCGCTGGAAAATCGAGATAATCCTGCGTCTGCCCCTGCATCGGCGGTAAGCGTGAATGCCTTGGCTGCGCCGCTTTCACCTTTCAGGACCAGTCGGAAATTTCCGGCATCGTTGATAATACTGGCACGCACACCGCTGCCGGTTGCATTGATGGCGTTTGCAAGGCCGTTCAGGCTGTCGTTCGATGCGTCGATCGCGACCGCATAAATGGCCGTGCCAACGGTCAGCGACATCGTGCCCTGTCCGACCGGATCGGTCGACGATGGGACATAGCCGGAATAGATAGTCTGCGCGCGGGCCAGGCTGTTGACGACGATTTCGCCGGTATAGCCGCCAAGCAAGGTGCCGGCATTGGCGGTGACCGAAATCGCGCTGTCGTTCGACGTTACCGGCGCGCTTCGCAATGTGCCGCCTGCTGCAAGATCGGCCAGCGAGTCTGCGAAGTTGTCAAGATCGCTCCTTGCCTGCGCCAGGCTACTGACCTTGGCCTGATTGGCGCGGGCCAATGCATCAAGGCGTTGGACCTTGGGTGCGCGGGACGCTACGGCCAGATCCGAAACAAGTCCGGCCACGTCGATACCCGAACCAAATCCCAGATTATTTGCGATCGATGATAGCATCTTGTTTCCTTTGCAGTGTGATACGGCGGCGGCAGCGCGGGTTTTAGCCCGAACGCCGACCGCCCGGGTCAAACCGTTTGGCGCTCGGGACCTCGACCACCGGCTGCATTGCCTCGCTTGCAAGCGTGCCTTCAAGCCGGAAAATAAAGGCCAGGATTGCGGCGACTGCAACGTACAGGTCTTCGGATACCGCTCTGCCGGTACGCGTGGTGAAATATATGGCGCGGGTAAGCTGGGCATATTCGAGCGTCGGCACATGCCTTTCCCTAGCAAGCGCTTTGATGGCCTGCGCGACGTCGCCGCGCCCCCTGGCCACCACGATCGGAGCCGAATCCACACCCGGACGATACCGCAGGGCAACGGCGAAATGCGTCGGATTGGTCAGGACAACATTTGCATCCACCATGGCTTTGCGCGCTGACGACATCAGCACTTCCTGCTGGCGTGCGCGGATAGCCTGCTTCAATTCCGGGGCACCGTCATTTTGCCGCGATTCTTCTTTCACCTGCTGTTTGGTCATTCGCAGACGCTGGTTCCGGCGAAGCCATTGGACGGGCACATCGATTCCGGCGATCAGCGCAAGGCCAACCGTCAAAACGATAATGGTCAGGACCAGCCCGTCGCCGATAATCGTGGCGGCGGCATCGGGATTGGTTGCCGCCAGCCCCGGCAAGTCGGCGACCCGTCCGGCAATTATCCAATAACCTGCATAGCCAAGCGCAATGACTTTTGCGGTGGCTTTGGCCAGTTCGATTAGCCCCTGCATTCCGAATATACGCTTGATGCCCGATAGCGGGTTGATCCTGCCAGGCTTGAACGCAACCGACTTCATATGCATGCCCAGCGACCCCAGCATTGCAGGCGCTGCAATCGCGGACAACAGTGTCAGCAGCAAAAGCCCGAAAAATGGCAACGCCATCTGCGCCAGCGGGTCGGAAAGCGTGTCGAGCGGCTCGAACCGGTCTGGGTTCGACAAATCCAGCGAAAGCCCGCTTTTGATCAACGACTTTGCCGCGCCGAAAAACCATCCGCCAGCCACAAACAGCCACAGCGCACCCGCCAGCATCATGATGAACGTCGCGAGTTCTTTCGACGACAGCACGTCACCATCTTTGGCTGCGTCGGCCTTGCGTTTTTGCGACGGTGCCTCGGTCTGCTGATCCTTGTCGGGCGTGTCAGCCACTACGGCCGCTCCCCAGCGTCTGAGCCTGCTCAAGTGTGAGCCGCAGATTGTGCGCGATGCTATCGGCCATCAACGGCGTCGCCAGGCCCAACAACACTATGCCCGCCAACAGCGCGGCGGGCATGCCGACCGAAAACAGGTTCAGCGTTGGTGCCGACCGGGCAATCATCGCCATGATGATCTGCACCAGGATAAGCGCGAAGCCGACGGGCAGGGCAATCATCAGGCCGCCTGCGAAAGCGAGGCTGCCGAACTGGGCGATACCGCCAATAGCGGTAAACGACAGCCATGCCTGTCCGGGCGGCAAAGCGACATAACTTTCCGCGATGATTGCGACCAATGCGAGATGCCCGTCCGCAGCGAGGAACAGAAACATCGCCAGCATCGACAAAAACTGTCCGACTGCGGGGCTTGCCTGGCCACTGGCGGGATCTGCCATTGATGCAAATCCTAGCCCCATCGCATTGCTGATCGCCTCGCCCGCCACCAGCGCAGCAGCAAAGCCGATCTGGATCACGAAGCCGAGCGCCAGTCCGGTAACGACTTCAGCAACGATCATGAAAAAACCCGGTATCGATATCAACCCGGCCTCCGGCAATGTCATATTGACGGCCGCAGCAGAC
>JANOPT010000137.1:0-8162 GCA_031421975.1 Sphingomonadales bacterium | reverse complement strand
CATCGGCTGGCTATCGCTATTATAATTATCGACGTTCGCCGCATAATAATGTTCGAACGCAGCGCCCGGCTTGACCAGCATGGCGACCTGTTTCTGGCCCTTGGCGTTGACCGTCACGGGTTCGGGAATGCGGTAGAGTTTTAGGTCACCCAGATCCTCTTGCTCGGCGACGATCGCCGCGACAGGGGCAGCCATGGCCATATCGCTTCGGCTCAGTTTCTGGGCTGTGACGACAATATTTTCGGCATCGGCCTCCATATAGCCCATCGGTGAGGGCGGAGGTGGCGGGGCGGCATCGGGGTAATAGCCAAGGCGGTAAGGCACTTCATGCGTGCGCTGCACGGGCCAGCATTTAAGGTTGAGTGGCCCGCCTGTCGGCCTTGGCTGTGCCCCGCGCCGCACGCGATTGGGCTCGCCTGCTATCGCCATGGTGTTGGCATTAACAAAGCTCTGGTTGCCGCCGTTCGCCAATGTCAGCCAGGCGAACATATCGACTTTGACTTTGCCGGGGCTCGCCGCGTTGCGGCCGCGTTCCTGCACCTGCGCGATATAATTTGCCTGCCAGTCGAACCCGGCGGCCATATAGGTCAGCGTGAGTTTTGCGGTGGTCGGCTTGTCGGCCTGGGCGATTACCGACAATGTGGGTTTGGCCGACAGGTTGGCGGGAACCGCGCCAAAACTCATGCGTTCGGGCAGGCCGGTGCAGTGCAGCGCTTCATAGCCGTCGCCGGTTTGCAAAATCACCGCGCCGCCGGGCGCCGACGTGATGATCGCGTCATAAGTGCGCGCAATGCCGGTTGCCTTGCTGGTGCGGGTGATGCTTACCTCGCGTTTGAGATAGGAATCGACCAGCCCCAGCGGCGAAAGCAGCCGCGCATCGCGGTTCTTTTCCTTCACGCCGCGTGGCAGGCCGGTGACGATGGCGCTTTCGGGGAACATGCCTTCGGCCACGCCCTCGAAGCGGATGATGGATTCGCCTGCCGGGATAGTGATCGTACGGGTTTCGGTGACCAGCGCGTAGCCGGTCGGCCAGTTGGCGTCGATGGGGGAATTGCCGTATTTCTGGCCGCGATAGACGGTGAGGCTGACGGCTTCGGGTTCGGGGGAGGCGATGATGGTTTGGGCGAGGAGGGGGGTGGGGAGAACCACTAAGCTGAGCGCCAACCCCAAAACCCGTTCGTGTCGAGCCCAGTCGAGACACCCGTCGTGGTGCGCGATTTCACGGTGTCTCGACGATGCTCGACACGAACGGAAAAGGAGGAGGGCGTGGCCCACTGTGGTACCCTCAATACCGGCTATCAAACGTCGCGGTCACCGTCGCCTTACCGTTCGCAGGCACCGGCACGCTCCATTCCACCCGGTCGGCGGAGATGCGTTTGCTCGGCACCGTTTCTTCAGAAATGCGGACGTCGCCCCATAGGCCGTTCTGGCCGAGATCAACGGTGATTGCGTTACCCCGGGCGTTGGTAACCTCGTACCGCATCTTCGTTTTCCAGCGGCTGGAGGAAATACGCGTGCGCTCCTCGACCACGGTCTTGACCTTGACGTCGAACGCTTCGCCGGTGCGGATCGACATCGCGCTGCCCATCGGAGTGGCCTCAATCATGCTTTCGCCGATGAATTGCGGGTCGCCGCGCTTGTCGCGCATATAGACGCGCATGGTGCCCGATGGCAGCTGGTCGCCGAGCCCGCCGCCGCGCGAGGTTGAGAATTTCAGTACGGACGCCGCGCTTGCCGCCTCGTTGGTGGCGAGCCAGCCATTGTTGAATTCATAGGTGCTGCGGGCAGGGGCGGCCTTCACATCAAGGAAACTCACCTGCTTTTGCTGCGCGTTCGAAATCGTGGTTCGCTCGGCCAGTGGGTATAGATAGTAATCGCCCAGCCGTTCGCGGTCATTGCTCTCGGTCCCGGCTTCATCAATGGTGCCGGTGGAGGGATCGTAAGGCGTCTGATACTGCCGTCGCCCGCCGCCCTGGTTGGGATTGCCCGCAACAAGCAAGACATCGGCATTGGTATAGTCCGTCCCGGTATTGTTGGTGAGCGTTACCCAGCCCTGGACATCGATGGTCTGTTTCGCATCGTCGAAGAGCGTCACATAATCCGACGTCCAGCCAAGCCCGGGGGTAAGGTAGGTGAGTGTGGTCGGCGTCATCCCGCCCTTCGATTCGAGCGTTACCGACAATGTCGGGCGCGCGCGCAGGTTCGGTGGCACCTTGTCGAAGATGACACGCACCGGCAGGCCGTCATCGCGCAACACCTCGATGGTATCGCCGATTTGCAGCACGACACCGCCGTTGGCCGCGAGCACCTTGGCGCGCACCCGCGTTTCAGCGCCGGTAGCAGGGTTGGTACGCAGCAGGGTAATCGTCTGACCGACCGCTTTTTCCATCAGCTTGGCAGGCGTGAGCAGGTCATAATCGAAATTCTGCTCGACAATGCCGATGCCGGGGCCAGTCAGCGTGACGGTCTCGGCACGGATTTGTGCGGACACATCGGGGAATTCCTGTTTGGAACGGCCTCCGGGCAGGTTCATCCGCCGCGTGTCCTGCACCAGGCTCTGGCCGTTCTGGTAGATGGTAACCGCGATGTCGCCCTGCGCGGTCGCCTCGCCTGGAATGGCAACGCTGGTTGTCGTGCTTTGTGCAAGCAGGGGGGCGGCCAGCACGCCTCCTAATCCGAGTAGAAGCAGACGGCGCATGACATTCCTCCCTTGTAATATTATTACATAAGAGTAACTAGATTTTCCAAGATGACCAGATCATTAATGGCGACGAACCGATTATTCCGCTGCCGTCACCACGTCTTCGTCATTTGCTGATTTTGGACGACGGGCGCGGGGTTTGCGCGCAGGCTTGGCCGCTTCGGTTTCGACGTCGTCGTCATTGGCAAGCGCGATTGACGGCGGCAGCACGGCAAGGTCAAGGCCCGCTGGTGCATCATCGGCGTCTTCACTGTGGTGACGACGTGGCGCGCGGTTACCGCTGCGCTCATTGCCAGACCGTTCATTCGCTGACCGCTCAGGCCGGTCATTGCGGCGTGGGCGGCGGTCTTCGTTACTGGCTGCACGCTGCGGTTGACGCTCCTCGCGTTCGTTGTTCGCAGTGTCGTCAGCAGTGTCCGGTTCAGAATCCACACTGTCGTTCGAGCTTTGATCGTAAAGCCCCTGCGAGCGATCGTCATTCTGCCAATCGTCGCGGCTGTCCTCACGCGGGCGACGTTCGCCCTGCTGTTCCTGGCGTGCTTCCTGACGGCCACGAAAATCGGCAAGGACGCGGAAATAATGGTCGGCGAACTGAAGATGATATTCAGCGTTGACGCGGTCGCCATTGAACTGTGCATCCTGCGCCAGCTTTTTGTATTTTTCCAGCATTTGCGCCGCGTTGCCGCGCGCCCGGTTATCGATGCTGTTGTTATAATCGAACCCGCTGCGATTGTTATTCTGCTGCCGGTTGTTATTGTTATTGTTGCTGCGACCCCGACGGCGATTGTTGTTATTTTGTGGCCGGTTGTTGTTTGTGTTCATCAGGATTTGCCCTGTCCTTAAGCTGTGCAAAAAAGTTGCTTGGTGCCCCTTGAACCTGATTCTTTCAGGTTGCGCCAAGGTCTGCCCTGACCTTGAAATTTCCAACTGCGCTGGGGGCGGCTTCGCGCCAAAGGCCCGCATTCAGGCGTTTTTGCTGCGATGCACATATTGCTCTAGCCGTTCATATTCGCGATTCCAAGCGAAAAGCGCAAAGCCCGGGGTTTTCCAGCAAGATCGTGGCGCATCGCGGAATTAAGTCCGGCTTTGCCTGCCAGCTCGCAAACTGCATCGGCTTGCATATGGCCAATTTCAAATATCGCGATTCCCTGCGATGAAAGCAACGACGGCATCTGGGGAACGAGCACGCGGTAGTCAGCCAACCCATCCGTCCCCGAGAATAATGCCCCGGGTGGCTCAAAGGCGGCGACCATCGGTGCAAGCGCAGCGTCGGCTTCGACATAAGGCGGATTGCACAATATCAGGTCGAATTGCCCAAGTTCTGCCGCCCAGCCATCGACGAGCCAATTGGCATGTCGCAGGGCAACGCGCGCGCCGAAACCTGATCGGTTGGCATTGTCCGCAGCCACTTGAAGCGCTCTATTGCTGACATCGATCGCCACCCCTTGGCTGTCGGGAAACACCGATAGAGCCGCCAAAATCAGGGCGCCCGATCCCGTACCCAAATCCAATATACGCGCAGGTCCACCGGTGTCGGCAAAGTGATCGAGCGCCCACTGGATTAACGTTTCGCTGTCGGCACGCGGGATCAGGACATCGGGCGTCACCGCCAGGTCAAGGTCCCAAAACGCCTGTGATCCGGTAATATATGCGATCGGCTCATGGGTCATGCGCCGCTCGATCAGCGCTTCAAATTCATCCGGTACTGCCAAGGCGACCTGCCGCAGCAGCATGTCCGAACGCTCTGTATTCAGCGCATGCGCCATCAGCAATTCTGCGTCGAGCCGCGGGGTTTCGCTGATCCCGGCCAACCGATCGGTGGCCTCGCGCAGCGCATCGGGCAATGTCGGGGAAATCGTCACGGCAAACCCATAACAACTGGGGTACGCGGCGTCCATGACGGACGTCTGTCGCCATCGATGCGCCATCGATGCGCCACCGCGCGGCGTGGTCGATTTTTTTGCAACGGCCATGCAACCTTTCCGGCATGGTCAACGTTATTGCCGGTCGAGGGCCCATAATTTTCGAGGATAGCAAAGATGAAAGCATTCAAACTGACGTTAATCGCAAGCCTGTCCGCACTGACGCTTGCTGCCTGCAATAACGCCGAAGAAAGCACTGCAACTCCGGCTGTTGACACAACGGTAGTCCAGGATGAAACGACTGCCGCTGACGGTACGGTCGCCGAGGGCGCGATGGGCGACAAGACGATTGTTGCGCTGGCCCAATCCAATCCGCAAGTCTCTACCTTGGTCTCGGCAGTGACCGCCGCCGGTCTGGGCGAAACATTGTCGGGCGCTGGCCCGTTCACGGTATTTGCCCCCACTAACGACGCATTTGCCAAGGTCGACAAAGCGACGCTCGACGGACTGATGAAGCCTGAAAGCAAGGACAAGCTTGCCGGGCTTTTGAAATATCATGTCGTTTCGGGCAATGTGAAATCAGGCGATCTTGCCAAGATGATCACCGACGGTAACGGCACTGCAACCGTAAAGACGCTGAACGGCGCAAGCCTGAAGGCGACGATGGACGGCGAGAAGATCGTGTTGACGGATGCCAAGGGCGGAAAGTCGACCGTCACAGGCCCGGATATGGTCGCATCGAACGGTACCATCCACGCGGTCGATACCGTTGTAATGCCATAAGCTTCGGGGCCTTTGGCCCTGCAAGTGAAGTCCTCAAAATCCCCCTAGCAGGAGTGAGAGGACGTAAAGAGCCTCGTCCGGATCCTCCCCCGGGCGGGGCTTCTTTTTTTGGCGCTACATCCCAAGGGCAGACCGCATGATGTGGAAGATCGTGTTTTGCTCGATCGTGCCCTTGAACAGATGCGCCTTTGGCCCGGCGGCGCGGGCGACGACATCATCGCCGCC
This sequence comes from Sphingomonadales bacterium, assembly GCA_031421975.1. Lineage (GTDB taxonomy): Bacteria > Pseudomonadota > Alphaproteobacteria > Sphingomonadales > Sphingomonadaceae > Sphingorhabdus_B. The sequence goes on along the minus strand of JANOPT010000137.1, from coordinate 2,591 downwards.
GTGGGTCTCGCTGGATAACCCGACCAGAGATTGCTGACGATAATCGAGCGCTTCGGTGTCCTGCTTCGACGGGTCGGGCCGCTCGGTGGCGGTGACCGCGCCGGGGCCATTGGCGTAGCCCAAAGTCGTATACGCCTTGCCATCCTTCGCTAACGTCGGCGTGCCAATCGGCGCAGCCACCACACCCAATATCGGATTGCCGCGCTCGGGATAGCCAGCCATCGTGAAGGCGTGGCTATGGTCCGAAGTGACGACGATCAGCGTATCGCGCAAATCGACGCGGTCCATCGCGGCCTTTAACGCCGCGTTCAGCGCCACCGTATCCTGCAACGCACGCCTTGCATTGCCGCCATGGTGAGCATGATCGATGCGGCCGGCCTCGACCATCAGGACATAGCCTTTGCGGTTTTTCGACAGCAGCTGAATCGCCTTGGTGGTCATCTCGGCGAGCGAGGGTTCCTTGCCCCCGGCCGCTGTCCGGTCGGCCTCAAACTGCATGTGCGACGGCTCGAACAGGCCAAGCAGCTTATTTGATTTCTTCGCATCGACCGCGGCAAAGCTCTCGCTGTTCCACACATAAGCGCCATCAGGATTGGCGGCTTTCCAGATGGCGGCCAAGTCCTTGCCATCGGCGCGCTTGCCTTTTTTGTCGGCATATTCGGGGTCGGTAACGGTCGCGGGGATGAAATGCTGACGTCCGCCGCCAAGCATGACCTCAAGCCCGTTGCCGTTGGGCCATTCGATCATTTGCCGCGCAATATCTTTGCACCCGGCGGCCTTTGCTGCCTCGGGCATATTGGCATCGACTTCCCAGTCGCGCTGCGCGGTGTGAGCATAAGCGGCGGCAGGCGTGGCGTGCGTGATCGTCGCGGTTGAAACGACGCCAGTGGCATAGCCATTGTCTTCAGCGATTTCGAACAGCGACCTGACCTCATAAGGCGCTGTTGCGGCGCAGTCATTCTCGACGGCTTCGGGACCAACGCCGATCACGCCGTTCCTGGTCTTCACCCCGGCGACAATGGCAGTCGCGGTCGGCGCGCTGTCGGGAACTTGCGCGTCGTGCGAGTAAGTTTTGACCAAGGCGGTGTGCGGCAGGCGGTCCATCTCGGCAACATAGGATTCGCCATCAAGGCCAAGCTGCTGCCCTTCGAAAATGCGCGCCGCAGTGAGCGTGCTGACGCCCATGCCGTCACCGATAAAGAGGATGACATTGCGCGCCTTGCGGTTATTTGGCCGTTCCGCGATCAGGCGCTTCAGTTCGGCCTGTCCGGCCTTCAGATAACCGTCAGAGGTGGTGACTGGCGGCTTTGCAGTCGCGGGGGGCGGCGTAGTTTGAGCCAGCAAAGGCGCACCGAACAGGCAGGACGCCAGCAGCGCTGATGACAATTTACGCATTTCACTCTCCCGATGTAACGACTGAGCGCGTTGCAGATGAACATGACGGCCAAATGACAGAAGCTGTCTGCACACCGCATTTTACCTTGGTCAGTTGTTGTATTTTTATTTTGCCAGTTCTCACTCGGCAGGCGGAGCGATGGTGACCGGCCCCAACTCGCTGATGCAGGCCTTGACTTTGTCGAGCGCCTCGGACGGCGTCGGCGGGTTGGCGATCAGGTCCTTGACGGATTTTTCCGCCATCACCTTGTCAGTGGCGCAGGTGCAGACGGCAGAGACATCGACCGAAACGCCCTCGGGAATTTGCCCCTGCGCGGTCGCGGTGCAGCTTGCGACCAGCGACTGGCGAATCGTGGATTTCAGGTTTTCGTCCACAACGGAGCCTTCGCCGCAGGCCGCAAGGGTGAGGGGGAGAAGGAGCAACAGCGGTCTAACCATATGTCTTATGTAGGGACCGCCATTGCAATTTCGAGTCCTGTTTCCACTCGATCGCTATTTCCACTCAATTTTCGTGAAGTTAAAACTGAGCGACTCGGTGGCGCAGGTCGTCACGACGGGATCGAGAATTTGGCCCTCTTTGCCCGTGCTTATTTGCCTGATTGCGATTGCATTTATCTTCTGCCCGGCGGCACAGCCGGTCCACGGTGTCATGCGCGCGGCGGCTTCGCGGATTTTCTGCACGGCGGGTAGCAGCAACGCGGCGGTTTGCTGGTCACGGGTCGCGATAATTTCGCTTACCGAAGGCGCGCTCGATTCTCTGGTCACGGATATTTCGCTTACCGACGGGGCGCTAGCTTCCCTTTCTGACGACACGCGCACAGGCTGGTGCGTCCGCTTTCCGGTGGCCAGCCCCGATGCAGCATCGCGGGGCGATTTTACGCCGTTCACATCGCCCGTGGCAACATTGACCCCGCCCGCTGCCGCCGTTGTCTCGGCACCGAGTTGAACCGATTCAAGCTCGATCCAGCCCTTGTGCCTTGCGTCGCCCTTGACATGCGGCATCGCGCCGCCGCCTGCGCCATCGGCAACCTTGCTTTCACCGGGTACGCCTTCGAATTTAAGCAGATAATCACTCGCCGCCTGCGCCGATCCGGCCCAAGCCAGCGCAGCAACCGCGACAGCCGATAAAGCAGCATTTTTCATGTGATGAACAGTCATTGGAACTCTCCCTTTTCCGCGACCAGCCCTGTTTACAC
>JANOPT010000136.1:0-10628 GCA_031421975.1 Sphingomonadales bacterium | reverse complement strand
GCGCTCACATCTCTTCTCACTGTGGCGGGATGCTCTACCATTAAGGCTGATGACGCCGTGCCGAGCGCGGCCAAAGCCAGCGCAAATTGCCTCATCCCCGCCAATCTGGCACCGCCAAAGGTTGAACGCGGGCAGCCAAGCCAAACCGGCACGCCCCGGGTTACCGGATATACCCTCGCGCTATCATGGAGCCCGCAATTCTGCCGCGGGCATGAAGGCGATGCGCGCCATAGCGCACAGTGCGGCACGGGAAAGGAGTTTGATTTTGTCTTGCACGGGCTGTGGCCAGAAGGTGAAGGTAAAGGCGATCTCGCATGGTGCGCGCCAGCAGGGGTATTGCCCAGCGACATCATCCGCGCGAATTTTTGCGCGTCGCCCTCCCCCCAATTGCTGCAACACGAATGGGCAAAGCATGGAACCTGCATGTCAAAAACGCCGGAGGCCTATTTCGGTGCGGCCCGCCTGTTATTCGGTGCCATCACGTTTCCGGACATGGATCGCTTGTCACGCGAGGTCGAGCGTGGGACGCCGCTGACAGCCGATGGCATGGCGGATGCGTTCGCCAGTCTAAACGAAGGCCTGCCCGCCGATGCATTGCGGATCAAGACGAACAAGAAGGGCTGGCTTCAGGAAGTCCGCATCTGCCTTGGCAGAGACTTCAAGCCACGTCGCTGTCCGGGATTTGTGCAAGGTGAATCTGGAAAGGCGACGGTGAAGGTGTGGCGCGGAAAATGATCGAGGCCTGCCGCAAAGGCGGCGACGACTACTAACCCTCGATGACGCGCGTGCCGGGATGATGCTTATCGAGATGCTTTTTGATTATCCGCAAATTCTTGCTGTTGGAACGGAACACGAGATCGAACGCGTCGCCGACCAGCGGTATGGCGCCAAGCGCAGTGTCCACCCCAACATTGGCGGTCATACGGATAAGCTGCCATTTTGACATACCCAGATTGCGCGCTTCCCAGACCATATAGGCACCCATCGCTGCGGCCACGACGTCGCCGAGGACAGGGACAAGCCCGATGATCGAATCAAGACCGAATGGAATTTTCGTGCCGGGAATCACAAATGACCGCTCAAGCAGTTTTTCCATTGCCTCGACCCGGGCGCGCACCGAATGCGGGTCGCTCCCCATGCCGGGCAGGTCCTTTGCAATCTTGCTGAATTGTTCCTGCGAAATCGGCATTGACGTTACTCCTGACCTGTTATGTCGTGTCGCGCCCAAGATATTGCAACAGGTGCCAGCCGCGACCATTTGCAAAATGTCCTAACAGCCCAGGTCGCACCACCGACCACCGCAGCGGGTTGGCAATCGGTATGAAGTTGCGCGTGGTTTGCAATTCCGCTTCTGCCTGTGCCAGCAACTGAGCGCGCGCTGCGCTGTCCGGCGACATCCGCGCGGCCGACACCAGCCGGTCGGCGTCCATGCTGCAGATCGGCGAAACCGTGCAGGATAATTGGTCCATATACCATGCAGGGCTCGACTGATCGGCGGCGCGATCGATAAGACGCAGGTCGTGCGGGCGATCAATGGTAACGCGCTCGATCTCCAGACCGATTGCCGCCATATCAGCGCGCAACCGCGCAAAGAAAATCCGGCTACCGAACCCGCGCGGAAGGGCAATGCGGAGTGGTCGGATTTGGCCATTGCTATTTTCCCAGCGGGCAATGGTCGCGGCTGCGGTTGCCTTGCGACCGGCCATTTGCTGCGCGGCCCAAGCCGGGCGCGGCGCTTCGATGCGGTTGGGCAAGCTTTCAGGCACCAGCGTCAACGCCTCCCGCCACGCGACAATATCCAAAGCAGTCAATAATCGGGGCCGGTCGATGGCCATTGCGATCGCCTCGCGATTGGCGGTATCAGACAGAAACGGACCAGCCGCACTGACCAAAAGGCCAAACAGGCCGGGCACCGCATCGAACTGGACTTCACCGGCATTGATTTTGGAGGGCTCCAGCAGCGGGTAATCTTGAAACCGTCCGCCTTCGACCAGATCGGTCTGACCTTCGGCATACCGGGCGAGGGCAGTCGCCGCCTCGCTCCGTCGCAGGGTTACTGTTTCACTGCCGAGGACCGCACGGTCCTGCGCGTTGATTTCTTTACGCCGCAGTTGCATGGCCTGACCCAGCGACTGAGCTTGCATCGGTCCAGATCCGAAGCCGTTGCGAACAATACCGAATTCCGGTTGCGCCATCATTTCCAGCAAATACGGCATCGGTGCCTTCAGCCTGACTTCGACGACTTTGCCGGTCATCGGAACGACGCGATCAATGACCGCAAGCTCGGCATTGAAGCGGCCCTTGCGTAACTCGCGAATACGCGCCGCAAGTAGGCGGGCGACTTGATCGGAACCGATCTCGCGGCCGTCGTTCCATCGCGTTTTGTTCAGCCGGAAAATATAGCTCATGCCATCATCGGTGACGATCCAGCGATTGGCAAGGCCGGGGGCGACGCGGCCTTTTTCGTCGAAAGTCACCAGGCCCTGGGCCGTTGCGCTGCGTAACAAGGCCGATCCAAGCGGTAATGGCATGGCGGATATATTGAACTGTCGCGGGCGGTCTTCGATAACGTCGACGCGAACCCGGCGGTTATCGACGCCTTGCGAGCATCCCGCAAGCAAGGAGACGGTCAGTATCAGCCATAGCAGTCGCGACATGCAGCTATCATAGACACAACGGCCATAGACACAACGGCTTCAGGCACAATCCATCACGTCAGCCGTCCGAACAGTTAAACAGCAGAATTTCGTTCGGTGCCGACGGCAGTACTTCGCGTACCGCCTTGTTCATATTGTCGATTTTTTCCAGAATCGCCGGACTGGTCGAACAGCTTGCCACATCATAACGTTGCCGCGCCTCGCGGGCTTTGGTCATGGCATCCAGCCCAGGCAGATAGCGTTCGATGCGGTAGATATTATTATCGGGGGAAAAACCGACAATGGATATCTGTGCTTCGGCATTGGGAACGAAACTGCGCGTCCAAACGCCGCCATTGTCCACATATTGCGTCCGCCCGTTGATGCAGCCATCTGGTTTCCACGTGAATTCGATATCTGCGGTATCTGACATCGTTATCCGGCTGCGGTCGGCCTGAATAACGCATCGGCGCTGCCCTGCATCGGTTGGGGTACCAGCCGATGCGGCTGGCGTTGCGCGCAAGTCGGCCGTCATTGCCGTTCGCACGCGGTCGTCGACTTCGTCAAACGAGGGGCGTGCGACGAAGATGATAATCGCCGCTACAAACATAACGCCGCCTGTGCTGGCGGCAATTTTGAACCGGTCACGCTGGCCGCGTTCGGTAAACTGCCATGCCGCCCCGCCGGCTATCGCGCTCAGGACGATCAGCAATCCGGCAAACGCCATGTGGTTTTCGCGTTCACCGATCACCGCATGTTCGGCGTCACTGCGATACCTGCCTTCACGGCTTTGGCGCAGTTCGGCAGTGACACGCGCGTCGGCGTCTCGTTTCGCCCGCGCCGCAGCCTCGCGCTCGGCTTCTGCCCGGGTCAGTTCGGCTACCGAGCGGCACTCGCCTGTGACCGCGCGGAAGGCAACGCCCTGCGACCCGAGAAAGGCGGACAGTTCACGGATCGACACGGCAAAATAGAATTCAGCGCCGCCGTCGCTCGCAACCGAACCGAAACTGTTGATACCGATTACTCGCCCGCACGCGTCCACTAACGGACCGCCGCTATTGCCGGGGGCAATCGGCGCAGTGTGCAATATTGAGTCGACAGATTTTGAACTCCGGCCTGCCGATACGCTGCCGCGCGCCTTTACCGGCGTTTGCGGGCGCAGCAGATCGTCTTCATTCTGTTCCAGTGCGACATCGACGCTGGCCGGATATCCGATGGCAAAGGCATCCGATCCGTCGGGCACCACCCCCGAAAAAAAGCTAGCCGGAACCAGCGACCCGCCCGACAGCTGCAACAGCGCCAAATCCTTGCCGGGCAATGTTGCCTTCAGCGTGGCGTTATAGCTTTGCCCACCCTCGGACGGCACCACCACAAACGTGACGCTTTCGTCAAATCGCGCCTGATCGACAACATGGGCATTGGTGACAATCGTGCCGGGCGCAGCGACCACACCCGAACCGATACTGATAACGGTCCGCTGCCCATCGGCTGAGCTGTAAACGATGACCCGGACGGCGCTTCGGCTCGCGGCGCTGATGTCCGATGCATCGGCGTGTAAAATCGACAGGAACAAGGGCGACAAGGCGAAAAGGACGGCAAACAGATAGCGCATATGTCTACCGACCACAGAAGCAGATTGACTTCAACGCGTTTCAGGCCCGTCGCGTTCTCTGGACGGGCCGGGCTGCACATTCAGGCCATCGCGACCCAGTTTGAGCTCAAGCGGAACACCGCCGACCTCGGTATTGACGGTAACGCCATCCTGTTCATCGATCCGGACATCGGAGTTTTGAATATCGACCGGAATATCGGGCAGATCGGGCAGATCAAGTGGCTCTATGGGGCCTTCAGGATCGGGAACCGGGACTGGCTTGGGCGCAGCCCTGGGTGCGGCACCTTTGACCGCCTGGCTCATGAAATCACGCCAGATGCGCGCAGGCAGGCCGCCGCCGTTGATACCGCGCAGCGGCGTGTTATCGTCATTGCCGATCCACACCCCGACAACCAGGTCGCCTGCAAACCCGACGAACAATGCATCCCGATTGTCTTGGCTGGTGCCGGTCTTGCCATAGGCGGGAACCGACAGCCGTGCGGCGCGACCGGTGCCGTCCGTCACAGTTGCGCCAAGCAGCTCAAGCAGCATCTTGTGCGTCCGCCCGCTAAAGCTGCGCGGCCCCGAAAATAGCCATTCGATCCAGCCTTGCTCTTCCTGCTTGACCGCGTGCGGCTCGACCGGCCACGCATTGGCCGCAACCCCGGCATAAGCCGATGTGAGTTCAAGCAGACTGACGCCCGAACTACCAAGCGCAAGGCTTGGGTCGAGATTTAGTTTACTCTTGATGCCAAGGTCTTGGGCCGCGCGTGCTACCGCTTCGCCGCCGACCTTCTGGTACAAGCGCACGGACGCAACGTTGCTGGACCGCGCGAAGGCCTGGGTAAGGCGGATGTTACCACGATAGCTACCGCCTGAATTTTTGGGACGATACAGGCCTTCGTTGATCGGTGTGTCTGCGATTAGCGAGTCCGGGGTCATGCCCGACCGGATCGCTGCCAGATAGACAAACAGTTTGAAGGTCGATCCAGGTTGTCGTTTGGCCTGGGTTACGCGGTTGAACGGCGAATCCTTGTAACTGCGCCCGCCGACCATTGCTACAACCTCGCCATTGGGCCGCATGGCAACGAGCGCAATCTGCGCTTTGCCGAGCCCGCGCATATTGGTTACGCGGCGCGCGATATTCTGGAACCGGGCGTCAAGCGTGGTCGTGATTTTGACGTCGGCATAACCGCTCTCGGTCAACAGCCTCGCCTGCGGAATAGCCCAGTCGGCAAAATAGGTGCCGGTCGGGATGGTATCGCGCACGCGCACGTCGAGGCGCGCAATCGGAACGGCTTTGGACTGCGCCTCGGTTAGAACGCCATTGGCGACCATTGCCCGCAATACCAGCTTTGCCCGTTTTGCCGCACGCTCGGGATTTTTGGTCGGGGCAAGCCGCGACGGCGCCTGCACCAGCCCGGCCAGCATCGACGCTTGCGACAAAGTCAGCCGTTCCGGCTGCCGGTAGAAATAATGCAGAGACGCCGCGCGCAGACCGTAGACATTGTCGCCAAAATAGACGTTTGAAAGATAGCGTCCCAGTATCTCGTTTTTGGTAAGCCGCCCTTCAAGCCAGAACGCTATCAGCATCTCGCGTGCCTTGCGCGTCAGACTGCGTTCAGGCGTCAGGAATGTGAATTTGGCAAGCTGCTGGGTGATCGTGCTGCCACCCTGAGTCATACCGCTGCCAAAGGCGTTTGACCAGAATGCGCGCGCCAGCCCGCGTGGATCGATGCCCCAGTGCGAATAAAAACGGCGGTCCTCGATCGACAGAAATGCCTGAACAACGTGCGGCGGCAGTTTCGTGACATCGACCGGCCGGTCGACAATTGCGCCGTTGCGCGCAATGGGCGTACCATCCGAGGCCAGCAAAGTGATCCGCGGCGGCGCGATGGGTTGAAGCGATTTGGACAGTGGCGCCGTAATCGCAAGCCACGCAATCATAAGCGTGAGCAGCAGAAACATCCCGCCTGTTACCCGGCTGAACCACCACCATCGGCTTTGGCCGAGAAACAGCTTTTTTGGGGGCTGCGGTAGTGCGGGCTCCGACCATGGCGACGGATTGTCGGGAAACAGCCCGGCATAGGCGGAATCGAATGCCGCGAGACGGCTGTCGATGTCCGCTGCCGCAGGTGGGGGGGTGTCACGTTTGAAAAACATCGATTTGCTGTATTATCTATATAAGACGCTAAAAGCGAGTACTAAATCGGTCATTACAGAAAGCTGTACGGGTCAACATCGACGCCGATCCGCACGCTGCGTGGAAACTGCAAACCGCCAAGCCATTGACGGATGATCGCCTGTACCTCGACGGTGCGCTGGGCATGGACAAGCAATCGCTGCCGGTAGCGTCCGCGTAACATGGCGAGCGGGGCGGGGGCGGGGCCATAGACAAACATGCCGGCCGCCTGTGGCGCTGCTGCGCCGACTGCACGTGCGGCTTCGACCGCTTCGCGCTCGTCCTCGGACGAAATGATGATCGCGGCAAACCGTCCAAAGGGCGGCGCGCCTGCCGATCTGCGCTGCTCGGTTTCAGCATCGTAAAACGCGTCGCGGTCGCCCGCGACCAACGCGGCAATGACCGGGTGGCCGGGATTGCGTGTCTGGATGAATACTTCGCCAGGCTTCTGGCCGCGTCCGGCGCGTCCGGCGGCCTGCGCGATTTGCTGAAACGTACGCTCTGCCGCGCGCAAATCCCCACCTTCCAGGCCAAGGTCGGCATCGATCACCCCGACCAGCGTCAGTTCGGGGAAGTGATAGCCTTTGGTGACAAGCTGCGTTCCGATGATGACATCGACGGCCTTGCTCTCCACCCGCGCAACAAATTCCGCTGCCTTTTCCGGTGACCACAGCGTGTCCGATGTCGCGACAATCGTTCGTGCATCGGGCAATAGGCGGTTGACCTCGTCGCAGATGCGCTCGACCCCTGGACCGCAGGCGACCAGAGTGTCGGTTTCGCCGCATTCAGGGCATTCGTCGGGCGGCGGCATGACAAATCCGCAATGATGGCAAGCAAGACGGCGCACGAGCCGGTGTTCCACCATCCAGCTGGTGCAATTAGGGCATTGGAAGCGATGCCCGCACGTCCGGCACAAAGTCAGCGGTGCAAAGCCGCGCCGGTTGAGGAACAGCAGGCTTTGTTCGCCGCGCTCGATGCGTTGCTCAAGCGCCTTTAGCAACGTCGGCGCAATCCAGTGCAGCCGTTCGGGCGCATCGAGTGTCAGATCGATGGCTTTGATTTCCGGCATTTTTGCCGAACCGAAACGCGACGGGATTTCAAGGCCCTTATACCGTCCGGTGGCAACCATGTGCCGTGTTTCAAGCGCTGGTGTGGCCGACGCCAGCACCACCGGAAAGCCATCGAACCGCCCCCGCATCACGGCGACGTCGCGCGCATGATAGCGCACGCCATCTTCCTGCTTGAAGCTGGTTTCATGCGCCTCATCGACAATAATCAGCCCCAGCTTGGCAAATGGCAGAAACAATGCCGACCTTGCGCCGACCAATACTTTTGCGCTGCCATCGGTTACCGCACGCCACGCACGGCGCCGCTGGGTGGACTTCATGTTCGAGTGCCACACCGCAGGCTCGACCCCGAAACGTTCTTCGAAACGCTTAAGGAACGGCTGAGTGAGGGCGATTTCGGGAAGCAGAACCAGCACCTGTAGGTCACGCCGTATTGCCTCGGCAACAGCCTCGAAATAAGTCTCGGTCTTGCCCGATCCGGTGACGCCGTCGAGTACGAAAGTATCGAAGCCGCCGGTATGAACGGCCGTTGTCATCGTGTCAGCCGCAGCGCGTTGCGCCGCGTTCAGTTCAGGTACGGCAAAATGCGGATCCGGTTCGGGAAAGAGCGTATTTACGCTGATCGTTACAGGCTCGAACGCTCCGGCTTTGATCAGTCCGCGAATGACTGCATCGCTTACCCCTGCTTCCGCTGCCAATTCGCGGACCAGCCCTTGCGCGTCCTCAAGCGCATCCAGTGCCGCCGCGCGCTGCGGGGTGAGACGCGCAGGTTCATATCCGGTGCGGCGATATTCAGTGATCGTGCCTGAAGCGGTAAACGCCGCCGACGAGGCCAGCACCATCCGCAAAACGGCGGCATGGTGCGTGAGATAATAATCCGCCACCCAGTCGACCAGCCGACGCAGGCCGGGCCCGATAGGCGGGCATTCGACAAGCTCCAGCACGGCGCGAAGCTTTTTGGCATCGACGGGTTCGTCATCGAAGACATTATCGTCCCAAACCACGCCAGGCAATTTGCGCGGGCCGAGCGGCACCATAACCACACAGCCGGGCTGTGCGTTCATACCCTCGGGCAGCCGGTAATCGAGCGGACCGATTGCTTGGGTCAGCAGAACGACACGGACGCGGTTGGACGGGAGATTCATCCCAGCGATATAGGCAGGCAAATGCGGAACGTCACCCACCTTCCCTCTCCCATTGGGAGAGGGTTGCGAAAGCTTGGCAGCTTGCTGCCTAGCTGTAGCTGGGTGAGGGGGTCTGCGCTCTCGATAGGACACAACCCCTCACCAACTTCACCTAACCGCTGAAGCGGCAAGGTTCCGTATCCTCTCCCAACGGGAGAGGGGAAGAGCGATAGCCGACTAACGAAATATCTGATAGATGGCAGAAATTGCTGAGGAGCCCCGCCCATGACCACTACGCGCCGCCACGTCCTGCGATCGGGGGCAGCATTCGCGATCTTGGCTCTCCCCGGCTGCGCCAGCATCCCCGGCTTCAGCCTGACTGAAGCCATTCGCCGGCTGCTTACCTTGTCCTCACAAAATGCCTTCGCACTGTTGCTTCAGCCCGGGGGCTTTTACGATAGTTCGGTCGGGCGTATCGCGTTACCCGACCGTTTTGGCAGCAATAGCGGCACGATCCTGTCCGCAGTGCTGCAAAGCCGGACGTTTCGGGACCGTCTGCAACGCCAGCTAAACCGCGCCGCTGAAAAAGGCGCAGAGCGTGCTGCGCCGCTGGTCGCCGACGCCGTCCGCAATGTCAGCATCGAAGACGCTGCTGCGCTCGTGCGCGGCGGCCCGCTGGCGGCCACCACCTTCCTGCGCGGCAAGATGGGAACGGCATTGCTCGACTCGATGCTTCCGGGCATCGTCGATGGGCTGCGGCTGTTCGATGATCAGGTTATCGGCCAGGCGGTGCGTTCGGTTACCGGCTTCGACATCGCCGCGCTGGCGCAAGACATCACGCGCAAGGCCGACGACAGCATATGGGCGGCGATCGGACTTGAGGAAAGCGCCATTCGCGCCAATCCGCAAAAGACACAGGACCCGTTGCTGATCGGGGTTTTCGGCGTTGGTAACGCGCTATAAGCGCAGCATTGCGAATTCTCCCTGTCCAACCGTTGTGCAATTTGCCAATAGGCTGGGCACCGAATCCAACTAGCAGGACACCCTGATGAAATTCTTTGCCGATACCGCCGAAATTGCCGATATCAAGGAACTCGCCGAAACCGGTTTGCTTGACGGCGTGACGACCAACCCAACATTAATCGCGAAATCCGGCCGCGATTTTATCGAGGTGACGCGCGAGATTTGCGGGATAACCGATGGCCCGGTCTCGGCCGAAGTGGTCGCACTTGACCATGCAACGATGATGAAAGAGGCAGAAATCCTGCGAAAGATTGCGGACAATGTCTGCATAAAGGTGCCGCTGACCATGGACGGCCTGAAAACCTGCAAGGCGCTGACCAGCGACGGCACGAAGGTCAATGTGACCTTGTGTTTTTCGGCCAATCAGGCGCTGCTCGCGGCCAAGGCGGGGGCTTCTTTTGTATCCCCCTTTGTCGGCCGCCATGACGATAATGGTTTCGATGGCATGGCGTTGATTGCGGATATCAAGCAGATTTACGAGAATTATGATTTTGCGACGGAAATTCTGGTCGCCAGCGTGCGGCATGGGATTCACGTCCATCAGGCCGCGTTGATTGGCGCGCATGTCATGACCGCACCGCCATCGGTCATCAAGGGCCTGTTCAAGCATATCCTGACTGACAAGGGAATCGAGGGCTTTCTCGCCGATTGGGCCAAAACCGGGCAAGCCATCGGATAATGTTAGAAGGAGACCGGAACGGGTCGCAAATATTCCGGTCTCCCTCCTGTCCCTTAAACCGAGAACGACTCGGTAGGTACCGGATTGCATGACGGAATACTTGGACGTTTCCGACATCACCGGAAACAGGATAAGCGGTTGCGGACGCTGGGCTATGGGCTAATGTCCGTATTGGATTGAAAGGCGGGCTTAACTATCTGTCGAGGCAATGCGGGCAAAACGCCCGTGGGAGCTTTCAGATGAACCGGCCCGAAAAGGTGTTTCCCATCGCGCATATTCATTACAATGACGAAATCGATAACAACGGCAAAGTCGTCGTTCCTGAC
>JANOPT010000135.1:0-3333 GCA_031421975.1 Sphingomonadales bacterium | reverse complement strand
TTTTGAAAGTCAATTGCGGCGCGATTTCGCCGAACCTGTTGGACTCGGTGTTGTTCGGGCATGAAAAAGACGCCTTTGCAGGGGCGTTCGACCGCCGTGTCGGGATATTCCAACAGGCCGAAGGAGGCACGGTTTTCCTTGATGAGGTCGACCATCTGCCGCCGGAAACGCAAGTCCGGCTTGTCCGGCTGCTGACGCAAAACGAGATCCAGCCTTTAGGCGCGGCTCACAGCTATCGTATCGATGTACGCCTGATTTCGGCCAGTAATAGCAATCTCACAGAACGGCTTGCCAACGGCGACTTCCGCGAGGACCTGTTCTACCGGTTGAACGTCGTGCAACTCACTATTCCGCCGCTGCGCGAGCGCACGAGTGATATTCCCGCGCTGGCCCGTCATTTTCTTGGCCGTATGGCGAGTCAGCCCGGCTTACGAAGCCTGGGTATCACTGACGAGGCGCTAACTATGCTGCGGGCTTACAGCTGGCCGGGGAACGTCAGGCAATTGCAAAGCGCGCTGTTTCGCGCAGCCGTCCTGTGCGAGCGCGATGCCCTGACACCAGAAGAATTCCCGCAGATATCGGCAGCGGTCGGGGTTCCTGGTAATGGCGGTTCGTCCGGCGCAGGTGCCAATGACGGCATCGGCGTTACGCTTTACGAAGCCGACGGAAACATGCGGCCATTGGAAGAAATCGAAGCCGACGTCATCCGCCTCGCGATCGGGCATTATAGAGGCCGGATGACCGAAGTAGCGCGTCGCCTCGGCATCGGCCGCTCTACCCTGTACCGGAAACTGGCCGATCTGGGCATTAGCGAGGTCGCCTAATCGCGACCCATAATCATTGTGGTCAGCCAGTAACCGACGGCCGAGGCCGATCCGGTCAGAAACGTCCCCCATGCAATATCCAGCAATGTTACCTTGGTACTCCACACCTTCATCGTGGCGTGGTTGGTGAGGTCATAGGTCATGTAGCAGAAGAACCCCAGCAACGCTCCCCATAGCGCGGCGGTTTGCCACTTGCCGCTTTGCAGCGCCGGACCCACGGCAAAAATCATCATGCCAAGAATATACAGCACATAAAAAATGACGGCCGGCCCCATGCGAAACCCGCCCTTCATCATCAACTCGCCGATTTCGGGTTGGTAAAGCCGCGTGTACATATTCCGCAGCCAGATGCTGTCGATAGCGGCAAAGGCGATGCCCGTCGCGATGTAGCCTACGATATATTTTGCGATCATGCCGCTTTACGGCCCGATTAGGACCGCGCTGTCAAGGCCGCATCACGAAGGCCGCGCCAAACCTGCACCGCCTGCACGGTTTCGGCAGCATCATGGACGCGTATTATATGCGCGCCTTGTTCGACGGCTTTCATCGCCAGAAATATCGATCCGCCGAGCCTTTGTTCGGCCGAGGCCTCGTTCGACAATGCGCCGATCATTCGTTTCCGGCTGGCACCAAACAAGATCGGACAGCCAAGGCCGTGATAAACCGAGAGGCTGTTGATGATGGCCAGATTGTCGGCGAGTGACTTGCCAAAGCCAATGCCTGGATCAACCAGAATACGGTCACGCGAAATGCCTGCCGCCTCGACGGCATCGACGCGCTTTTCCAGCCAGTTGAACACATCGGTGACGACGTCGTCATACGCGCCACCCTTGTGCGGATCGCTGCCCTGGCTTGGCGCATGCATCAAAACGACGGGAACATTCAACGTTTTGGCAACGTCGAGCGCACGGTCATCGAACAGCAAAGCCGAAATATCGTTAATCATGCCTGCACCCGCAGCAACGGCCGTTTCCATGACTGCCGCCTTGCGCGTGTCGATGGAAATCGCCGTTCCCGATGCCGCAAGACGCCTGACGAGCGGCTCGACTCGGGCGATTTCGTCGCCTTCCCAGATCAGCGGCGCGCCGGGGCGGGTGGATTCGCCGCCTATGTCGATAATTGATGCGCCAGCCGTGGACATGGCAAACGCCGCCTCGGTTGCCAGTTCGATATCGGTGTTTTTGCCGCCGTCGGAAAAGCTGTCGGGTGTCATATTGATGATACCCATCACGTGCGGCTGATCCAGCCGAATTTTCCGTTGCCCCATCTGCAATGCTGCGCGCCCAGTCGTCATCCGGTCAAACAGCAGCGAACAGCGATCCTGCTTCTCCGCAGACAGGCTGGCAAGAAAATCGTGCCACTGACGCATGTCGACCAAGTGCTGTGAAGGTGCCGGTCCGGTCCGGTCAATGACCTCCATTTGCGAGAACCACAGCATACTGCCGGCCAACCGGATAGCTGCGCCGTCATGACGCTGCGGACTGTCGATGAAGCCCACCGGGCGAAGGTAGATATTTATCAAGGTTCGGTGGCAAGCAAATAAGTTTGGCGTAAATCATCGATCGGTTTGAGGGCGCCGTCGGCAGCCTCATAATGCCAGTATGTCCAGCCATTGCAGCTTGGTGCATTCTGAATTGTCGAACCCACCTTGTGAATCGAGCCAAGGACGACGCCGCAACTTAGTGATCCATCAGCGCGGACCTCGGCCTCAAACTGCCGTTTGCGATCGTATAGTTTTACGCCCGGCGTCAGATATCCCGCCTCGACCAGCTGCCCGAATGCCACCTTTGGCGCAGATTTTGGTGACTGCATGGTTTTCAGCGCGCTTTCATCCAGCGGCAATGCCGCAGCGATGCGTTCTTCGGCAACTTCGCAATACATCGCTTCGCGTTCGCAACCGATCCAGTCGCGGCCCAAACGACGCGCAACCGCGCCAGTGGTTCCGGTTCCGAAAAATGGATCGAGCACAACATCGCCGGGCTTTGTGCATGCCAGCAATATCCGGTACAGCAGCGCCTCCGGCTTTTGCGTCGGATGCGCCTTGGTGCCATTGCGTTTCAATCGTTCCTGACCGCCGCAAATCGGAATCAGCCAGTCGGACCGCATCTGCAATTCGTCATTCAACGTCTTCATTGCGCGATAGTTGAACGTATATTTTGATTTCTCGCTTTTGGATGCCCAGATCAAAGTCTCATGCGCGTTGGTAAAACGGGTGCCTTTGAAATTAGGCATGGGGTTGGATTTGCGCCAGACGATGTCGTTCAATATCCAGTAGCCAGCATCCTGCACCGCCGTGCCGACGCGGAAGATATTGTGATAGCTGCCGATCACCCACAGCGAGCCGTTGGGCTTCAATATCCGCCGTGCTTCGGCCAACCATTCACGCGTAAATTTATCATATATCGCAAAGCTGTCGAATTTGTCCCAGTGATCATTGACAGCATCGACTTTGCTGTTATCGGGCCGCAGCAAGTCGCCGCCAAGTTGCAGATTATACGGCGGGTCGGCA
>JANOPT010000134.1:0-3976 GCA_031421975.1 Sphingomonadales bacterium | reverse complement strand
GTTGGCGAGCTTTGTCACCACCGATTGCAGGCTCGACAATTGCTGGTCAAGATAGGCGCGCAGGCGGTTCAGTTCGTCTTCGTCGGCCAGTTCCAGCGCGGTGATCGTCTCGTCATATTTGGTCGACCAGATTTTGTAATCGCTTTGCGGCAGATGGTCCCAGTTGCGCCGCTGCGGGGTGACGGGCTGCATGCCGTCATCGCCCATCTCGCCGTCGGCACCGTCCTGGTCATCCATATCTTGGCTGTCGTAATCGGCCTCGGTTTCCTCGCCTTCGCCGTCCTGCGGTTCGCCGCGTGCGTCGGCCTGGCCAGCTTCGCCTTCGCCCTCATCCTCGCTGTCGCCGTCTTGATCCTGCTCGTCGTCGGCGTCCTCACCGCCCTCGTCAGCGTCCGATGGATCGATATCGCCTTCGGTGAGGTTCAGATGTGCGAGCATCGTCTGTGTGAGCGCGGCAAAGGCGTTCTGGTCATCAAGCGCAAGACCAAGCGCATCGAGATCGCTGCCTGCTTTTTCCTCGATCCAGCCGCGCAGCATATCGACGCCTTCTGCCGCCGCTGCTGGGACAGGCGATCCCGTCAACCGTTCGCGGACAATAAGCGATAGTGCGGTCGAGATCGGCACTTCGTCGGCTGCCTGTGCGCGGCTGATGGGGTCGGTGCGCAGTTTCAGATCCAGCGCATGGCCCAAATTGGCAGCAACCCCCGCCATATTGCGCGAACCGAGGGCCTCGACACGCGCATTTTCCACCGCATCAAAAGCCGCGCCCGCAATCGCTTCGGATGGACGCAGCATAGCGTGACGCGCCACGTTGTGGTGTTTCAGTTTCAGTGCAAAGCTGTCGGCAAACCCGCGCGCCTCGGCCACTTGCTCGGGCGGCAGCAACCGTCCGGGCATCGGCACCTTGAAATTCTTGCCCGCCTGTGTCGGTACGTCGGCGGTAAAGGCGAGTTCAACCTCGGGTTCATTCGCCAGCGCCCGCGCGGTGCCGGTCAGCACTTGTTTGAACTGCTCGAGAGGCGTGTCGCCCATTATTCAGCTGCCAGTTTGCAAGCCGCTGCCACCGCTTCCTTGGTTGGCTTGCCGGTAGGCTGTAGCGTGAACACATGCGCGTTTTGTGTGGCGAGCCGGCCATCGCCGTTTCGGGCGCCATTCACCGTTGCGGCAAAATCCCTGCACACCGCGATACTCCGCAAATAGTCGCTATGCCCGCTGCCGCCGCTGGAAACATCGGTGGTGTCGATGATCGTGAACCCGGTTTTGCTGGGCTGAGTCTCGTACTTCGATTTGGTCGCAAAGCAGCGTTCAGTCTGGCCCTTGGCCTTTAATTCCTTCGCCTCGAACGGGTTGAAGCAATAAGGCGAGCCTAGGCGCGGATAGCCGTGGACCGCGCGCGATACGGCAAGCGCCTTGTCACTGAGCGATGCGTAAACAGTGATCCGCCGGTCATTGTTGACCCGGCGCATGGCCAGCACCTCTTCGGCAATGTCACGTTCGAAATCTTCACGATCAACATCAGGTGATGCCAATATGATATTGGAAATATTGCTAGAATCGGCGTTGGTCGAGGTTCGATCAACATATTCCACTGCGGGAATCACCAGCCGCGCGCCAAGGGAGTGCGACACGATGACGACTTCTTTCACCCATTCAAGCCGTGCCAATTTGGTCAGGAAATTGCGGAAGTTCCGCTCGTCCCAGTACATATTGGTTTCATCGACTGCATAGCTCAATAGATTGCCCTGCGAAGGCCAGCTATATTGGATGATCGGCCCGTCGAATTGCGTCAGCGTGGCAATCTGGACTGCATCCTTGGCAGTGGACGGAAATGTTTCGCGATAGCCGTGCACATAAAGCAACACACGGCCCTTGCGGAGATTTGCAGCATCACGCAGGCTGTTCCACCATTCGGCTTCGGGCTGAAAAGCAAGCGGCACGGCGATCTGCTTGTCGCCCTTTGCCGGTTTGGTCGTCAGCGGCGGCGCAAAGCGTCCATAACGCACCCGGTCGCCGCGCTGGTTGGTCAGCTTGATATTCTCGCCCATGCAGTCGGGCAGGCGGCTGGTCACCGCAAAATAATCCTTGCCAGCGATGGCAGCAGTATCAGACTGCGCGGGGGTGCAACGCGGATCAGCGACAAGCTGGCTATGCGGAACTGCGCCATATTCGACCGCCACGCCGCAGCCACCAAGCGTCAGGGTCGCAAAGCACAGGCCAAGTAATTTCCTCATCACTTGCCCTTCGGGTTGGCCGCGCGCCACGCTTTTACGGCCTTTAACGCTCCGGAAACATGGCCTTTGACGCCGAGTTCGGAATAAGCGAACAGGATTTTACCATCGGGGGCGATGACATAAGTGGTGCGGTTCGACCCGCCCATAACCGGCAGGCTAACGTTGTAAGATTTGATGACGGCTTTCGACGCGATGCCGACGGTGAACTTGTTGCGGCAGGCTTCGACCGAGAAACGCTTCAACGTCTCGATATTGTCCGCAGACATGCCAATGATCGAAGCCCCCATCGCGCCGAAATCATCGGCGGCTTCGGAAAATTCATGAGCCTCAACGGTGCAGCCCGAAGTGAAGGCCTTGGGGTAGAAGTATAAAACCACCGGCCCGCGTTTGAGCGCCTTGTTGAGGTTGTATGTGTAAGCGTCACCTGCGAGCACCGCCTGCGTGGTGAAATCGGTCGCGCGCATGCCCGGTTTTAGCGCCGCAAATGCGGGGCTGGCGGAAATCGCAAGTGCGACAACAAAGGCAAGGCGTTTCATAGGTAGCTCCTTGGACGGCGCTTCGGCGGGATAGCCCTCAAACTTATTTCAATTTGCCAACAACACTCTCCGGCAAATCCTTGCCGAACACGCGCTGGTAATATTCGGCGACCAATGCGCGCTCTGCCTCATCACATTTGTTGAGGAAGCTGAGCCGGAATGCGAAGCCGACATCTTTGAAGATCGCGGTGTTTTGCGCCCAGGTGATGACGGTACGCGGGCTCATCACGGTCGAGATGTCGCCATTGATAAAGCCCTGACGCGTCAGGTCAGCGACCTTGACCATATTCGCGACGGCTGCGGCATCGCAACCGGTTGATTTGGCGAGCACGATTTCGCTTTCGACCTGCGCGGGGAGGTAGTTCAGGCCAACAACGATGTTCCATCGGTCCATCTGGCCCTGGTTAATCGCCTGCGTGCCATGATACAGCCCGCTGGTGTCGCCGAGGCCCACGGTATTGGCGGTCGCGAACAAACGGAAAAACGGGTTGGGGCGGATGACGCGGTTCTGGTCGAGCAAAGTCAGCTTGCCTTCGGTTTCCAGGACGCGCTGGATGACGAACATCACATCGGGGCGGCCCGCGTCATATTCGTCGAACACCAACGCGGTTGGCGTCTGCAACGCCCAAGGAAGCAAGCCTTCGCGGAATTCGGTGACCTGCTGACCATCGCGCAGCACGATGGCATCGCGGCCGATCAGGTCGATCCTGCTGATATGCGCGTCGAGGTTGATCCGGATACATGGCCAGTTTAGCCGGGCGGCAACCTGTTCGATATGTGTTGACTTGCCCGTGCCGTGATAGCCCTGAACCATAACGCGGCGGTTATGCGCGAAGCCTGCAAGTATCGCGAGCGTAGTGTCCGCATCAAAAACATAAGCGGGGTCATAATCCGGCACGCGTTCGTCGGCTTCGCTGAACGCGGGGCATTCCATATCGACATCGATGCCGAACATTTCTCGCACGCTGATGGTCTTGTCGGGTGCGGCAAGGATGGTCGCGTCGCGGCTGTCGGGCTGAATATTGGGAATGTCGGTCATATTGTTCTCATTAAGCGAAGGCGGGAGCGGTTTTAAGGTGCGTATAGGCAGCAATCACGTCTTGCAAAGCCTTTTCATAAGACCGGTTGCCGCCATTTTTGTCAGGGTGATATTTGCGGACTTTAACTGAATAAGCGCTGCGCAATGCCCGCCGGTCGGCATCTTCGCCA
>JANOPT010000133.1:0-6510 GCA_031421975.1 Sphingomonadales bacterium | reverse complement strand
CGCGGTTTGCGCCCGCTACAATGTCAGTCACGTCGTGCTCGCAGGTGGGTTGCCGCCCAAGGGCAGTATAGAGGCGATCAAGGATTTTGGCGCGAAGGTCATCTGCTTTGCGCCAGCGCTGACGCTGGCGAAGAAATTTGCGCGTTCGGGGGTCGATGCGCTGGTGATCGAGGGCAGCGAGGCGGGCGGGCATATCGGGCCAGTGGCAACGAGCGTGCTGGCGCAGGAAATATTGCCCGAGCTTGGCGAGCAATTGCCGATTTTCGTGGCGGGCGGCATCGCACGCGGCGGGCTTGTCGCAAGCTATCTCGAAATGGGCGCAAGCGGTGTCCAACTCGGCACACGTTTTGTTTGCGCGCATGAAAGCATCGCACATCCCAATTTCAAGGCCGCATTCCTGCGCGCCAATGCCCGCGATGCGGTCGCGAGCGTTCAGATTGATCCCCGCCTGCCGGTCATCCCCGTGCGCGCGCTGAAAAACAAGGGCACCGAGTTATTTACCGCCAAACAGGTCGAGGTCGCCGCTATGCTCGACCGCGGCGAAATCGATATGGAGGCAGCGCAACTTGAGATCGAGAAATATTGGGCAGGCGCATTGCGCCGTGCGGTGATCGACGGCGATGTCGAATATGGATCGGTGATGGCGGGGCAGTCGGTCGGTATGGTGCATGTCGAACGCCCAGTCGCCGATATTATCGCCAAACTGGTGGATGAAGCCAACGCTGCGTTGGCGCGATAGGGCAGATTTTTTTGTGAAAAAGGCACAAAGAAAATAAGGCGCGAAGATGTTGGGTCAAATCCTTTGCGCCTTTGCACCACCGTGCCTTTTTTACCATAATCTCAAACCGTCTTGCCAATACAACACAGTGCCCTCATATCAGCAGTATGACCGAAGAAACCGTGCCCGAACTCACCCCGCTAAATCCGGCCTGGGTAACTACAACGCGCATCGCGTCAGCGTTGGGAATGTTGCCGTTCGTAATCGGCGCGGGAGTGTTGGAATTCGCGCAAGTGATGCCAAGTGGCTCATTCTTCGTCCCGGTGCTCGTCCTGTACGGCTTCGTGGCGTTCGTCGTCCCCGCGCGAAAATACCGCCACTGGGGCTATGACATGGGCAGTGACCGGCTGCGCGTCGTGCGCGGATATATGTTCTACAGCGATACCGTCGTGCCGTTTGGGCGCATCCAGCATATCGATGTCGATCAGGGACCGATTGACCGGCGTTATGGTTTGGCGACGTTGACCGTGCATACGGCGGGCAATCATAACAGCACCGTTGCCTTGCCCGGATTGCTTCATGCCGACGCGCTTGCGATACGCGAGGCGATCCGTGCCGCCATCCGGCAGGATGTGCTTTGAACGACATCGCGACGGACGCAGAACTTCCGCAGGCGGACGAAGGCCAGCGGCTTCATGTGCTCGGACTGTTGGTCGGTTTCGTCACCGGCATCCCGCAACTGATTTTCCCGATTGTTGCAGCGGTGTTTGGGACGCGCGGCACTGGTGAGCCGATGATTTCGGTTATTGCGGTGACCGCGATCCTGTTTTTCAGCCTGTTCTTCCGCTGGCTGTCGTGGATGCGGTTTCGGTATCATATCGGCGAACATGACGTCCGCATCGAAAGCGGGATATTAAGCCGCACCGCGCGGTCGATCCCTTATGAGCGCATTCAGGATGTCAGCATCGAGCAAAAGCCGCTGGCGCGGATATTTTCGCTGGGCGAGGTCAAGTTTGAAACCGGCGGCGGTGACGGCGACGATGCCAAATTGAGCTTCGTCAGCGTCGACGAGGCAGGCCGCCTGCGCGAGGTCGTGAAGGCACATAAAAGTGGCGTCGTGCTTGCCGCTGGAACCGAGGAGCCGGTCGATGGCGCAGACGCACACCCGGTCTTCGCGATGGACGGCAAGCGGGTTTTCATCTTCGGGCTATACTCATTCTCACTCGTGATCTTTGCGGTGCTTGGCGGTCTGGCGCAGCAATTTGATTTTCTGCTGCCGTTCGAGATTTGGGATTTCAGAAACTGGATTGGCATCGCGGAAGATCGCGGCGTTTCGGTCGATAACCTTAACGGCATCAGCCTTTCTGCGCGGATTATATTGGCGCTGATTGCACTGGCTAGCCTGATTTTTATCGGCCTCGCCACCGGCGTCATCCGAACTGTATTGCGTGAATATGGCTTCCGCCTTGAACGCACCGCAAAGGGCTTCCGCCGCCGCCGCGGGTTGCTGACACTGACCGATGTCGTCATGCCTACACACCGCGTCCAAGCTGCTGTTGTCCAGACCGGACCAATCCGTAAACGACGCGGCTGGCATAGTCTGAAATTCGTAAGCCTCGCGCAAGACAGCAAGGAAGAAAGCAACTTCGTCGCCGCCCCATTTGCCACATTGGACGAAATCTGGCCGATTGCGGATGCTGCAATGGTCCAGGCACCGGACGCTGATGTGCGTTTCCGAAAGGGCAAGTTGGCGTGGTGGCTGATACGATTTGCAGCGCTTCTGCCGATCCTGGCGATCGGCATTGCGGCGCTGATGGTTTTCGCCTGCGCGCCATTCCAGCAGGCAGGGTTAATGCTGTTAGTTGCACCGATACTGGCGTTTTTGTGGTGGCTCGAATGGCGAAAATATGCCGACCATATCGATGCCGCGCAGATCTATGTGCGTGAGGGCTGGTGGCGGCAAAAGCTTATCATTGCGCCGCAAGTCAAGGTCCAGACAGTCGAGATCACCCAAGGACCTATAGCACGGCGGCAAGGCCTGGCGTCGCTTAACTTTGGTATCGCTGGCGGCACGCTCGAAATGATCGCTTTGCCGTTGGCGACGGCGCACGCGATCCGTGATGCAGTAATGGAACGCGTGGCCGCCATCGATTATTCAGCGATCAATCGATCGCGTTAGCGACCTGAGTCTCGATCACGCTGCCATCATCCTTTCGCAGGCTCATCGTCACCTTTTTTGCTGCCCAGTCGATATCGATCTGCCCGAAATTGGGAATACCCCAGAAACCACCAATACGGCGCGGATCAGGTTCCTTGTCGCTACTATCGCCCTTACCGAATGCAAAATTCAGCGAACTCGAGGTAAAATCCCATAAAGGTTTTGAAACGCCCGGCGCATTGGTTTTGTAAAAGCCGCCAGAATGGCGGTCGCCGGTCAGGAATATCGCATTGTTGACACCCTTTTCCGCCAGCAAACCGTAAAGCCGCTCGCGCTCTTTTGGAAAGTTGGTCCAACCTTCGAAATTATGCGCGTCTGTGATGACTTGGGTCGACGAAATGATGAAGCGCAACTCCGCAGGCCTGCCCAGCTCCTGCGCCAGCCAGTCCCATTGCGCCTTGCCGAGTACCGTCGCGTTCGGGTCCATATTGGGGATGTACCAGCCAAGCGACGGGCCGGGGTCGCGGTAGGGCATGGTCGCGAGGTCAGACCGGAAAAAGCGCGCATCAAGCATGATGAACTGAACGCGCTTGCCCTCAGGGCCTACGATTCGGCTTTCGTAGACACCCGGACGCGACTTGACCTCGTCGCTGCTGTTCCAGTAAGTTTCATATATCTTCTCAGCCCATTCCTTGAAAGCAAAGGCGCTCCCTGCGTCGTTCGCACCATAATCATGGTCGTCCCATGCGGTCATCATGGGCACATTGCGGCGGAAGCGGTCAAATTCGACCCGGCTGCTCAATTTCTTGTAGCTTGCGGTCAGTGTCGGGATATCCGCGCCATTGGTAGGGCGCGTGTCGCCATAGACATTGTCACCGATCAGCAGGAACACTTGGGGCTTCTGCGCGGCGATCACGTCCCAGAATTTCATGTCGCGGTTTTCGTTCACGCAAGAGCCAAAGGCGATGCGGGTCACGACGGTGTCGGCTGCGAGCGTCGGATTGGCTGGTGCCTTCGGAAGCTTGGTGTCGAGCGCATTATAAAAGGCGCGCAATGCCTCTTGCGCGGTTTGCGGGGTGGAGACGGGCGCTTGCGTCGAAGCGCAGCCAGCGAGGAGTAACGCGGCGAGGGGAAGAAAGCGGGTCATGATGCAATCCTGTAACGGGGGGAGGGACGACAGGCCTTCTCTCCCCGGCACACTGAGTCGCGTCAAGCCGTCGCAGGCAACGCCTTTTCGCCGGAAATATAGGCGATGATGTAGCGGCACGCCAAGAGGCCGGTAAACCATACAGCATCATTCAGAGCCACCGCCGAAATAATCTCGGCGGAGAAATTTTCCGATCCGCCGCCAAAGCTGGCATAAGCGCGCAGCAATATTTGATGGACGACAAACGCCGATGCAAGTGCCGCGCCAGCGCGCAAAGCCGCCAGTCCGCGAACCTTTTCCACCACGAGTTGCGCCACTGCCGTTGCCACCAACGTCGCCGCCAATATCGCGACACCGTGGCCAACGGCCTGAGCGTCCCAAGGGAAGGACATCAGGAAAAAGCCTGTTGCCTGATTAACCGCCCACGCCGCCGTCACCAGCATGAAGCCACGGCGCGGCGTCAAGGTAAGTGCCGCCAGCGCCGCAAAGCTTGCAAAAGGAAACACGCAGGCAAGCAGCAAGCTGCCGATCACTGTGCTGGTCGCCAGCGAAAGCGGCCATATTGCCTGCCCGCCGGTCCATTTCGTTGGTGTCGTCATTTTCATCCTTTCATGTCTATCGGTCTTTATCGGCAAACGCAATTCATCAGAAACGGGCGCGCACGCCGACATGCGCGTTGCGTCCGTAGGTGTTGTAGCGGTTCACGACAGTGTATTCGGTGGCGAAAGCATTATCGACGCGGCCGTAAAGTTCGACTGCTTCGGTCAACGGAAACGCGGCGCGGACATTTGCCAGTGCATAGCCATCGAGCCGTACAGTGTTGGCGGCGTTGTCGAAGCTGTCGCCCGTCAACAGCAAACTGCCGCCAAGCTTGACCTTCCAAGGAGTCTGCCAATCGACCGTCAGGCTTCCCGAATGTTGCAGCCGCAATTCAAGCCGGTTGCCGAAATTCGCGCCAGCCGAACGGTTGATCGCATCGGTGAGCGTGTAGTTTGCTTGAATGGAAAGCCGGTCGGTCGGCTGGAGCGCGAATCCGAGTTCGACTCCTTCGGTTTTTACGCGCCCGATATTCTCCGACTGAAAAGTGTCGAATGAAAAGGTAATCTGGTTATTGCTGCGCCGGTTGAAGTAAGTGGCGAAAACCTGCGCCTTGCCGTCGAGAAAACGGTGTTCGACACCAAGGTCAAAATTGCGCGCGGTTTCAGGCTTGAGTTCAGGGTTGCCGAATGGCGGCTGGCCTTCGCTCAAGGTAGGCGCACGGAACCCTTCGGCATAAGTTGCGCGCAACACCGTCGCGCCGTTATTGGGCGTGTAGGCTGCGTTGCCGCCCAAGGTCGTTTGCCCGCCATAGTCGCTATAATCGTCGTGCCGCACCCCGCCGGTCAGCATCAGGCCAGTGAAGGGTCGCAGGATCAATTGTCCAAAACCGCTCGTCACCTTGTTGCGGGCAACATCCGCCGGTGCGCCTTCGAACGAGGTGCTGGCATAGGTCCGCTCATGCTCTGCGCCAAAGACGATGGTTGCCGCGTCGGCCAAATCAAACGCGCCATGATATTCGAAGCGATCGATGGTCCCTGCGACATCGAAATTGTTGAAGCTAAACACCACCGGATCGGTCCCGATGCGGCTTATATCAGTGCGTCCGTATGAGACGCGGTTCTTGAACCGGCCATCGGCCACGTCGAATCTCGCGCCGACATAGCCGACAAACTGGCGGTTCTTTGAAACGGGCAGGGCGTTTGCACCCCCACCGAAGGGCGAGTCATATTCGATAGTGCCGCGATTATAATATCCCCGAAAATCGAGCGCAAAATTATCGGCCAGATTGACCTTTAGCTGGCCATTGGCAGACGCGTTTTCATAGCCGTCCTTCTCGGTGCCGCCGCTCAATGCGGATATGCCATCGGTGCGGTAATACGTCCCGCCAATGCTGCCTTCGAACATGCCTGAGGTTCCGGACAGATTGGCATTTCCCCTCATGCTATCGCCATAGCCATATTCTGCCCCGACGCGCGCGACCAAAGCTTCGGTGGGTGCGACCGATTGTACGTTGATAACCCCGCCAATCGCCTGGCTGCCCCAAATGATCGAGTTCGGCCCGCGCAAAACCTCGACGCGGCCGATGTTGCCGGTCAGCAAAGCGCCAAAATCGAAAGCGGCATTGGGGCTGGAGGGATCATTAATGCGGACACCGTCGATCAGCACGAGTGTCTGCGACCCATTGCCACCGCGCAGGAACACCGCGCTCTGGCTGCCCACCGGGCCGCGCGTGATGGCGGTAACACCGGGCAATGTCCGCAGGGCATCGGTGATACTTGTAACCTGTAACTCGGCAAGCCGCTCATGGTCGATGACGTTGATTGCCTGACCGGTTTCGGATCGCGGCTGTTCAAAGCCGCTTGCTGTAACAACGATGTCTTCTTGTGCTTCCTGCGCGAAAGCACAGGCAGGTAACAGTGCCAATACGGCAACCGAACTTTTCAAAAA
>JANOPT010000132.1:0-5472 GCA_031421975.1 Sphingomonadales bacterium | reverse complement strand
GATGGGCCTTTATCGTATGAGTCCGACAGGCTATAAGATACGCACAGGGTATCAAACGGGGGAGTATCCCAATGAAATTACGGCTAGCTTTGCTGGGCAGCGTGGCGTTGATGCTATGCGTTCCGGCCGGCGCGCAAGACGCCAATGTCGAAGGCCGCGTTGGCAAGCTTGAAAAGGAAATGCGCGCGGTCCAGCGTCAGGTTTTCCCCAATGGCGCCGGCAAGTTCATCGAACCCGATATCCAGTCGCCAACGACTCCCCGAACGACAAGCACGACATCGACCGCAACGGCCGACCTGCTGGTCAGGGTCGACGCGCTTGAGGCGCAACTGGCCACGCTGACGGGTCAGGTCGAACAGCACGGCAATAGCATGCGAAGCGTGGAGGCACGCCTGAAAGCGCTGGAGGCGCGGGATGCCGTACCGAACGAACCGGCGGTACCGGTCGCTGCGCCGACAGCGTCGCCCACGCCAGCCAAAGCAAAGCCTGCTTTTACCCCACCGCCGGCAAAGCCGACCGCAGCCCGCACAGCAGCGGTGGCGGCGATCGGTCGGCCCGCGACGGGCGATGGGTTCGAAGACGGCTATAATTATGGCTACCGGCTGTGGGAGGCGAAGTTTTTCCCCGAGGCTCAGGTCACGTTGCAAGAAACCGTTGCCAAATATCCCAAGCACAAACGCGCCAGCTTTGCCCGCAACCTGCTTGGCCGATCATGGCTCGACGACAAAAAACCGGCGACCGCAGTCAAGGTTTTCTACGATAATTACAAGACCGACCCACGCGGCGAACGCGCGCCCGACAGCCTGTTCTTCCTGGGCTCGGCGCTGACCGACCTTGGCAAGACCGCAGAGGCGTGCGAGGCATTCGGGGAACTGGCCAAGGCCTATCCCGATGCGGCCACGGGGCGTCTGTCGGATCGCGTCACGTCGGGCAAGTCCCGAGCGAAGTGCAAATAAGGACCGATCCGGATTATCTTCAGCGTTTCGGCTTGGCGCTCGAAAATCTGGGTATTGGCGCGCATGACCGCGTCATGCTCGCGGTGTCGGGCGGACCGGACAGTCTTGCGCTGCTGTTATTGGCCAATCAGGCGATGCCGGGCCGTATTCACGCCGCAACCGTTGACCACCAGCTTCGGATCGAGGCCGCAGACGAGGCGAATTTTGTAAGCCGGTTATGCAGTGACCTGGCGGTTCCGCACATCACGCTGACGCCATCGCGGCCCATCGACGGCAATATCCAGTCAGCGGCGCGCGCGGTGCGCTATCAATTGCTTGAACACGCGGCGGACGACCGGAATTGTTCGTTCATTGCCACCGCGCATCATCATGATGACCAGTTGGAAACACTGCTCATGCGGCTTGCGCGCGGCAGCGGAATTGACGGATTTGCCGCCATCAGGGCCCATAATAAGCGTATCACCCGGCCATTGCTTGGCTTTTCCAAATCAGAGTTAGAGGAAATTTGCGCCGCGCGGGGCATTGCGCCGGTTCGGGACCCCAGCAACGACGATAGCCAGTTCGACCGGGTTCGCATCCGCCAGTGGCTGGCGCGCGCGCCGCACCCTTTTGCTACCGACCGCGCACAGCGTTCTGCCAAGGCGCTGGGCGAAGCAGCCGAGGCTCTGGCGTGGATGACCGATTCATTGGCCGCCGACAGAATAGCCATAAAAGACGCTGTAATTCAATGCGATGCTCGCGCTCTTCCGGCGGAGCTGAAACGTCGCTTGCTGGTCCGGTGCCTGGCGCACATCGAACCCGACCGGCAACCAAGAGGCGACGCGTTGGACCATGTGCTGGCCGAACTCGACGCCGGAAGAACCGCGATGATCGGTAATGTCTTGTGCAAGGGCGGGCCGCTCTGGACTTTCTCGGTAGCACCGCCGCGCCGAACCGGGCGCTAGAACCGTCAAATTTCGCATTTCATTATATTGCCATTCACGCATTCACGCTTACATTGTTCAGGACATCCCGAAGCAGTTGGCATCGCGGAGCAATGCAAGGCGTAAATGATGAACGACGAACAGGAACCCAAAGGTAATCCGTTGCTCCGCAACATGGCAATATGGTCGGCGATCATCGTTGCATTGTTGCTCGTCGCGTCGATTTTCAGCGGCACTACGGAAACCGCAAAGGGTATCAGCTATTCGTCGTTCCGCGACAAGGTTGAGGCTGGCGAAGTCAAGTCGGTCGCCATTGCCCCCGAACGCATTACCGGCAAGCTTCAGACGGACGAAACATTCGTCACCGTTCCTGTTCCGGGTGATAACAGTCTGTATCCGTTGCTCGATGAAAAGGGTGTCGATGTGCAGGGCAAGGCCGAGGAACAGCCCAGCCTGCTTTTGATCCTGATTTATCAGGCACTGCCGTTTCTGCTCATCCTTGGCATCGCGTTCTTTGTGCTGCGCCAGATGCAGAAAGGCGGCGGTGCCGGCGGCGCGATGGGCTTTGGCAAATCCAAGGCTAAGTTGCTCACCGAAAAGCACGGCCGCGTAACGTTCGAGGACGTCGCTGGCATCGATGAAGCGCGCGAAGAATTGCAGGAAATCGTCGAGTTCCTGAAAGATCCGCTAAAATTCTCACGGCTCGGCGGCAAAATTCCCAAGGGGGCGTTGCTAGTCGGTTCGCCCGGCACCGGTAAGACTCTGCTGGCCCGCGCCATCGCGGGCGAGGCAGGCGTTCCCTTCTTCTCGATCTCCGGATCCGACTTTGTCGAAATGTTTGTCGGCGTCGGCGCAAGCCGTGTGCGCGACATGTTCGAGCAAGCCAAAAAGAACGCGCCATGCATCGTGTTCATCGACGAAATCGACGCCGTTGGCCGTAGCCGTGGTGCTGGCCTTGGTAACCAGAATGACGAGCGCGAACAGACGCTTAACCAGCTGCTGGTCGAAATGGACGGGTTCGAGGCCAATGAAGGCATCATCATCGTTGCAGCGACCAACCGCCCCGATGTGCTTGACCCTGCGCTTCTGCGCCCGGGCCGTTTCGACCGTCAGGTCGTCGTGCCGCGCCCCGATATCGATGGGCGCGTTAAAATCCTTGAGGTGCACATGCGTAAGGTTCCGCTCGCACCCGACGTCGATGGCCGGGTCATCGCACGCGGAACGCCCGGATTCTCCGGTGCCGATCTTGCCAATCTGGTGAACGAGGCTGCTTTGCTCGCCGCGCGACGCGGAAAGCGGCTCGTCGCGATGCAGGAGTTCGAGGACGCCAAGGACAAGGTGATGATGGGCACCGAACGCAAATCGATGGTCATGACCGACGATGAGAAGAAAATGACGGCCTATCACGAGGCGGGGCATGCGCTCGTGTCGGTTTACGAGGCCGCATCCGACCCGATCCACAAGGCGACCATCATCCCGCGCGGCCGTGCGCTGGGGATGGTCATGCGCCTGCCCGAACGCGATAACTATAGCTATCACCGTGACAAGATGCATGCCAACCTGTCGGTATCGATGGGCGGACGTGTCGCCGAAGAACTGATCTTCGGCTATGACAAGGTCAGCTCGGGTGCATCGAGCGATATCCAGTACGCCACCAGCCTGGCGCGCGACATGGTCACGCAATGGGGGATGTCGGACGAAATGGGGCCGTTGCAATATGAAGAGCGGCAGGACGGCTATCTGGGTTATGGCATGTCACAGCGGTCGGCCATGTCCGACGAGACCGCCAAGAAAATCGATGCCGAAATCCGCAAGCTTGTTGAAGGCGGCCACAAACGTGCCACCGACCTGTTGAAGAAGCACAACAAGCAGCTTCACCTGTTGGCCAACGCGTTGCTTGAATTCGAAACGCTGTCCGGTGACGACATCGCGCAATTGCTGGCAACCGGCAAATTCGAGCGTGACGATGGCGCGGTCTCCAAGCCGTCGAGCATTCCGACGATTGGCACCGCCATACCCAAGGCTGGTCGCCGCAAAACTACGGTAGTCGGAGGTGCTACGCCGCAAGGCGCATAATTTTCGGCTATTCATCGCAACCTCATCGCACTACGATAGTTATGGGTGAGTAGAGGTCGCAAATAATAATGAACTGCAAAATTTTGATGGCGGGCGGAGCTTTATCGCTCTGCGCCGTTCCTGCCCACGCTATGGATGCGGAAACTTTCTATGTGAAAGCGGTCGCTCTTAAAAAAAGGGGCATGGGTGCGATGTTTTCAAAGGATTTGAAACCCATGGCGCGGCTGTTCGAAACGGCGGCCGATTCGGTGAAGGCTGAGAATGAAAAGGCACGCTCGGCAGGACAACCCCTGTTCTGCGCTCCCAAAAAATACCGCCTGACCGCCGATCAGTTTATCAATGAATTCGGCCGGATTCCCCGCGAACGACGGCAAATCCAATCGGTGCGCGACGCCTGGCGCGAGATAGTCATCCGGCGCTTTCCCTGTTAGACATGCCCCGACATTAAAGGGGGGCCGCGATGCCGATCTATTGCGATGAATCGGGCGGCATCGGTCGCGGCGTGATGACGTTTGCGGCGGTGTCGATCACCGCGCAGGCGGCCGACGACATTCTGGCCCGCTTGCGCGCGGTAACTGGCCTGAGCGGTGAACTGAAGGGCAGCCGGATCGACCTTGCCGAACGGGCCTTGTTCTTCGAACTGCTTGCGGCAGGCGAATGGCAGGCAACGGTCGGTATCGCCATTTCGGCGCTGGTCCCGGAACCGGGATCGGACCGTGGCGACCACGACATTGCCATATATTCGGCGTTGCTGGATGATGTGATCGCATCGATGATGGTCGATACGCCGCCGGGGTGCAGCGACGTGATCATCGACGATGGCCGCTATGGTCCGGATACATTGGCATTGGTCCGCAATTCGGTCGGGCGCCTCGTCGGCCCGCTGGGAACGGCGTCGTTGGCGGTAAGTCATGTGCTATCAGGGCTGCAGATTGCCGACGTCATCGCCAACAGTTTCTTCAACCGCGCGATGGTAACCGACCGGCAGGGCCGGATGGCCGCCATAGTCGCGCCGTTTCTAGAAAGCGGAACAATAAAGCTGCGCGTACTACCCGGCGACGCCCAGGGTAACGACGAGCATCGCGAACAGGGTTAGCGCCGTCATTGCAAAAACCGACAAAACACACATCCGCCAGAATGCCCCGAACCGCGACGTTTCATAGCTATGGTGCAGATGCCGGTACATGTGAATGGGCGGATAGAATGCCAGCGCCAGACCACCGATAACCTCAGTTGCCGGAAAATGGATCAGCACTGCACAGATGATCCCCAGCAACATCATGAACGTCAGCGAATACGTGACGAACACGGCATGGTCGAACATCTTGAATCGTCGCCGCCAGAAAAATAGCAGCCACACGAAAGGCACAGATATCGGGATCAGCGCCCAGCTATATTTATAGGCGTTGGATTGCATTTTATAGACCAGCAGCTGCGGGTTTTCAGCCGCGTGCCGTGCCGCATCGTTCAACCGGCCCGACCCTGGAAATTCCAGGTCGGTGAACGTCCATTCGCCG
>JANOPT010000131.1:0-13868 GCA_031421975.1 Sphingomonadales bacterium | reverse complement strand
ACAAAGGGGGGTGACGCAGCAGTGGTGGAATCGGTGAAAGCAGCGTCCGATGTTTACGCACCGGTGAGCGGCACCGTGACCGAAGGCAATAGCGCGCTCGAAGGCGATCCTTCGCTGGTGAACAGCGACCCAGAAGGCGCGGGATGGTTTTTCAGGCTGACATTGAGCGACGCCAGTCAACTCGACAGTCTGATGGATGCGACGACTTACAAGGCATTTGTCGACGGGATTTAAGAATGTTCGCCCGTGTCGGGCGGGCAGTTGGAGAATGATATGCGTTATTTACCGCTAACCCCATCGGACCGGCAAGCAATGCTTGGCGTCATCGGGGCCGATTCTGTCGACGATCTTTTTGTCGATGTGCCAGCCGAAGCACGGTTGGAGGGCCCGATTAGCGGGCTGCCAATGCACGCTAGCGAAATGGCTGTGGAGCGGCATTTTTCTAAACTCGCGCGCAAGAATATGGCGGCTTCGCACCATCCATTTTTTCTGGGTGCGGGCGCATACAAGCACCATGTACCTGCTTCGGTCGACCACATTATCCAGCGCGGCGAATTCCTTACCGCGTACACGCCGTATCAGCCGGAAATTGCCCAAGGCACCTTGCAGATGCTGTTCGAGTTTCAGTCGCAGGTTGCGCGGTTGTTCGGATGTGATGTCGCCAATGCGTCGATGTATGATGGCTCGACCGCATGCTGGGAAGCAATTGGCATGGCTGGCCGCATCACAAAACGGTCAAAGGCAATCCTTTCGTCGGGTTTGCATCCACATTATGTCAGCGTGGCCACCACAATGGCAAAATACACCGGTGACGCGCTTGATACGGCATTGCCTGAGTTGTCGGCAAATACCGACAGCGATCGTCTACTGGCCGCTATCGACGACAATACGAGCTGTGTCGTCGTGCAATATCCCGATATTCTGGGCCGGATCGCAGATTTGTCACCGATCGCGGCCAAGGCGCATGAACATGGTGCACTGTTGATCGCGGTGGTGACCGAACCAGTGGCACTGGGTGCCATCCGGTCGCCTGGTGAAATGGGTGCCGATATTGTGGTGGGTGAGGGGCAATCGATCGGCGTCGGGTTGCAATTTGGCGGACCTTATGTCGGACTTTTTGCCTGCAAGGAAAAATTCGTGCGCCAGATGCCCGGGCGTTTGTGTGGTGAGACCGTCGATGCCGAGGGCAAGCGCGGGTTCGTGTTGACGCTGTCTACCCGCGAACAGCATATTCGCCGCGAGAAGGCGACTTCGAATATCTGTACAAATTCAGGACTTTGTGCGCTGGCCTTCAGTGTTCATATGACCTTGCTGGGCGAAAAAGGACTGCGCGGCCTCGCATCGCTCAACCACGCGCTTGCCGTGCAAGCTGCCGAGCGTCTGACTCAGATTCCGGGCGTCGACCTTATTAATAATGGCTTTTTCAACGAATTTACGTTGCGCTTGTCGAAAGAAGCGAGGCCGGTGGTGCGCGCTTTGGCGGAAAAAAAGATACTCGGTGGCGTATCGCTCGGCCGGCTTTATCCAGGCGTCGACACCCTTAAATATGGCCTTGTCGTCGCGGTGACAGAAGTTGCCACGCCGGAAGATCTGGAGACATTTGCGGTAGCATTGCAGGAGGTGTTGGCATGAACGTGATCAATAAAAGCGGCTGGAAACCCCAGTTGGGTGACGCTGTCGACGCAAAGCCCCCCACTTTTACGGGCAACCGCGCATTGATGCTTGAAGAGGCGCTGATATTTGAAATTGGCAATAATGGCACCACCGGCGTAGATTTGGCCGACGTGCCAAAGGTTACAACGCGCCTGTGCGATCTGGATCGTCATCGCGATATCGGCTTGCCGGGCTTGTCGGAACCTGAAGCGGTGCGCCATTATACGCGCCTCAGCCGTCAGAATTATGCAATCGATCTGGGCTTTTTCCCGTTGGGAAGCTGCACGATGAAGCACAACCCGCGGCTAAATGAAAAAGTCGCGCGCATGGCCGGATTTGCGGATGTTCACCCGATGCAGCCCGTTGAAACCGTGCAAGGCGCGCTTGCGGTTATCAATGAACTGGCGGTGTGGTTGATTAAGCTTACCGGTATGCACGGCGTCGCGATGACCCCGAAGGCCGGGGCGCATGGTGAACTGTGCGGTATTCTGTGTATCAAGGCGGCGCTTGAAGCGCGCGGCGATCGGCGCAGCGTCATTCTCGTGCCGGAAAGCGCGCATGGCACCAACCCCGCGACTGCTGCATTTGCCGGCTTCTCGGTCGAGAATATCCCTGCGACATCCGAAGGCCGAGTAGACTTGGCAGCGTTGAAAGCGCGTCTGGGACCGGATGTTGCGGGCGTGATGATCACCAACCCGAACACCTGTGGATTGTTCGAACGCGATATGCGGGCCATTTCCGACGCGGTCCATGCAGCGGGCGGGTATGTCTATTGCGACGGTGCGAATTTCAACGCCATTGTCGGCCGCGTCCGTCCCGGCGACCTTGGTATCGACGCGATGCATATCAACCTGCACAAGACTTTCTCCACTCCGCATGGCGGCGGCGGGCCAGGTTCTGGTCCCGTCGTATTGTCCGAAGCATTGTCCCCCTTTGGTCCGCTTCCGTTTACCGAACGTCACGCAGACGGCCATTACACATTGGTTGAAGAAGAAACTGCCGGCGAACGCCATCCGCACAGCTTTGGCCGGATGACTGCGTTTCACGGGCAGATGGGAATGTTTACGCGCGCTCTGGCCTATATCATGTCGCATGGCGCAGACGGCCTGCGGCAGGTTTCCGGCGACGCAGTGCTCAACGCCAATTACATCTTGCGAAGCCTGGAAGACGTCCTCGACGCGCCATTTGGCCATAGCGGACCATGTATGCACGAGGCGTTGTTCAGTGACGATGGAATGGCAGACGGTTTCTCGACTCTCGATATCGCCAAAGGCCTGATCGATGAAGGCTATCATCCAATGACCGTCTATTTTCCGCTGGTTGTGCACGGCGCGATGCTGGTCGAGCCGACCGAAACCGAAAGTAAGGCTACGCTTGACCAGTTTATCGGTGCGCTTCGTTCGGTGGCGGAGCGGGCAAAGGCTGGCGATGCGTCGCTGAAGTCTGCGCCCCATTACGCTCCACGTCGCAGGCTCGATGAAACGCAGGCGGCGCGCAAGCCGATACTGGTCTGGCGAGAGCCCGACCAAGCGGTTGCCGCCGAATGATCGATCCCGTCCTGCCAATTTAATCACGCGATTGACATCGCCTGATTATCGCCCGACTGTTTCCGTCGACAGCGCCCGCTTGGAAGAGGCGCGACGAGGAGCATGGACGTGGAAGTGGCCGAAACCGATATTCTGACCTTTGACGGCTTTCTGAGGTACTGGGCGCGCGAGCGGCCCGACCGGATGGCACTTCAGGAGGAGGACCGCCGTTATACTTATGGCGACATGGAAGAACGAACGGCACGGGTCGCTGCGATGCTGCTCTCGGCGGGCCTTCAAAAAGGCGACCGCATTGCGTGGATCGGCAAAAATAGCGATTTATATTTCAGCCTGTTTTATGGCGCTGCCCGCGTAGGCGTCGTCATGGTACCGATCGGCTGGCGGCTTGCACCTGCCGAGTGGGCGTATATCGTCAATGATACGCGCGCCCGCATTCTGTTCACAGGAAAGGGGTTCGAAGGCGCTGAAGTGGCCTTGGCGGGTCGTGCGCCGCATCTGGAGCGGGTGGTCGGGGATATTGAGGCCCGATCGCTGATCGAGGCTAATGTGCGGGTTGAATTCGATTCGGCCGGGCCGGACGATGCCGTTTTGCAACTCTATACTTCGGGAACAACGGGCAACCCAAAGGGCGCTGTGCTCTCCAACCGAAACCTTTTCGCATTGCGAAAGCATTCGGAGGGTTCGAACCATGCCTACACCAAATGGGATGATGATGAAGTCGTCCTGATTGCAATGCCATGTGCACATATTGGCGGCACTGGCCTTGGCATTATGGCGCTCGCTTCTGGATTGCCGGGCCTGGTCCAGGCTGAGTTCACTCCTGATGGTGTGTTTGATGCCATCGAAAACGGCGGTGCAACGCGGCTTTTTATCGTGCCGGCCGCCTTACAGATGATGGTCAACCATCCGCGCTGCGCCTCGGTCAATTATACGCGTCTCAAATATATCCTATACGGTGCCGCGCCTATTCCGCTTGAGCTGCTGCGTCAGTGCATCAATATGTTCGGGGCACAGTTTATACAGGTTTACGGCATGACCGAAACTACTGGCACGATTTGCATGTTGCCGCCTGAGGACCATGATCCGGGTGGGAACAAGAGAATGCGTTCGGCGGGCAAGCCGCTGCCCGGAGTGGAATTGCGGGTCGTTGACGGGGCTGGGAACAACCTTCCGTTAGGGGACGTCGGTGAAGTGTGGACTCGATCGTCCAACAACATGATCGGTTACTGGAACCTGCCCGAGGCAACCGAAGGCACGATGGCCGACGGTGGCTGGATCAAGACCGGTGATGCGGGATATATGGACGAAGACGGGTATCTTTATATCCACGACCGCGTGAAGGACATGATCATCACCGGTGGCGAAAATGTCTATCCTGCGGAGGTCGAAAGCGCAATTTACGGCCATCCCGACGTCATGGAGGTGGCGGTCATCGGCGTCCCGGACGATAAATGGGGTGAAGCGGTCAAGGCCGTTTGCGCGCCAAAACCGGGGGCGACGATAGATGTCGACAGCGTCATTTCCTGGGCTCGCGAACGGATCGCGGGTTTTAAGGTACCGCGTTCGGTCGATATTATTCCGGCGCTGCCGCGCAACGCGTCGGGAAAGATTCTACGCAAAGACCTACGCGCACCATATTGGGAGGGATATGACCGGCAGGTAAATTAATTGCCCAAAGCCGCCATGACATCGACCACCAGTTCTTTGCGGCATATCAGCAAGTCAGGCAGATAGGGATTGCGGTTATTGTACAGCAACGGCGCGCCATTTACGCGTGAGCAGTGCAAACCGGCCGCCCGAGCTACAGCTACCGGGGCGCAGTTATCCCACTCATATTGGCCGCCCGTGTGCAGGTAAATGTCGGCCTCGCCGCGTAGTACGGCCATAGCCTTTGCCCCGGCCGAGCCCATCGGCAGTAATTCTGCTCCCAGTATTTTGGCCACCGCAATGGCTTCTGCGGCTGGTCGGGTGCGGCTGACGACCATCCTCAGCGGCTGATTGGCACTTTGCAATGACAGCGAGGCGGACGAGCAAAACGTTATTCCAAGCGCGGGCAGGGCGACGGCACCTGACGCGGGCACTCCATCGACGGCGAGTGCCACATGGACTGCCCAGTCATCGCGTCCCTCGCTATATTCACGCGTGCCATCCAGCGGGTCGATAATCCAGACTCGGCTTGACGCACAGCGGGTATCGCAATCGGTTTCCTCCTCTGACAGCAATGCGTCATGGGGCCGTGCAGAGCGAAGGGCCTTGCATAAAAAGGCATTAGCAATCCGGTCACCTTCAGCCCCCAACGCCTTGCCTTCGAACCGGTGCGACGACTGTAACGCAAGCAGCATCTTTCCCGCATCAGTCGCCAGTTGTGACGCAATTTCGTCGTCCGTCACAGGTCGGGGGTCCAAATACCGATGACCTGCTCGACAATGAATTCGGCGGCTTCCTCTGGCGATACTGTAGTTGTGTCGATGCGAATTTCAGGATGCTCAGGCTGTTCATACGGGCTGTCGATCCCTGTGAAGTTTTTAAGCTCTCCGCTGCGCGCCTTTTTGTATAGGCCTTTGACGTCGCGGCGTTCGGCTTCCTCAAGCGGTGTATCGATAAAAATTTCGATAAACTCGCCGTGGGGCAGCAGGCGTCGTACCAGATCGCGTTCAGCCCGGAAGGGCGAGATAAACGCCGTTAGAACGATCAGACCGGCATCGGTCATCAGCTTTGCCACTTCACCAACGCGGCGGATGTTCTCGATCCTGTCGGTGTCCGTAAAACCCAGATCCTTGTTGAGCGCATGCCTGACATTATCGCCATCCAGCAAAAAGCTGTGTCGACCGAGTGCAAAAAGTTTCTTTTCCACAAGATTGGCAATGGTCGATTTTCCCGAGCCGGACAGACCGGTAAACCAAAGCAATTTCGGTGACTGGCCTTTTTGCCGGGCATGCGCCTCGCGGCTGATATCGATCGCTTGCCAATGAACATTTTGTGCGCGGCGAAGGCTGAAATTGAGCATGCCCGCGGCAACCGTCGCGTTGGTAATCTTGTCGATCAGAATAAACCCGCCAAGCGTGCGATTGTCTGCATAGGCTTCAAAAACAATAGCGCGATCGGTCGTGACTTCGGCAATGCCAATCGCGTTCAGGTCCAGCGTTTTGGCCGCCAGATGTTCCATCGTGTTGACGTTGATCTGATATTTCGGCGACTGCACGGTAGCAGAAACCACCTGCGTTCCAAGCTTCAGCCAGTACGCCCGTCCGGGTGTCATCGGCTCGTCGGCCATCCACACCAGATTGGCCTCGAACTGATCAGCAGCCTGCGGCGGATTGTCCGCAGCAGCAATTACATCGCCGCGAGAACAATCGACCTCGTCGGCGAGGCACACCGTCACTGACTGCCCGGCGACAGCTTCGTCCTGATCGCCGTCGAGCGTCACCAGACGCGATACGCTGGACGTCTTGCCGCTTGGCAATATCCGGACAATGTCACCGACGTGCACGCTGCCGCTTGCAATCAGCCCGGCAAAGCCCCGAAAATCGAGGTTGGGACGGTTCACCCATTGCACCGGTAGACGGAACGGCTTTGCCTGATCGCTCGTAACGTCGAGTTCGACATCCTCAAGATGATTGATCAATGTCGTGCCGGTGTACCAGGGCGTGTTGGGGGACAAGGTCGCTATATTGTCGCCCTTAAACCCCGAAATCGGAATTGCGGTGAATTCGTTGATCCCGATCTCGCGCGCAAAACACCGGTAATCTTCGACAATGTGGTCGAAGCGCAAGACGTCGTAATCGACCAGGTCCATCTTGTTGACCGCAAGCACGATATTTTTGATGCCGATCAAATGCGCCAGATAGCTATGCCGCCTGGTTTGAGTCAGGATGCCTTTGCGCGCGTCGATCAAAATAATTGCAAGGTCGGCAGTCGATGCGCCAGTGACCATATTGCGGGTATATTGTTCATGGCCCGGCGTATCGGCTACAATGAATTTGCGCTTTTCAGTCGTAAAAAACCGGTAAGCAACATCGATCGTGATGCCCTGTTCGCGTTCGGCCGCCAGACCATCCACCAGCAGGGCAAAATCGATATCCTGGCCTTGTGTACCGACCCGTTTGCTGTCCGCTTCCAGCGCAGCAAGCTGATCCTCGAAAATCATCTTCGAATCGTACAGCAGCCTGCCGATCAGCGTCGATTTGCCATCGTCGACCGACCCGCAGGTAATGAACCGAAGCAGGCTTTTGTGCTGATGCTGTTCGAGATAGGCGTCGATGTCCTGTGCGATAAGCGTGTCGGTTTCGTAAACGGAAGGCATCAGAAATAGCCCTCCTGCTTTTTCTTTTCCATACTAGCGGCTTGGTCATGATCAATGGCGCGCCCCTGCCGTTCCGAGGTCGTCGTCAGCAACATTTCCTGAATTATCTGCGGCAGCGTGGTCGCTTCGCTTTCGACCGCGCCGGTAAGCGGATAGCAGCCAAGTGTCCGGAAACGGATCGACCGCTCAACTGGTGTTTCGCCGTCGCGCAACCGGAACCGCTCATCATCTACCATCAGCAACATTCCGTCCCGCTCAACGGTCGGGCGAGGTGCGCTGAAATACAATGGCACGATGGCAATATCGTTGAGGTGGATATACTGCCAGATGTCGAGTTCGGTCCAATTCGAGATCGGGAAAACGCGAATGCTTTCACCTGTCGCTTTTTTGGCGTTATACAGGTTCCACAATTCAGGGCGCTGGTTTTTCGGATCCCAGCGGTGATTTGCCGACCGGAAACTGAAAACACGCTCTTTGGCGCGGCTCTTTTCCTCATCGCGGCGC
Organism: Sphingomonadales bacterium; assembly: GCA_031421975.1. Classification (GTDB taxonomy): domain Bacteria; phylum Pseudomonadota; class Alphaproteobacteria; order Sphingomonadales; family Sphingomonadaceae; genus Sphingorhabdus_B. The sequence goes on along the minus strand of JANOPT010000131.1, from coordinate 5,861 downwards.
GCACCACCAAAAGCAGCATCAAAGCCGTAATGGTTCAACGCCTGCTTCAGCCCTTCTGTTTTCCACATATCGGTATGCAAACCACCATGATCGAACGGATTGATGCCTCGTTCAATCGCTTCCGGATTTTGCCAGACCAGCAATTCCATTCCGGCGTCGCGCGCAGCCGTTTCACGCAGATCATACATGGCTTTGAACTTCCATGTGGTATCGACGTGGAGCAACGGGAATGGCGGCGGCGAAGGGTAAAATGCTTTTCGTGCCAGGTGAAGCATCACGGCGCTATCTTTACCCACGGAATACAGCATTACTGGCTTTTCTGCCTCTGCCACGACTTCACGCATGATGTGGATGCTTTCGGCCTCCAGCCGTTCAAGGTGAGTCAGATTACGTGGCATGTTGCGGCTCTTTGCCGATAGCCGACCGGGTCGCAAGCTGCAAAGGCTTGACCCCGCTCAAGTTATGCTTGTTGCCGGCGTTCTCAACGCCCTACGCTGAAATAGGCAAAGCCGGCGGCCTCAACGTCGGCAGCGCGATAGATGTTACGCAGATCGACCAGCGTGTTGCCCTTCATCGCCGCGTGGAGTTTTCGCATATCCAGTGCACGATAAGCATCCCATTCAGTAACCAAAGCGACTGCGTCCGCGTCTTGCGCCGCCGCATATGCGCTTTCGGCCATCACGATGCCCGGCAGGATTTTGGCCGCTTCGTCCATGCCTTCGGGATCATGAGCGTGAACTACCGCGCCTGCGTCTAGCAGCGTCTGAACAATCGCGATTGATGGTGCATCGCGCATGTCATCGGTATTGGGTTTGAACGTCAGCCCCAATAATGCGACCTTCATGCCCCGTACGTCGCCACCCAGCGCGTTGATGATTTTGCGCCCCATGGCCCGTTTACGAAGGTCATTTGCCTGTACCACGGCCTCAACAATTCGTACTGGCGTATCATTATCCTGCGCGGTCTTGAGTAACGCCAGCGTGTCCTTGGGAAAACAGCTACCGCCATAGCCAGGCCCGGCATGCAGGAATTTGGACCCGATCCGGTTATCCAGCCCGATACCCCGCGATACGTCCTGAACGTTCGCACCAAGCTTTTCACATAAATCAGCCATTTCGTTGATGAACGTAATCTTTGTCGCCAGAAAGGCGTTCGCGGCATATTTGATGAGCTCCGAAGAACGGCGGCTTGTGAACAATATCGGCGATTCATTCAAAAACAACGGGCGATAAATCGCGCGCATGACATCGCGTGCCCATTCAACATCGCTGCCGACGACGATCCGGTCGGGCCGTTTGAAATCGCCTATGGCTGCACCTTCACGCAAGAACTCCGGGTTTGATACGACCGCAAATTCCAGCGCAGGGTTTGCTTCTGTGATGATCCGTTCGACCTCGTCACCGGTTCCGACGGGCACAGTCGATTTTGTAACAACAACCGTGCCGGGATCGATTGCTGCAGCCAGTTCTTCGGAAGCGGCATAAACATAACTAAGGTCTGCGTGCCCGTCGCCGCGGCGCGATGGTGTGCCGACGGCGATAAAAACCGCATCGCAGCCCTTTACCGAATGGCATACATCGGTTGAAAATGACAAGCGACCGGCATCAACGTTGGATTTGACCAGCGCCGCCAGACCCGGTTCGTAAATGGGCATGATGTTCGCGTTCAACCTGGCAATTTTGTCGGTATCTTTGTCCACGCAGACGACATCGTGACCAAAGTCGGCAAAACATGCGCCAGATACCAGCCCGACATAGCCTGAACCGATCATTGCGATTTTCATTTATCGGTCTTTCCGAATAGTGATAATGGATGGCCTTGCAGTAGTGTGACTTTGTTTCAGGAACAAGCTGTCCCAAAACATTTCACAGCATTGGCGGACCGGTCTCGCTTGCTACAAGCGATCGGGTGTGAATTTATTCCGAGAAATTCGCGATATTTATCCGGAAAGACGACCGAGAATCGGGGCCATAGGGCGATGGCGGTTGCCGTTGGTGAAAGATACGGAGCGCACCGTCCGAAATCTAAGTCGTCAATAGGTGGACGATCGGGATCACCCTTGGCCTACCGTCCGCGATTTGGGTTTCGGCTTTTCTCCACTATATCGCTTGGCATGTCGGTCAGAGCCGGATTGCTCGCTAAATAGACATTTTCGGAGCTGCCTTTTCGCCGACAGCTTGATCATAACCCGATGCGACGCACCACCGGTTCACCAAAGCCCATATACCCCACATACCAAGGCCAGAGAAGATCCCGTCAACGGCATAATGCCAGCCGAGATGGATTGAACCGATAAATATAATGACGGCATAACCAGTCATAACCCAGCCAGCCAGCCTGTTAAACCGGAACGCCATAAAGGCGTATAGCACGGCAATTGCGTTGTGAAGCGATGGCATGGCGGAAATGCCCATCCCGAAACGGTAGGTTTGCGTTTCGTAACCGTTCCATAGCATTTGCTGCCACTCAACGGCTTGTGCAATGGTATCCATCGAATTGCTCGCGGCATGAAGCCGCTGCATGAGGCCTGCAAATTCCGGAGCCAAGGGTGAGTTTAGGTTGCCAAGAAAGCACGGGCCTGCTGACGACCCCAGCCAAGCGCCGATGAACCCCAGAAAAAACCAGGCAGCGCCGAATGACAGAAAAAATCGCGCGCGTTCTTTGCGAGGAGCAAACAATGCAAATCCCGCGATGGCCAGCGATAATAGTAAAACCCAGATCGAATAGAAAAGGTCAAGCGTCGTCGTCGCTTCGGCGGAAGTGAAGACTGCATGCGTCAATTGCCAAGGATGATATCCAAAAAATAGAAACTGGTCCATCCGCGCAAAGGGCCCGTCAAGCCAGAATGGAACATAGCGCGGCATGAGCATTTTGAGAACGCTGAACGAAGCGAAGAAAAATGGCATCATCACGATCGGGAACACCCGTGCGGCAACGATATATGGGTTGGACAACGCAGCGCGCCATTGACCGATAACCTGGTCGACGGCCGTGCGGTAATCACGAATGATCGCAAAGACGAACTGGCCTAGAATGCCAATTGAAGCCACAAATGGAAGCAACCGCAACGCTTTTGCCCCGTAGCCGTAGATCATGCCGATTGCCGATGTACCGTTCAGAAAGGACAGAATTTCGGCGGTACCGACAAGGACGACGAACATCGCGGACAATGGTACAAGCCAAAGCAATTCCGCCTTCGCACCATGAATGGAGGTTGCAGGGCTGCGGTCATGGTGATTGTGTGCGGCAGCCGTGGCCATTCAAATATCCTTAGATGATATGGTTGGACTAGGCATGACGCGTAAAAATATGGTTAAATTTCGGTGAAGTTTTGGACTGAAATTTGATGCGGTCGGGTGATCGATTGCGCTTTGTAAGGCACGCTCACTGCCAGCCGACGACACGAAGAGCGTGTGGCGGGACATGCTCGGGCTGGTCATGCCAGATACCTCGAACGTCATAAACGTGCATTCCGGCGCGCTCGGCCAACGGAATGGCCTTGAACGCGTCATGATCGACCAATGTAATCAACATTCCGCATTCCGATAAGGCGGTATCGATATCGACAAGCGTGGCACCGCTTTTTGCAAGTTCCGGCGGCAACTTTGCGGCATAGGGCTCGATAATGCGAACGCGGCTGCCGAACCGCCGTGCGAGTTCGCAAGCGACCTTCATCGCGGGACTTTCACGGAAATCATCGATATTGGCTTTGAAAGCGAGGCCCATGCAACCGACGATCATTTTCGGTTCTGCTTCGATCATCGCGCTTGCCTTTGCAATGACATGACCGACCTTGCCATCATTCACATTGCGCGCGGTGCGGATTAACGGACTTTGGTCTGGCGCCCCGTGGACGATGAACCAGGGATCGACAGCAATACAATGGCCGCCGACGCCGGGGCCAGGCTGCAATATGTTCACCCGGGGGTGGCGGTTGGCAAGGCGGATAACTTCCCACACATCCAGGCCCATATGATCGGCAACCATCGACAGTTCGTTGGCAAATGCGATGTTGACGTCGCGGAATGCGTTTTCGACCAATTTCGTCATTTCGGCCGAACGAGCGTCCGTTGTGATGCATTCCCCGCGTACGAAACGCTTGTAAAATGTCAGCGCTTTACGCGCGCATCGCGGCGTAATCCCACCGATCGATCGGTCGTTGTTAATAAGCTCTTCGAGAATGCGTCCAGGAAGCACGCGTTCCGGACAATAGGCAATCGATATATCCGGCGTTCCTGCTGTCAGGCCCGGGACCTTCAGGTCAGGCCGTAACTTGGCGATAAGGTCGCGGACCTGATCGGTCGTGCCCACCGGCGACGTCGACTCGATGATAATCGTATCGCCCATTTTGAGGACTGCGGCGATATTTGTGGCGGCATTCAAGACAAAGCTGATGTCGGGAGCATGCGCGTCGTCAAATGGTGTCGGCACTGCGATAACAAAAACGTCGGCCGTCTCGACCATCGTCGATGCGCGCAGCAGTTGGCGCGCGACCACGCCCTGGACAAGGCCGTCGAGGTCGACTTCCTCGATATGAATTTCGCCGCGGTTGATGATGTCGACAACGCTTGCGTTCACATCGACGCCAAGAACCTTGCACCCTGATCGGGCAATGACTGCAGCGGTCGGCAGGCCGATATAGCCGAGCCCAAGCACGCAAACGTCAGGTTTTTTGTCGACTAGCATTCCAGATCATCTCCGCTATGCGCTGGCTTGCTTTGCCATCCCCGAAAGGATTGTGCGCGCGGGCCATCGCTGAGTAAGCGGCATCATCGTCTAAAAGAGTGAAAATTTCGGAAATTATACGGTCTTTATCGGTGCCGATCAGCTTTGCAGTGCCGGCGATGACGCCTTCGGGGCGCTCGGTGGTATCGCGCATCACGAGCACGGGCTTGCCCAGCGCAGGCGCTTCCTCCTGTACACCGCCGCTGTCAGTCAGCATGATGTGGCTGATCGACAGCAAACGCGCAAAATGCGGGTAATCTAGCGGTTCGATCATCGCGACATTGGGTAAATCGCCAAGTTGCTTGTCCATGACGGCGCGGACATTGGGGTTTAGATGCACCGGGAAAATACAGGCGACATCATCGCGCGCGGCAATAGCTTTGATGGCCGATGCGATATTTTCCATGCCATCGCCGAAATTTTCGCGGCGGTGGGTAGTGATACCAATGATTTTTTTGCCGGTGAAACGCGCTTCGTGATTGGCGAGACCAGCGGCGAGTTCCGGGCGATGCGATATCCGGTCGGTGACCCAATGCAGCGCGTCGATTACGGTGTTTCCGGTAACGAAAACGCGGTTTTCTGGCACGGCCTCGGCCTTTAGCGCGGCTGCGGAAACGTCGGTTGGTGCAAAATGCTGGTCAGCGATGGTGCCGATAATCTTGCGGTTCACTTCCTCGGGCCAGGGTTGGTAGATATTGTAACTGCGTAAGCCAGCTTCGACATGGCTGACCGGTATCTGGCGATAATAGGCTGCAAGGGCGCCGACCATCGCAGTTGCGGTATCGCCTTGCACCACGACGCGGTCGGGCTTGGCTTTGTCCAGAACGCCACCGATGGATTCCAAAAGGCGCGCGGTCAATGCGTCGAGCGATTGGCCCGGCTGCATGATGTTGAGGTCATAGTCGGGCACGATTCCGCTGATTGAAAGTACCTGATCGAGCATTTCGCGGTGCTGCGCGCTGACCAATACTTCGCACAAAATCTTCGATTGCGCTTTCAATGCATTGACTACGGGAAATAATTTGATGGCTTCGGGCCGGGTGCCGAAAATTACCATGGTCTTGTACATGAAATCGCTTTCCGTGGCTCAGCCTGTCTGATGGCCGGAACGATAAGCTGAAGTGGTTAAAAAGTCA
>JANOPT010000130.1:0-13508 GCA_031421975.1 Sphingomonadales bacterium | reverse complement strand
TGCAACCGTCGGTATGACACTAACATTCTGATATCGAACGCTATTTATACGCAGCCGCATGGCATTTGGGAGCTGATCACTGACGGTAATTGGGCCGGAACTTCGCGTCCGGTCCGGGTTGCCAACCGAAATTCGGTATTGCACCACATCTCCAGGCATTGCCGTGGCTGTCGATGTCAATTTGGTCAGGGTCAATGCCCCGCCAGGCCGATCAAGCGGGATATCGATCCTGACTGGCGCGGGGTCGAAAAGTGTTATCGTGCCGCCGTAAGATCCTGGCGCAATGATAAACTCGCCGCCGTCCGGCCTCGTCAATGTTGCCAGTTCGGCAGGAGTTGCTACGGAAGGAAAAGTATATGGCCCAGGCGGCGTTATGACCAGCCGATACGTCCCTTGGCGAAGGAATGGAAAGCGGTAAAATCCTGAAATAAAAGGATAAATTGTACCGTTTCCATCGGTCACCGTCGTGCCAGTGACGATCGTGCTGGGGAAGGACGATACCCCGTCGTCACCGAACACCTGAGCTGGCAAACCGGTTGAATTATCGACGATTGTAACGGTCGTGCCATCGACGGGCGCGCCATTCCCGCTATCGAATGTCAATCCGAATGGATCGACCAATATGTCAACTTCGACCGTGCCAACGCTGTTGCCAGTGGTCGAATCATCCAGTTCGACATTCACTGTGTCGCCCGGGCTGACCGATAAAGCGCAATCGCCTGCTACGGCGGCTGGCGGCGCGGCTTTGGTATTGATATAACCCAGGAACGAGCCGCTGTTTGCGGCAGATTCGGTTAGCGTAATCTGTTCCCGGTCACCGTTTGGCGTCACGATCATGACATCGAATGTATCAATCACACCGGGATCGATATTTTTTGTGATGGTGTCCACCTGAATCACCAGCGGCTCCCCGGCCCGGATGGCGGTTGCCGGTAAAAGGCTTGCAGGTGTGGTGCTAAGGCCTGAAAATACCCCGTCGAATTCGACCGGGCGCGGACCAGCGGTGCCGGTACAGATCGTCGACGGCAAATTGGCCGACGATGCCCCGGTCGCATTGGAAAAGCGTAAAAGCGCCAGCACCGGCGGCGGCGGTGGGGCATTTTCGACGGTAAACTGGACCGTATTCGAGGTTTTCGACAGCGTTTGTGTACCGACATCCCATTCGGCAGTCGCCGTGTTGGAAATTACTTGAGGCTGGGTTTGTGCAAACGCGGGTAAGCTGACGACAGGAAGGAGCATTCCTGTCGTCAGCGCACCGGCGCATCTCATAACATATGTGGTTAATGTCCGCATTGGGGCAAAAGGCGGCATCGGCCGAACCGGATGCCGCCCCTTATTGCTTTAGTTAATCGTTGCGCGGAAAGCCAAGCCGAGCGATTGGCCACCGCTCAGATCGGTTAGCGCGCCCGATACTGTACCGGCACCAAATGTGCCGCCGGCAGATCCGGCACCGCACGTTTGTGTCGCCAATCCAGGATTGGTGACAGTCGTGTTGATCCGGATCGAACTTGCGACATATGTCGTGTTGGTCGGCACAAGGTCGGAAATGTTGATATTGGTTGCCAAAGCGCCACCTGCGCCGTTGGATACCGATATACAATATTCGACCGTAGCACCCGGAACGCTTTTCGGGTTTGTCGCATCACCATTGGTATTTGGACCGTTCAGATTATCGAACACGATACGGCTGCTCTTGAAGACACTTAGAACAGCGGCAGAAACCGTGTAATCATCGGTGGCGACGTCGATACCGTCGCGCGCCGCGGAGGCTCCGCCAATGCCAGTTTTCGCAGCGTCGGCAAAAATTGTTTCCACGGTATTTGCGCCGTTGGTGGTAAGATCCGTCGCTGCCGTGATGGCAGTCCCTGCGCTGTTACGAGCCGTTGCCGTCAGCGTTACGCCTGCAACCTGTCCATTGGTTTGTGCCAGCGGAATGTTCCCCAGTACAAAGACGAACCGGCTTGCGTCGGCAATCAGGTCATCGATGGTCGTCGCCGTGTCGATACCGGGATCGTAAACGCCGACGGTTCCGCCGCCGCTAACGTTATCGACAAACACGGTGAGCCCGGTAACATCGAAAGCGTCGGTACCGCCATTGGCGGTCGCTGCTGCGGTCGTCTGATTGGCGCCGGCGAGCAAGAAATCGAGCGTATCGTTCGAGCTGTTGGTTACCTGAAACCGCGTAACCTGCGCCGAAGAGCCTGGGTTGACGATGGTTGTCCCTGTCGTAGCCGCCTGAACCGCCGTGAACAGGATTTTCCGATCGACAACGAAGGTGTCAGTCGACGACTGTTGCGCCTGTGGTACACCGCCAACCTGATAGTTGACGTTAACGGTATTCGCGATTGGCGTTGCCTGCGGTGTGCCTGCTGCGAATGCTGGTGCGGAGACCAGCATAACCAATGGCACTGACGAACAGGCAACGAGTAGTTTAAGCTTACTGGTCATTGCTTTTACTCCGATTGCTCTTGATGATTGCGCCCACTCCGCCGCAATCGAGACGGTATCGCGGGTCATTTAACGACTCCACGAAAGATCAATTTGCCTTCCGCACCTGCGGTAAGCGGTTGATTAAGATTCCATTTGATGTGTGTGACATCGCTGCGTTGCGCGGCGCGGGTAGTCCCGTCGGCCTTACCAACACGTAAACTTCTCAAGAAACCCCAACTTTTGCCGCCATCCACCGATGCAGTTTCAAGCCCGTCCGAGGTGCCGTTGAACGCCACTGCAGAGGGAAGGGGGTTAGTGACGACAAAATTGCTGGCGGTCGCCCCGCTGACATTTTTGTATTTCACGACAAACACAAGGTTGTCGCCAGGTATGACCATATTTGGCTTTTCCAGAACAACAGTTTTGGAGCCGTCGCTGCGTTCGATCTGGCGCTCGACGAAGACATCGCTGCTGATCTGTAACGCTGCTGCCGCATGCGACGCTGTTCCGAAGATCAGCGATGCGAATAGGCCAAAGACATATACGATATGATTTCTCATGGGATTCGCACCTTGAATGTAATCGTCCGCGTTTGTCCGGCCGGCACATTTCCAGCCGCCACGCGGATGCGCGTTCCATCATAATCGGCAACGTCGGTATCGGTCGCGTCGGTCAGCGCAGCTGCCTCAAGCGTGATGGAATTGACCTGATATTGCGAACCGACGGGTATGGGATCGGTAATGACGAGGTTGCTGAGTAATCCAGATCCGGAAACCGTCGCGACCAGTCGGTAGGTTATGATCGCTCCTGGAACAGGGCGGTTGCCGTTAAAGGGGTCGAGGATAGTCGCCGATTTCAGAACGGACACAGCCGAAGCCTGCACGGCCAGAAATGCGCTTGAGCTTGCATCGGCTCCTGTCGATCCCACGACAGCGTTGCCGCCGCCCTGACCTAGCCCATCAAAGCTTGTGCCCGGTGCACCTGTTCCTGTGGCCGCTGCAGCGGTAAGGATGACCTCTGCGCGGTTGGTATCGAGCACACCGGCCGGAGTTGTCGTGATGACGAACACATAGCGGCTGGTATCGGGTGCAATGACCGGATCGTTTCCACCGACGGTATAGTCTTCATCGACGCCGGGATCGTACACGCCGTTCCCATTGGTATCGATGACTATTTTCTGCAAAACCGGATCGAAGTCGTCGCCTGTCGCTGCAACATTTGCAGTCAGCACAAATGCCTCGTCGCCATTGCCTGTATTGGTGATCTGGAAACGTTGTACGTTACCGGTAACGCCGGGCGCTGTTATCAAATCGCCGGTATCGGCTGCGGTCGTAACGTCGAGCAACTCGTCGACTTTGATGACAACGGTGTTCGATTGAATGGTTACCGGCACTCCTCCGACATCATAGCTTGCCGATGCAATGTTGGTGATGTCGGTACCCGCTGGAGTCCCGGCTGCGTATGCAGGCGTAGCGCAAACGACAGGCAGGCAAAACAGCATAGCGCGCAGGCGGTGCTGGCGAGCAACCCGTGGCGTCATAGCGGTATGCAAACGTGTGTAATTGGACATCATGCGATGCGTTATGGGGGAATAAGGTCAATAAACCATTAACCGCCAACCATCGGATTAACCAAATCAACTATCTGTATTACAACAATATAATTCACTGATCGCGCGTAAAGAATTGTAAAATGACAGCGAATAAAATGGTTGGTGCTTCATCTGATCCGCTGACGTCAGAAGACCGCAGACGGTAAAACATCGATTTACGACAAAGTGCGTTGACAGAATCTTGCGTCGCTTCTAGTGCGCCCCCACCGCAGTTTAGCGGGTGTAGCTCAGTTGGTTAGAGCGCCGGCCTGTCACGCCGGAGGTCGCGGGTTCGAGCCCCGTCACTCGCGCCACTCCCCGAAAACTCAGTTTGCGTCGGGGGGTGCCCTGAACGATCCGGTTTCCATCCAGATCAGGAGTGGCCGCATCGGTGTAATCCATATTATGCCCGCGACAAGATAGACCACAGCCTGCACAAGAACGTGCAACTCACCGATATAAGGCGATGCGCCGACCACCAGAAGTGCCCACACAGCAATTATAAGCAGAATGGCCAACATACCTGCAGGTTTGCGCCACGACGGTGATTTATACGGTGCGTTCATAACGTTATCCATGCCTGTTCGGTCAATACGGCGTCAAGCGGGACATCCCACGGGTCGGTTAACAGCGACGGCGCCTTCTGGATTGACCAGGCAAGCCCAATCGCGATGATCCCGGGCAACACGCTAAGCGCGCGATCATAGTGCCCGGCCCCTTGTCCAAGCCGCATTAGGCGACCATCGAATGCAACCAGCGGAACCAGAGCAACATCAGGTGTGCAAGCTTTTGCATTTTCATCGGGTTGCTGGAGCCCGAACGGACCAGGAACTAGTTTTTCGCCCGGTGTCCACCGGAGAAATTGCATTGGAGCAGTCCGGCTAGTGACATGAGGAAGCGCAATTTTGCAGCCATGGCGATGCGCTTGCGCCAATATGGCACAAGGATCGGCCTCAGTGTCTTTGGCGACATATCCTGCAAGAGTTTTTCCTGGCTGCAATAATTGCATCAGGGGGCTTGCGATGCGCGAGAACGCGAGCGACTTTTCCTGACTGCCGAGCCTGTCGACAAATGCGTCGCGCAGTTGCCGGTATTTCAAGCGCTGCGATGCCTTATCGAATTCTATGTCCACAGCGAAAACATCCCGAAAAATGGGCTAGCGGAACCACCATGGGTCGTTTCCCGGAATATCCTCTGACGCCAAAACGTCAGGTGGGCGCCGTTTAGTCTGGACCAGGGCCCAGACAGGGACAGCTCCCTTAGATAAATAATCGCCTCAGGGATGTTCTCATCAGTTCGTGCCGGGCAGTCCCGCCAATTCCCATATAGCGCAACGCGGCTAATTCTCAAGCTGTAGCGCCAAATTTTCCAATCGATCTGCAAGCCGCTCCAATGCGTCGGCAGCCTGTTCCACCGCTGCGCCGCCATTTTCCGTCGATCCGGCAGCCGATGTTGATGTCGCATTATCATGCAATTTGTCCGCCAGCAGCAGGGCGGAAAACAACAAGAGTCTGCTCTCGTTAAGGCCGCCAGAAGGTCCGCCAGCCTCACGCGCTTTTTCGTCGACCATTGCGCCTAGGGCTTGAAGGCGTGGTTCTTCGCCGTCTTTGCACGTGACGATATATTCGCGACCGGCGATCGAGAGACGAACATCGGCCATTATGCGCTACCGCCGAGAATTTCGTCGATTCCAGCAATTGCCAGCTTCGCCTCCGCCTTCAGCTTTTCGTACTTAACGGCAAGTTCGCTCTCGGCTGCCTGATCGCGGCCGGCGGGCAATTTTTCCAGCCGCGAGAGTGCTCGTTCAATTCGCCCAATCGCGACGATTAGTCGTTGCTGTGCCATAACTTGCCTCCCACATGTAAGGAACGATAGCAGAATTAGGGCGCACTGCAAATAGCAGGTGTCACCATTCGTCGCGCGTTGTTTGGATGAAAAGCACAGCCTGTCCCTTGACGCTTGGCCGTAGCGTCCGCAAAGGGTTCGCGTTGGCGACTCGGACGCGTAGCCGGCGTTGTCGGCAACTCCAATTGCCGACTTCCTGATCGGCGAAATCTATGAGGATAGGCAATGACTGTGAGTGAACAGCAGATGTCCAATGCAATCCGGGCACTGGCCATGGACGCTGTGCAGGCAGCAAACAGCGGACACCCAGGAATGCCTATGGGCATGGCCGATGTAGCGACGGTTTTGTATAGCGATTATCTGAAGTTCGATGCCGCCGATCCTTCATGGCCCGATCGCGATCGCTTCATACTGTCGGCAGGACACGGGTCGATGCTCGCTTATGCCACGCTTCACCTGAGCGGTTATGCCCGGCCGACTATGGATGACATCCGAAATTTCCGGCAGTTACACAGCCCATGCGCCGGCCATCCCGAAAACTTCGAACTGGACGGGATCGAGGCCACGACTGGACCGTTAGGGCAGGGGTTGGCCATGGCGGTCGGCATGGCCATCGCCGAACGCCACCTGAACGCTGTATTCGGTGACGACCTTGTCGATCACAAAACATGGGTGATTGCCGGAGACGGCTGCTTGATGGAGGGTATCAACCACGAAGCAATCGGTCTTGCTGGCCATCTTCAGCTTGGGCGACTGAACGTTTTATGGGATGATAACCGGATTACGATCGATGGGGCGGTGGATTTGTCCTCCAGTGAGGATATTGCAGCGCGATATCGTGCCACCGGATGGCACGTTGTTTCATGCGACGGTCATGATTTTGCCGACATTCGCCGCGCTATGGATGAAGCGGTTGCCGACTCTCGGCCCTCGCTCGTGGCCTGCCGGACGATTATCGGTTATGGAGCGCCAAATAAGCAAGGCAGTTCAAAGGTCCACGGCTCACCGCTAGGTGATGACGAAATAGCGGCGACACGCGATGTTCTGGGATGGGACCCTGCGCCTTTCGAAATTCCCGCCGATATTCGCGATGCGTGGATCACACGTACGGTTCGGGGTACTGCGGTGCATGCCGAGTGGACCGGCCGCCTGGCAACGTCCTCGCACAAGGGCGAATTCGAACGTCGGATGTCCGGCGATATCGATTCATCGTCTGCGATGACCGACTATATGGCGGCGTTGCTAGCGGACAGGCCAAAGGCGGCGACCCGCAAATCGTCGGAAATGGCGCTTGGTCCGTTAACGGAGTCATTCCCTGAACTGATAGGGGGGTCGGCCGACCTTACAGGTTCAAACAATACCAAAACTTCGTTTACCAAACCACTGAATAAAGAAGATTATTCTGGCCGTTATCTATTCTACGGCATTCGCGAAGTCGGCAGGGCGGCGGCGATGAACGGAATGGCGCTTCACGGCGGAATAATACCCTTCGGTGGCACGTTCCTAATCTTTTCGGATTATGCTCGTCCGGCAATCCGGTTGTCGGCCCTGCAAGGCTGTCGCGTCATTTACGTCTTGACGCATGACAGTATCGGTCAGGGTGAAGACGGCCCCACACATCAACCCATCGAGCAATTGCAAAGCTTGCGGATGATTCCCAACCTTGAGGTGTTCCGGCCCTGCGACGCCGTTGAGGTTGCGGAATGCTGGCAATTGGCGCTGGCACGCAAGGATGGCCCGTCCGTGCTGGCGCTGTCACGCCAGGACCTTGAAATGGTCAGGGATTCGGTCAATGTCAATTTATCGGCAAAAGGCGGCTATCGCATCACGGCCGCACAGGCAGAACGAAAAGTTGTCCTGATAGCCACAGGCTCCGAGGTATCGCTGGCAACCGAGGTCGCTGCATCGCTGGAATCGTGCGGCATCGGTGCCGACGTCGTTTCGATGCCCAGTGTTTCCAGGTTCCAATCCCAAGACGCAGGCTATCGTTCCGATATATTGCCGCTCGATGGCTGTTTGCGCGTTTCGATCGAGGCTGGCACGACTTTCGGATGGTCGGACATCACCGGAGACAATGGTCTTCATATAGGAATTGATCGTTTCGGGGCGTCGGCACCGGGTAAAGTGTTGCTGGAGCATTTCGGGTTCAGCGTCGACAAGATCGTCCCCCAAATTCTTGCCAGACTTGGCTGATAGGAGCAAAAATGACTGTCAAAGTAGCAATTAATGGATTTGGCCGTATCGGTCGGTTGGTGGCTCGCGCGATATTGGAGCGCGACGATCATGATCTTGAACTGGTGGCAATCAACGACCTAGCTCCGGCCAAGGCCAACGCCTTGCTGTTCAAGCGCGACAGCGTCCACGGCGCATTCCCGGGCAGCGTCGAAGCCGATGGCAATGATATCATCGTCAACGGCAAGCGTATCCACGTTACGGCTGAGCGAGATCCGGCAAACCTGCCGCATGCCGCTAATGGCGTAGATATTGCGCTTGAGTGCACTGGCTTCTTTACTGACCGTGCAAGCGCCGAGAAGCATCTGGCCGCTGGTGCAAAGCGCGTCCTGATTTCGGCACCGGGCAAAAATGTCGACAAAACCGTCGTTTTCGGGGTCAATCACGGCGTCTTGACGTCAGACGATTTGATCGTTTCGAACGCGAGCTGCACGACCAACTGCCTCGCGCCGCTTGCTAAGGTGATGAACGACGAGATCGGGATCGAGCGCGGGCTGATGACGACTATCCACAGCTATACTAACGATCAGAAAATTCTCGACCAGATCCACGAAGACATGCGGCGGGCGCGCGCTGCCGCAATGTCGATGATACCGACCACGACAGGTGCCGCCCGTGCGGTAGGCGAAGTGATGCCCGAACTCAAAGGCAAGCTCGATGGCTCGGCCATCCGCGTGCCGACCCCCAATGTCAGTATTGTCGACCTGACCTTTACGCCGAAGCGCGATACCACGAGGGAAGAGGTCAACGCACTTCTGAAAGCGGCCTCTGAAGGTGCTTTGAAGGGCGTACTTGCCTATTCAGACGAGCCTTTGGTGTCGATTGACTATAACCATAATCCGGCAAGCTCGACCATCGACAGCCTCGAAACCGCCGTTATCGATGGCAAACTGGTGCGGGTGTTGAGTTGGTACGACAATGAATGGGGCTTCTCCAATCGCATGGTCGATACCGCCGGCGTTATCGGAAAGCTGCTCTAATCATGGCATTTCGCACGCTCGACGACCTAGGGGATATCAAGGGGAAACGCGCTTTGGTGCGCGTCGACCTCAATGTGCCGATGGCCGACGGGCGGGTTACCGACGAGACGCGGCTGCGGGCGTTGTTGCCGACGGTGACCGAACTGGCAGACAAAGGCGCGAAGGTGCTGCTGCTTGCCCATTTCGGCCGTCCAAAAGGCGCCAAGCACAGCGAAATGTCGGTTTCGATGGTGCTCGATGCGTTGCAGGCGGTTCTGGGCCGCGAGATCATGTTCGTGCCGGAAATCGCCGGTGAAGTGGTGGCGCAATCGGTTGGCATATTGGCCGATGGCGATATTGCCCTCCTCGAAAATACGCGCTTCTGGCCCGGTGAAGAGAAAAACGACCCCGAACTGGCTAAGGCGGTCGCAGCCAACGGTGATTTTTATGTCAACGACGCCTTTTCCGCGGCGCACCGCGCGCATATGTCGACCGAAGGTTTGGCGCATCTGCTGCCAGCTTATGCTGGACGCTCGATGGAGGCCGAACTGAAGGCGCTGGAAGCTGCGCTGGGCAATCCCGAACATCCCGTGGCAGCTGTGGTAGGTGGCGCAAAAGTCTCGTCAAAGCTCGACGTGCTGACCAATCTGGTGACCAAGGTCGACCATCTGATTATAGGCGGCGGCATGGCCAACACCTTCTTGGCCGCGCGCGGAATCGATGTCGGAAAGTCATTGTGCGAGCATGACCTTGCCGACGCCGCGAATGCCATTCTGGAGGCTGCAGACAAGGCTGGATGCACGGTCCATCTGCCATATGACGTCGTGACGTCAGTCGAATTCCGCGCAAATCCGCCCGTTCGTACTGTCAACGTGCACGAAGTCGCCGCAGACGAAATGATCCTCGATGTTGGTCCTGCTGCGGTTGAGGCTTTGGCGGATGTGCTTAAAACCTGCCGCACTCTAGTGTGGAATGGCCCGATGGGGGCGTTCGAGATCGAGCCGTTTGACGCTGCTACGGTCGCATTGGCGCAGATGGCGGCTGCGTTGACCAAAGAAGGGTCGCTGGTTTCGGTTGCTGGCGGTGGTGACACCGTTGCCGCGCTTGCACATGCAGGTGTCACCGGAGATTTCACTTTTATATCAACTGCTGGCGGGGCCTTCCTCGAATGGATGGAAGGCAAGCCCCTGCCCGGAGTCGACGCGCTTCATAACAATTAACCGGACGGAGCATTTGCCCCGTTTTTTTGACATTATGGTGCATACGTATGCACTGACGACAGGTAAGGAAGTAACGATGCAAGACCCAAAAATGCTTGAAAAAGTAGCGACCGCGACCGGCTTTATTGCAGCGCTCGATCAAAGCGGTGGATCGACGCCCAAGGCGTTGCGCGGCTACGGCATTGATGAAGACGCTTACGCAAACGACGAGGAAATGTTCGCGTTAATTCATGAGATGCGTTCGCGGATCATTACTTCGCCACGCTTTTCGGGTGACAAGGTGCTCGGCGCGATCCTGTTTGAACGCACAATGGATGGGGAGGCAGGTGGCAAGCAGGTTCCGGCGGCATTGTGGGACAAGGGCGTGGTGCCGTTCCTGAAAGTGGACAAGGGTCTCGAAGGCGAAGCCGACGGCGTCCAGATGATGAAGCCGATGCCGGGGCTGGATGAGCTTTTGCAGCGCGCAAAGGCAAAAGGTGTATTTGGCACAAAGGAGCGCTCGGTTATCAATCAAGCATCGCCGACCGGCATTGCCGCTATCGTGAAGCAGCAGTTCGAAGTCGCCGAACAAATTCTGTCGCACGGACTGATGCCGATCATCGAGCCTGAGGTAAACATCAAGAGCGCTGATCGTGCACAGAGCGACGTCATACTGCGTGACGAGATTTTGAAAGCGCTCGACGCGTTGCCAGGCAACAACAAGGTGATGCTGAAGCTTTCTATCCCCGCAGAAGCCGGAACCTTTGACGCGCTTGTCAGCCACCCGCGCGTGCTGCGCGTTGTTGCGCTGTCGGGCGGTTTTGCCCGCGCCGAAGCCTGTTCCGAGCTTGTGAAGAACAAGGGCGTAATAGCCAGTTTTTCGCGCGCGCTGCTTGAAGATTTGCGGCACCAAATGAGCGACGCCGAGTTTGATGCGGCACTAGGGCTGGCCATTGACGAAATTTATGCGGCCTCAGTCGCATAAGTGCCAAAATCGGTTTCGAACCATCGCTAATCTGCCGCCATCCAGCGGGATGACAAAAATTGGTTGCGGAAAGGCGCTACAAACCTCCCGCAAAACTGAAGGTAAATCGATAAGCGTTTTGAGAAATTTTCTCTTTGGTCGTGCGAATTGGCGTTACGCCGGTCAGGGTCAAAGTTCCGTCGGCGAGTGGGACGGGGTGGCCGTTGGTTAGCTCGATAAGCTCATCTCCGCTTGGGCGAAGCCATTTTGCCGTAATTCTAACTTGCCCGGGCCAGACGCACTGGGCGTCTGCGGGGCACCGACTATCCTCCAAAAGCTCAACCGGCATGATGACCGGTCCATCGATTACAGCTTTCTGGCCAAACGATATGCCGTTGTCGGCCATTGGTGCCGTGGCAGTTGGTGTGCACGCATTGAGCGCCAGCGCCGTAACCGAACAAAAAAGCTTCATTTGCATTTACAGCGATTTGCTCTGGCCTCTATGAACAGCGGATGACTGATCAGACTTGCCAGCTTTACCTGACTTCGCCGCTTGACGTCGGCGGTGATTTCCCGGCGCAATTGGAAGCAGCGTTGTCGGCGGGTCCGGTGGCGGCGTTCCAATTCCGGGTGAAAGATATCGATCAGCATGAGGCTGCGGCCCTAGCGGGACCATTGCAGGCGATTTGTGCCGCGCATGATGTGGCGTTCATCGTCAATGACAGCGTTGCATTGGCCAAGCGGCTCAAAGCGGATGGCGTGCATCTGGGGCAGGGCGACGGTGACGTGCGAGAGGCGCGCGAGACTTTGGGAAACGACGCGCAAATCGGGGTAACCTGCCACAACAGTCGCCACCTCGCGATGGAAGCGGCGGAGGCGGGCGCAGATTATGTTGCCTTTGGTGCGTTTTATCCAACGGCTACGAAGCGGGTTGAACATGTTGCCGAACTGGACACTTTGCAAAAATGGTCGATGGTGACCGAAATTCCTTGTGTTGCGATTGGGGGAATCAAGCCGGACAATGCACGACCGCTCATCGACGCTGGTGCGGATTTTCTGGCCGTGAGCGGGGCAGTGTGGAACCATCCGCTAGGCGCAGCGGCAGCCGTTGCGGCGTTCAACGCCCTGCTTGCCTAATCGCCCAGCCATCGTTAAAGGCCGCGAGCAACGGCGTGGCTATGTCTGACATTGGGCGCGCGTGCTCTTTCCACTTGTTAGCGAGTTCGTCACATGAAAATCAACGCGGTTGAAATCAAACCGGGTAACATCCTTGAATATGAAGGCGGACTTTGGAAAACTGTCAAAACGGCACACACCCAGCCTGGCAAGGGCGGCGCGTATATGCAGGTCGAGCTTAAAAACCTGCGTGATGGCCGCAAGAACAATATCCGGTTTCGTTCAGCTGAAAGCGTGGAAAAGGTTCGCCTCGACCAGAAAGATTTTCAGTTCCTCTATGCCGAGGGCGATAACCTGGTGTTCATGGACAAGGAAACCTATGATCAGGTGACTTTGCCGAGCGACCTGCTGGGTGATGCTGCGGCGTTTCTTCAAGACGGCATGGATGTCGTCATGGAAATGTACGACGATGAGGCGCTGTCGGTCGCTTTGCCCGACCAGATCGAAGCCATGATCGTCGAGGCAGATGCCGTGGTCAAAGGGCAGACCGCGTCTTCCAGCTACAAACCAGCTATTCTCGACAACGGCGTTCGCGTTATGGTGCCGCCATTTATCGGTGCGGGTACGAAAATCGTCGTCGATGTCTATGCGCGGGAATATGTGAAGAAGGCCGACTAATTATATTCCCTTCCCGCAGGCGGGAGGGGTTAGGGGTGGGCAGTCCCACCGTTGACATCAATTACCCCCGTTTAGCGGTTGCAGGCCTATCCCCGGCCCCTCCCGCCCGCGGGAGGGGAGCATAAAATGCCAGCGTTAACCGGTCTGTTGACTATCATGGAAAAAGCCGCGCGCAAGGCGGGTGGCAAATTGCGGCGCGATTTTGGCGAGATCGAGCAGTTACAGGTCTCGCAAAAGGGCCCAGCGGATTTCGTTTCCAAGGCCGACGAACGCGCAGAAGATACGATTTTTCGTGAGCTCGAAATCGCCCGCCCCGATTGGGGTTTCCTGATGGAAGAAGGCGGCGAGATCGCGGGAGCCGAGGGCAAGCCCCGCTTTATCGTCGATCCGCTCGATGGCACAACCAACTTTCTGCATGGTATTCCGCATTTTGCAATTTCGATTGCGGTGCAGGACCCAAAGCCGGACGGTTCGGGCTGGGGCGATATCTTTGC
>JANOPT010000129.1:0-4252 GCA_031421975.1 Sphingomonadales bacterium | reverse complement strand
CCAGCGCCTTCCTGGATAGCGGCGGCAATTTCCTGCATCCGCGGCGTACCGGCAGATGCGGCAAGCACCGAGCGGCTCGTGATAATTCCATACAGCACGGCAACAAGCCCGCACAGGATGGCCATAATTGACAAAGACATAAACTGTCCCTTCCCCGTTTTTCTTTGTTAGAAACTCTCTCCCGGCGCGCCCAGAAAGGCACACAAGCCGCTGCGCTATAGGGTGGCTTTAATAGGCAAGGCAACCCTTAAAAGCGGCCTGTCGGGCGGGTTTTCTTCAATGATGTTGATAACCGAGCGATGGCGGTAAGTCGACGCGGCGGCCATCGTCATGCAAGCAAAGCCCCGCTCCTGCGGTGACAACGCCAATCAAAGTTGCATAGGCAGGCATCTTGGCAGCGGCGGGGCTTGCAAAGAGCAACTCATAATCGTCACCCCAACTGGCCGCCTGAAGCCTGCTTTCCAGGCTCGCGCCGCGATAGCTGACATAGGCGCGTGACAATGGAATGCTGGCCAAATTGATGGATATGCCAACCTTGCTGGCGCTCGCCATGCGTTCCGCGTCGAGCAACAGCCCATCCGAAATGTCCATCATAGCATGCACAAGCGGAGCGAGCTGCTGACCTTCGGTAATTCTTGGATCGGGCCGGTTATAGGCGTTTGCAAGCGGCCCGATTTCGTCGAATCCGGCATCGATCAGTTCAAATCCGGCCAACGCATCGCCCAGCGTTCCGGTGACATACAGCAGATCGCCCACCTGCGCCCCGCCCCGCGACGGTACCGGCCGGTGCGTAGCTGTTCCGATGGCCGTCATCCCCAGAGCGCGCTTGTCGCCCCGATTGGCCACGGTGTCGCCGCCGAGCAAAGGGACATCAAAATGGCTCAGCACTGTCTGCAAACCGGCGCCAAATTTGCGATCCCATTCGTCGTCGCCCAGCATGAAGCCAAGCAGCACCCCCAATGGCCGCGCGCCTTTTGCGGCGAGGTCGGAGAGGTTTGACGCCACCAATTTCCACGCCACATCGGCAGGATCCGCATTGGAGCGCCAGTGTACGCCTTCGGCCATCATGTCGTGGGTGAGGATGAGGGCGTCATTGCCGAGGTCGATGACCGCAGTATCGTCCAGAAGATCCCGAGCGGCCGGGTCGGTAGCCATGGCGCGCATTAAGGCGATAAAAGTGGATTCGCTGGTCAGCTCCGCTTTGCCTTTGCCACAGAGTCCAGCAACCCGTTTACAAATTTCGCATCCTTAGCATCGAAAAACGCATGGGCGACGTCCATATATTCGTTGATGACGGTCCCCGTCGGCACATCGGGCCGTGCAATGATTTCGTACGTCCCGGCGCGCAATATTTGCAGCATCGTCTTGTCCAGCCTGCCAATCTTCCATTGCTCACCCAGATTGGCCTCAATCAGCGCGTCGATGTCTTCGCGCCGACCATCGGTGCCAACCACAACATCATCGAAAAAATCGACATCGGCGTCGATCAACTGTGCGTCTTCGATATCCTTGCCCAGCCGGTGTTCATGGAACTGCCCAAGCAAACGGGCCAGACCAATCTGCTCCATATCCATCTGGTACAGCGCCTGCACAGCGGCCAGACGCGCGGCGGAGCGGGCTTTCGAGGTCTTGCTCATAATCTTTTCCTGACACTCAGCGCGTGCGCCGGTAAACCTTCGGCATCGGCGAGTGTCGCTGCCGCCGGGCCGATGGCCTTGATGGATTCCTTGTCGATCGCAATGAAGCTCGTGCGCTTCATAAAGTCGAGCACCGACAGCCCCGACGCAAAGCGCGCACGGCGACCCGTTGGTAATACATGATTGGGGCCAGCGATATAATCACCGATGGCTTCAGGCGTCATACGCCCGAGAAATACCGAACCGGCATGGCGGACCAGCGCGAAGAGCGCCTCAGCACGGTCATCGTCCACCGCCAGTTCCAGATGTTCGGCAGCCAACCGGTTGACCAGCGGCATTGCGTCCTCAAGACTTTTGACCACGACAACAGCGCCATTGTCGGCCCAGCTCTGGCCCGCAACGGCTCCTGTCGCCAATCCTGCCAGTTGCGCTTCGACAGCGATGGCGACCTTGTCGGCAAATGCGGCGCTGTCTGTGAACAAGATCGACTGGCTGGTCGGATCGTGCTCGGCCTGGCTCAGCAGGTCGGCGGCTATCCATTCGGGGTTGTTTTTGGCATCGGCGACGACGACGATTTCCGATGGACCCGCAACCATATCGATGCCGACCACGCCGTAAAGCTGGCGTTTCGCTTCCGCGACCCAAGCATTGCCTGGACCGGTAATGACATCGACTGGCTGAATACGGTCGGTGCCATAGGCCAACGCCGCAATCGCCTGCGCCCCGCCGACGCGCCAGATTTCATCGACTCCTGCAAGGTGCGCCGCAGCCATCACCGCTTGATTGATCTCGCCACCGGGTGTCGGAGTGACCATTACCAGCCGCTCGACGCCAGCAACCTTGGCCGGGATGGCATTCATCAGCACTGACGATGGGTAGGCCGCCCGGCCGCCGGGAACGTAAACGCCCGCCGCATCGACAGCGCTCCAGCGCGCACCAAGGCGAACGCCCTGCTTGTCGCGATAATCGCGATCCTTGGGCAGTTGCGCCTTGTGATAGGCCTTGATCCGCGTTGCCGCCAGCTTCAGCGCGTCTCGCAAATCGGGCGCAAGCCCGTCAAATGCCGCCTTGCACTGCGCCGAATCGATTTGCCAGCCTTCGCTGTTGAGATCGAAGCCGTCGAACCGCTGAGTCATTTCAACGAGGGTCACATCGCCTCTTGACCGAACTGACCGGATTATCTGCTCGACGACGCTCGATACGTCGGCATCGGCCTCCCGCCGGTCATTGACCAACGCATCAAAGGCTTCGCCAAAGCCGTTGTCGGATGAATCAAGCCGCCGCGCGGACATCTGCCAGTTCCCTGAATTTTTCGACCAGAGCTGGAATGGTTCCGCTCATCATCTTGTATGCCGCGCGATTGACAATCAGTCGCGCCGTCACGTGCGAAATAACATGTGTTTCCACCAGCCCGTTTTCAGCCAGCGTTTTGCCCGAGGAGACAAGGTCGACGATGCGTCCCGCCAGACCTAACGATGGCGCCAGTTCCATCGCACCGTTCAGCTTGACGCATTCGGCCTGAACACCTTGCGCGTGATAATAGCGGCTGGTGGTCGCAGGATATTTGGTTGCAACGCGAATGTGGCCGCCGTTGACGTTATCCGAAACGTCCGCTGGCATCGCCACCGAAATACGGCAACGACCGATTCCCAAATCGACAGGCGCGTAAAGTTCGGAATAATCAAATTCGTCGATGACGTCCGACCCCACGATCCCGATTTGTGCGGCGCTGTGCGCGACAAAAGTCGCGACATCGAATGCGCGGACCCGAATGATGCTGATTTGCGGATTATCTGTGGCAAACAGCAGGGCACGACTGCTATCGTCGAAAAACGCTGGCTCAGGCTCAATACCGGCAGCGCGCATCAAGGGCAGCGCCTCGTCCAGTATCCGTCCCTTGGGGATTGCAAAGATGATGCGGTCGGTCACAATGGCCGCGCTTTAGGGGCCGCAGTGCGAAAGGGCAATATGGCAGAAATATTCGGTCACGGCGTAATGGATGACGAACACATCGTCTCGGGTATCAGATTTCAGGCGGAACATTGCCGCAGGAATGACGCGCCGGTCACTGCCCGCATCATTGAAGCTCAGCTTGCCCTGATGCAGGGCGGCACCAAGTGCGGGCGGCGTATCGCCAATTGGCCGGGACTGCCGCTTGAGGATGCGATGCCGCTTCGGCTGGCGGGCGGGCTTCACCATCTGTTGCTGACCGGCGATGATGAACGTCTTTTGCCGGTATATCGCAGCGCGATTATCGATCAGGATATCATCAACAGCATAATCGCAACGGTCACGGCCGATCATGACGACCGGCTTCTGCCATGGCTCGACGGGCCACCGCAGACTAATGAAGCCGGCCGGTCTGCAAGCTTCATGGCGGGGCTGCTGTGGCTGGCGGATAAGATAGGGTCGCGTTTTGAGCTGAACGAAATCGGCGCCAGCGCTGGCATCAACACGATGATGGAGCGCTATCATTACGACCTTAAAGGGGTAGCGGCAGGTCCACCGGATTCACCGATGCGGATTAAGCCCGAATGGCGCGGGTTGCCGCCACCCAAGGCGGATATCGCGATCGTCGGGATTTGCGGATGCGATCAGGCGCCCGTCGACCTGTC
>JANOPT010000128.1:0-9914 GCA_031421975.1 Sphingomonadales bacterium | reverse complement strand
AAACAAGTTCAGGGTGACGGCCGTTAGGCGTTATCTATTCTGCCGCCCCGCAATCAATGCATCAACCACGCTTGGGTCGGCCAAAGTCGACGTGTCGCCCAACGCTGCAAAGTCATTCTCGGCAATCTTCCGCAATATCCGGCGCATGATTTTGCCAGACCGCGTTTTTGGCAAAGCAGGTGTGAAATGGATATGGTCAGGCGATGCTATCGGGCCGATTTCTGTCCTTACGTGCATCCGCAACGCGTTATGCAGCGCATCGTCGCCGACCACACCCGCGTTCAGCGTGACGTAGCAGTATATCCCCTGCCCCTTGATATCATGCGGGAAGCCAACGACAGCCGCTTCGGCGACTAGGTCATGAAGCACCAGCGCACTCTCGACTTCGGCCGTGCCCATGCGGTGTCCGGAAACGTTGATAACGTCGTCCACGCGTCCGGTGATCCAGTAATAACCATCTTCATCACGGCGGCAGCCGTCCCCGGTGAAATATTTGCCCTTATAGGTCGAAAAATAGGTCTGGGCGAAACGGTCATGGTCGCCGTAAATCGTTCGCGCCTGCCCAGGCCAGCTATGTGTGATGCACAGATTACCGCTTGTCGCCCCGTTCAGCACACCGCCATCGCTGTCGACCAGTTGCGGCTGAATGCCGAAGAATGGCCGCCCGGCGCTTCCCGGTTTCATTCCGTGCGCGCCGGGCAAAGTGGTGATCATCACCCCGCCCGTTTCGGTCTGCCACCATGTGTCGACGATCGGCAATTTACCGTCACCCACGACATCATGATACCAGCGCCACGCCTCGGGATTGATCGGTTCGCCGACCGTGCCAAGCAAGCGCAAACTCTTGCGGCTGCGGGTCTGAACCGGCGCATCGCCGTCACGCATCAACGCACGCAAAGCGGTGGGCGCGGTGTAAAAAATATTGACCTGATGGCGGTCGATAATGTCCCAGAAACGGCCATTGTCGGGATAGTTCGGAACCCCTTCAAAAATGACGCTGGTCGCGCCGTTTTGCAGCGGGCCGTAAACGACATAGCTATGCCCCGTCACCCACCCAATGTCGGCGGAGCAGAAGAATATTTCGCCGGGACGATAATCGAAGACATAATGGAATGTACTGGCCGTCCAGACCGAATAGCCTCCGGTGGTATGAAGCACACCTTTTGGGCTGCCGGTCGAGCCCGACGTATATAGGATGAACAACGGGTCTTCGGCATTTATCGGCTCGCAAGGACATTCGGTACCGACTTCCGCTTCATGATACCAATGATCGCGGCCATCGCGCATTTCAATCGCCCCGCCAGTGTGGCGAATAACCAGCACAGCTTCGACGCCGGACACCTTTGCCAATGCGGCATCGACATTAGCCTTTAACGGAACGCTCTTGCCACCCCGCAAGCCGCTATCGGCACAGATGACAAAGCGGCTGCCGCAATCACTAATCCGCCCGGCCAGCGCTTCGGGCGAGAAGCCGCCAAATACAACGCTATGCACGGCACCGATCCGCGCGCAAGCCAGCATCGCGACCGCGCCCTCAACAATCATCGGCATGTAAATGGTGACCCGGTCGCCTTTTTGCACACCGAGTTTTTTCATGGCATTGGCCATCCGGATGACCTCGGCAAGCAACTCCACGTAACTGACATGGCGCGCGTCTTTAGCGATATCGTCGGGTTCGAAAATAAACGCTATCCGGTCGCCATTGCCAGCAGCCACATGTCGGTCGACCGCGTTATGGCAAAGGTTCAGGACCCCATCCTCATAATATTTGATCGACACGGGGTCGTAAGACCAGTTACCGATTTTGGTTGGCTGTGTGAACCAGTCGATGCGTTTGGCTTGCTCGGCCCAGAATGCGTCAGGATCGGAAATGCTCTCGGCATACATCTGCTCGTAATCCGCCGCCGTGCAATGCGTTTCGCGGGTCGCGCTTTCGGGGGCGGGGAACCAATCCTTATGCTCGCTCATATCTCTCTCCGCAGTGCGCGACGGCAACGTCGTGAGAATGTTTCATAGAGGGAATAATGGGAAAAAGGAAAGAAGAGGATGGTCCGTAATCGTACCGTTTGGCGTATTATTTTTATCTTTTTCCGTTTTGTCTTTTATGAAACTATCGGCCCGGCACCGAAGGACGCAACATGAGACTGCAAAACAAGACTGCAATCGTCACCGGAGGCGCGAGGGGAATCGGCGCAGCCATCGCCAGTTGTTTCGCGCGCGAGGGCGCAAAGATCGTCATTGCCGATATCGATGCTGAGACGGGACAGCGCGTTGCCGCAGACATCGACGGTACATTCTTCGAGCTTGATGTCTCGTCAGAACAGAGTTGGGCGGCGCTTCAAGTTGCTCACCCCGCCATAGACATCGTCGTCAACAACGCCGGAATAACCGGCTTTGAAGACAGCCCCGGTCCGCACGACCCTGAACATGCCAGCCTCGACGAATGGCACCGGATCCATGCGGTCAATCTGGACGGTACGTTCCTGGGCTGCCGCTATGCTATCAAAGCGATGCGCGCCAAAGGCACCGGTTCGATCATCAACATGTCGTCGCGTTCCGGCCTCGTTGGCATTCCGGGCGCAGCCGCTTATGCCTCATCCAAAGCCGCAATCCGCAATCACACAAAATCGGTTGCATTATATTGCGCCCAACAGGGCCTGAACATCCGGTGCAACTCGATTCACCCGGCGGCAATCCTGACGCCAATGTGGGAGGCGCTCATCGGCGACGGTCCCGGCCGTGAGGCGAGGATGGCGGCAATGGTCGCCGACACGCCAATGAAGCGCTTTGGCACGGTCGAGGAAGTCGCGGCAGTCGCAGTCATGCTCGCATCAGACGAAGCTGCGTACATGACCGGCAGCGAAGTCCATCTTGACGGCGGTTTGTTGGCGGGCAGCGCGGCATCGCCGGGGGACTGAAGTTTAATCCACGTCCTCAACCGCAACCGCTTCGCCTGTCACACGCTGGGCCAACGCCGCCGCGATGAAATTATCCAGGTCACCGTCCAGCACGTCACTTGGCGTCGGTGACGTGTAACCTGTGCGTAAATCTTTCACCATTTGATAGGGCTGGAGGACATAAGAGCGGATCTGGTGACCCCAGCCGATTTCGGTTTTCGCGGCATATTCACCGCTCGCGACTTCCTCGCGTTTGCGAAGTTCGGCCTCGTACATCCGCGCCTTCAGCATTCCCATGGCGGTCGCGCGGTTCTTGTGCTGGCTGCGGTCGTTCTGGCTGGCGACGACGATGCCCGTCGGTTTGTGGGTGATGCGGACGGCGGAGTCAGTGGTATTAACGTGCTGCCCGCCCGCGCCCGAAGCCCGGTAAGTGTCGATTTTCAGGTCGCCTTCGTTAATCTCGATTTCGATGTTGTCGTCGATCACCGGATAAACCCACACGCTGGAAAAACTGGTGTGGCGCTTCGCTGCGCTATCATAAGGCGATATCCGCACCAGCCGGTGGACGCCGCTTTCGGTCTTGGAATAACCATAGGCGTTTTCGCCCTTGATCTGCATCGTCGCCGACTTGATGCCTGCCTGATCGCCCGCCTGATAATCGACCATCTCGACCTTGTAGCCGCGTTGTTCGGCCCAGCGATAATACATGCGTTGCAACATTTCGGCCCAATCCTGGCTCTCGGTGCCGCCCGCGCCTGCATGGATTTCGATGAAGCAGTCATTGCTGTCGGCCTCGCCCGAAAGCAACGCCATGACCTTGTCCTTGTCAGCGCGGTCAGCCAGCGTCTTCAGCGCGGCTGCACCTTCATCGCCCAGCGCAGCGTCGCCCTCCATTTCGGCAAGTTCGATCAATTCGACCGTACCCACCTTGTCGGCGTCGATCTCGCGCACCGTGCTGATCGCGGCATCCAGCCGCCGCCGTTCGCGCATCACTTCTTCGGCTGCCTTGGGATTATCCCATAAGGTCGGATCCTCGACCTTCGCATTCAATTCATCAAGACGGCGCAGCGCGCGGTCCCAGTCGAGCGACATGCGTACCAGGTTCAGGGCAGCATCAATGCGGGCAACATAGCCTTCTGCGTCGGCGCGCATGGGGAAACTCCAAACGAATGAAAAGTATCAGGCGCGGCCTTTAGCGGATTGGCGGTTCAAGTCAAAGGCGGGCGCGTAACGTCAATAGATTCCGCCGTCTTGCTGGATGAATTCCTGATCGCGTTTGGTTCCGGAGCTTGGCCCTGGCGATGACGCGGCGGAGCTTGAGCCGCTGTTCGATGGCGACCGGTCCTTTTTCTTCGGTTTATCGCCGCGCGCAGCCAGTTCTTCCTGCCGGATTGAACGTTTGGGCTCGGTTTCCGCCTTGAACGCTTCCCAGATAACCGCGCTTTTAGGGTCATCTCCCGGCCATGATCCGTACACGCGCTTGCCACTTTTGCGGTCGATGCGAACCAAGCGAGTGCCTTCTGCAGCAACAAACGGCGTCTTCGGCATTCCGGCAAGTGCCTGCCTTGCAAACTGTTTGAATATCGGGGCGGCGAGCGATCCACCCTGGGCATAGCCGCCCATGTTGCGCGGCTGGTCATAACCCAGATATACCCCGGCCACGACATGCGGCGATCCGCCCACGAACCACACATTGGTCGGACCGGTCGTGGTGCCGGTCTTGCCAAACAGGGGCCGGTCGAGGTCGCGCAATATCGTAGCGGTTCCGCGCTGGACAACGCCCTCGAGCATGTGAACAACCTGATAGGCGGTAATCGGGTCCATCAATTGTTTACCGGCCGCAGAAAAGCGCGGCATCGGCTTTCCATTCCAGTCTTTGGCACGGCAGCCGGCACATGCCGTCCACTTTGTCGGCCAGATAACCCTGCCTTTGCGGTTTTGGGCATAATCGATGAGCGTCGGTTTCAATTCACGTCCGTGGTTGACCAGCATCGAATATGCGTTGACCATTTTCAACACGGTCGTGTCGCCTGCGCCCAGCGCGTATGACAGATAATCCGGATAGTCGCCGATACCCATCGCGCGAAATGTGTCGGTGACATTGTCCATGCCGGAATCGGCGGCTGCGCGCACGGTCATAAGGTTGCGCGACTGTTCAAGACCCCAGCGCATCGTCTGCGGCCCTGCCCCGCCACCGCCAAAGTTACGGAAGCATTTCTGACCCAAAGATGCCCCCTGCCACACGCAGTACGGGCCATCGACGATGATCGACGTTGGCGTCATGCCGTTGTCGAGCGCGGTGGCGTAAACAAACGGCTTGATCGTCGAGCCCGGCTGACGTTGGGCCTGCGTTGCCCGGTTGAAACTGGAAATGCGGTTATCAAAGCCGCCCTGCATGGCCAAAACGCGGCCATTCAGCGGATTTTGCACGACCATGCCGCCACCGACCTCAGGCACGGTCCGGACGGAAAAACTGTTGCCGCCGTTCGGCACCACCGCGATGACATCGCCTGCCTTCATCGCGGCTGGACCGCCACTCAGCGTGCCGACGCTGCCATCGGCAAAGCCCACCCTGCCCTTGCCCAACGCGACAGCCGCGCGCCAGTTGGCATAATCGATCCCGACGTTGGTCGAGGCAAAGCGCGATGCCCATTGGTCGTCGGACACGTCGATGGTGCCCATATTGGCTTTCCATGCCTTACCGGCATTATACCGAAGCAGACCGTCCCGAAGCGCCTGAGTCGTGAGTATCTGAAATCTCGGGTTCATCGATGTCCGCACCCAAAGGCCGCCGGCATAAACACTGTACGGACCATCCTTGTCGGTTTCGCCAAACCGCTCGATCAGCTGACGGCGGACTTCTTCGGTGAAATATCCCCCGATATTTTTGTACCCTGTGCCGCGCTGAGGCGCGAGACCAAGCGGCTGTGCACGGGCTTCGACCAACTGCGCCTGCGTAATCCAGCCATTTGCCCGCATCTCGCCCAGAACCCAGTTGCGACGTGAAATCGCAAGGTCTGCGTTTTTGGCACGACCATAGCGTTCGGGCGCCTTGGGCAGAATGGCAAGAAAAGCCATTTCGTGTAGCGACAGCTGATCCACGCTTTTGGCAAAATACGCCTGCGCCGCCGCCTCGACGCCAAACGCCTGACGACCCAGTGCAATTTCGTTCAGGTAAAGCGACAATATCTGCGGCTTGGTCAACGCGTTCTCGATGCGTTTGGCAAGGATGGCCTCTTTGACCTTGCGGGTATAGCTATATTCATTCGTCAACAGCAGGTTTTTGGCAACCTGCTGCGTTATCGTCGATGCACCGCGCGCGCGCTTGCTGCTGAACACATTATCGAAAATGGCTGACGCAATCCCCGGATAGTCGATGCCACCGTGGCTGAAAAAAGTTTTGTCTTCCGCCGCCAGGTAAGCGCGCACCAGCTGTCTGGGAAAATCGGCATATTCCAGCTGAACGCGCCGTTCGCGGGCGTAGCTATGGAACGGCTGCCCGTCGATATCACGGACAACCGTCGGTAACGGCGACTCATATTCGATCAGCGCGTCGGCATCGGGCAGGTTACGTGCAAACATCGCCCAGAAAGCGAGCAGAAAAACAAGCAAGGCGCCAATGGCATAGGCCGCCCAGCGAAATCGTTTCTTCTGCCACCAACCTTGCCAGCGGCCGACGAATCCGTCGACGTCGCGCTTCAGTTTATAACTGATATCGGTAGGTTCTTCAGCTGGCGGGGTGGCATTGTCCATTGCCCGCCTTCTCTAGCCGATTTGCCGGGTAGGTCCACAATGATGTGCGCGACCCGCCGCAATTTTACTTTCAGCGGGATGCGAGGCGCCGGGCGAAGTGCACCTGAATAGCATTGGCGACGCTTCGCCCGACCTTTTGCTGGCCACTGGTCGAGGCAAGAAAGTCGACATCGTTTTCATTGCTCAGATAACCGGTTTCGAACAGAACCGAAGGCGTGTCGGGTGCCTTCAACACAATGAACGAGGCAAACCGGTGCGAGTTTGTGCGGATTCGCATGTTCGGACCGGCTTCGCGGAGCAGCAGCTTTGCAAAATCGGCGGAGACATTCATCGTTTCGCGTTGAGTCAAATCGATGAGTATCGACGAGACATTGGCATCGGTGCCGCCCAGATTCACGCCGTTGATGATATTCGATTTGTTTTCGCGCGCCGCCAGCCTTTGTGCCTGACGGTCCGAAGCGACCTCCGACAGGGTATAAACGGTGCCGCCACTGGCTTCGGGATTTTCGGCGCTATCGGCGTGGATCGAGATAAACAGATCGGCATCCATCTTGCGTGCGATTTCGTAACGGTCCTCAAGCACGATAAATTTGTCATTGTCCCGGGTCAGCGCAACGCGCACCCGTCCTGTTTTCAGCATTTCGGCGCGCACGGCCCTGGCAATGGCAAGAGTCACGTCTTTCTCGCGTTGCCCGCCATGCGGGCTGATCGCACCGGGATCATGGCCGCCATGCCCGGCATCGATGACAACCAATGGCAGCGTGCGATCATCCGGACCGCTGACTTTTGGCAGTCCTTTGGCAACGCCGGTCTTGATCGGTGCAGTCACTTCATAGCGACGTTTTGGTGGGTCGGCGCGAAAAGCGAGCGGAGGAATGATTTCGGTCTTGCCGCGACCGACGCTGCCGGAGAACTCGGATGCGGCCGCCGGACGCAGTTGAAGTTTCAGGCTTTTGCCATCGGCAGAAAACGTGCCGCCGGTGACCAAGGCAGGGGCGGAAAGGTCAAGTACGATACGAGCGGTCTCGGCGCTGAACTGACCCTGACGGATATTGCTGACCTGACCACCGGCACGCGACATCGGCCCGGCTGTCGCACCCGATATATCGACAGCAATCCGGTTCGGTCCTGACAGCGCAAATATCGATGCCTTGTCCACGACCGCGTCGAACTCGACTATCACCGCATTGTCCTGCGCCGAAACCGACTGGATCGATCCCGCAAACGCAGGCGACAGGGTAAATGGCATTGCAGCGCATAATACAGCAGTCAGCATGCAAACCTTATGCGATTTTGCCGACGTTCTCGTCCAGATGTTTCTTTTGCCCACGCCGATGCCCCGTTTTATAATGAACGAAGCGTTAGGCATGCGGGGGTAAAACCCGGTATCCAGACACAGTTAATAGCGGGTTAGGTATAAATAGAGTGCGCGCGTCGTCGTAACCTCAAGCGATTTCAATCGCTGCCCTTGCCGAGCCGCAGCGGGAGTGCTAGCAACCGCAGGCGGGCGGACATTTGAACATTTGCCCGGCATTTCGCTGTCGGACGCAATTTCGCCCGGCATTTTAACAGGTTGACGCTACATGAGGCATGATATTTCCACCCCCGCCGCCCGTTCCGGGAATGGCGCACGGGCTGGAAACCAAGCGCGCGCGATACTCGCCCGCCATGCACAAGCAGCAGACGCAATTTTTTCACATCAACACTATCGCTTTGCCGACACTGACGCCCCGCGTCCGGTGCGGCATAGCTCCAACAATAGAGCGTGCGGCCTATGGCTGACAACCGGACAGCCCGCCCGCTGGAGTAATATCAATGACCACGCGTATGTTAATCGACGCGCGGCACCGGGAGGAAACCCGGGTCGCAGTCGTCACAGGAAACCAGATCGAGGAGTTTGATTTCGAATCTGCCGAGCACAAGCAGCTCAAAGGCAATATTTACCTGGCTAAAGTTACCCGCGTCGAACCGTCGCTGCAGGCGGCGTTTATCGACTATGGCGGCAACCGCCACGGTTTCCTGGCGTTTGCCGAAATCCACCCGGATTATTATCAGATCCCCAGGGAAGACCGCGAGCGTCTTCTGGCCGAAGAGGCCGAGGCCGCTGCCGAAGAGGCCGCGCTTCGCGAACAGGAAGAGGATGACGACGACGAACCGTCGGATATCATGCAGGGTTCGGAACAGCGTGAGGACGAAGTAACCGACCTGATCGAAGTTGATAGCGACGACAGTGTTGACACCATCGACATGAGCGAAGGCGAAGAACCCGAGCTCGACGACAACAGCGAAGAGGCGTCAGACGAAGACAACGGGCGCAACGGCAATGACCGCAACAACCGTCGCCGTCGCGGACGTGGAGGCCGTAATAATAGTGGCGAAGGCCGCGCACCCAAGGCCAGCGACGAAGTCCGCGCCAAGCGCATGAACCTGCGCCGCCGGTACAAAATCCAGGACGTCATTCATCGCCGTCAGGTTTTGCTGGTTCAGGTCGTCAAGGAAGAACGCGGAAACAAAGGCGCGGCGCTGACGACCTATCTCAGCTTGGCTGGCCGGTATTGCGTGCTCATGCCCAACACTTCGCATGGCGGTGGTATCAGCCGCAAAATCCACAGCGCGGCGGACCGCAAGCGGTTGAAGTCGATTATGTCTGACCTGACGCTACCCGCGACCATGGGTTGTATCATTCGTACTGCTGGCCTTGCGCGCACAAAGCCTGAAATCAAACGCGATTTCGATTATCTCGCGCGTCTGTGGGACGGCATCCGCGAAAACACCCTCAAAGGTGCCGCGCCGATGTTGATTCACACCGACAGCGACCTCATCAAACGCGCGATCCGCGATATCTATAACAAGGATATCGACGAGGTTTTTGTCGAGGGTACGGACGGTTATAAAGCCGCGAAGGACTTTATGAAACTGCTTATGCCAAGCCATGCAAAGCGTGTGCAGCATTATGCCGACCCGGTGCCGCTGTTCCAGCGTTATCATGTCGAAGATCAGCTCAACGCCATGTATCAGCCGATCGTTCAGCTGAAATCGGGCGGCTATATCGTCATCAACCCGACCGAAGCGCTGGTATCGATCGACATCAACTCGGGACGTTCGACCAAGGAACATGGTATCGAACAAACCGCGCTTGCCACCAATCTGGAAGCCGCACGCGAAATTGCGCGGCAGTTGCGTTTGCGCGACATGGCCGGACTAGTCGTGATCGACTTCATCGACATGGAAAATCATGGCAACGCCCGCAAAGTCGAGCGTGCG
>JANOPT010000127.1:0-5668 GCA_031421975.1 Sphingomonadales bacterium | reverse complement strand
GGCGGGCAAGCAACTGATTGCACAATATGACGCATATAAGATTTTCCCCGATGCCAATGTGAAGGGCGAATTTACATTGGGTGAAAATATTGGCGATCTTGCGGGCCTGACCGTTGCTTATGACGCTTACAAGGCATCGCTTGGCGGCACAGAGCCGCCGGTATTGGACGGTATGACCGGTGATCAACGCTTTTTCCTTGGCTGGGCGCAGGTATGGCGGCGCAATTATCGTGAAGCGAACCTGCGTCAGCGGCTGATAACTGACCCACATAGCCCATCGGCGCAGCGCGCATGGGTGGTGCGCAATATTGACAAATGGTACGAAGCGTTCCAGCCGAAAGCGAACGGCAAACTATACCTCAAGTCCGAGGAACGCGTCCGCATCTGGTAAGGAACCAACTTGTTGCCATCATCGCCCCCGACCCAGTTGCAGATTTTCGGGGGCGATCAGGACGAGGCAGTCCAGTCGGGCCGACAGCACGCAATGCTGTTGGCGGCGGCGACGCTGTTGTCGCTGGCAATCTTGTGGTTTGCGACGACAAACCTGATTCTTGTTGGCGCTACCGCAGGGACAATGGTCGCCGCTTGGGCGCTTGTTGACTATGCCAGGCGCACCCGTCCGGCTTCGGAATCCACCCAAACGCTTCCGCCCGACTGGTCGATAACCCACGCAGCCGCGCAACTTAGTAACGCGGCGATTGCCATTAGCGATAGGGCAGGGCGCTTGGTTTGCGCCAATGATCATTTCACCAAGGCCTTTGCGGGCCTGAAAGCGCCGCCTGACCTGGGCGTCGATGAGGCGAGCCGTGAGTTGCTGGTAACCGCTGGCCGTGCGGCATGGCGAGACGGCAGCGCGCAGATTGATGCCATCGCAAAGGACGGACGACAGTTCAGCGTAAAAGTGGCGCGCGCAGGGGCGGCGGATGAATATCTGTTGTGGCGGCTGGCTCCCATCGAGCGGCTCGACATCGAAAGCCGGGCCATCGAGCTTATCACGGGCCGCATCGGCCGGGCGATGGCCAATAGCGGCGTGATGGCGGTTTCTATCGGCGCCGACGGACGGATTCGCGCGGCAAATGCAGCCTATGCGCTGCGCGCCACGGGCAACGATAATGAACCGATTACTGGCCGCGAATTTGCGTCCTATATGCGGATGGACGAAAAGGGCAGTATCTTCTTCGAACGCGAAGGGCGGCGCGGATTGCCGATCCGGTTGCTGCATGTGCCGCTGGCTGAGGACGAAGCGCAAGGCGCGTCATTGTTGCTTGCGGTCGATGAAGAAGCGGCGAAAGTAGAGCGCGGCATGGCGCTGGCACATGTCGAACAATTGCTGTCGACCTTGCCGCTGGGTCTTGCGCTGGTTGACCGCGACGGACGTTTTCTATTTGCAAATGAGTCATTTGCGCGCGTCATCGATATTCCATCTGAACAATTGCCACCTTATCCCGGCGATCTGGTGATAGCCGAAGACAAAGCAGCAGTGCTTGAAAGCATCCGCCGTTATGGCAGCGGCTCGGCCAATTCGGGTGATATCGCGGTGCGTCTGAAAGAGCGGCCCGACGAAGTGATCGCGTTGTCGATTGCGGGGGTGCGCGGGCTGGGGGAGGCCGCTGTGCTGCTTGGCCTCAAGGACAATAGCGAAGAAACCAAGCTCAAACGTCAGGTCGCACAGCAGACCAAGATGGAATCGATAGGCCAGCTCGCTGGCGGCGTCGCCCATGACTTTAACAACATCCTGACAGCAATTATCGGCTACTGCGATCTGATATTGCTGCGTCATCAGCCCGGAGACGGCGATTATGACGATATCCAGCAGATTAAGAACAACTCGAACCGCGCCGCCAGCCTGACGCGGCAATTGCTCGCCTTTTCCCGGCAGCAGACGTTGCGACCGCAAGTGCTGCAGCTTGCCGATGTCGTGGCCGATGTATCCAGCCTGCTGAAACGGCTATTGGGTGAAACCGTCCGATTGGAGGTCCACCACGGCCGGGCGATGGGCGCAGTACGTGCCGAC
Source organism: Sphingomonadales bacterium (assembly GCA_031421975.1). Lineage (GTDB taxonomy): Bacteria > Pseudomonadota > Alphaproteobacteria > Sphingomonadales > Sphingomonadaceae > Sphingorhabdus_B. The sequence continues at coordinate 3,654 of JANOPT010000127.1, read as the reverse complement.
CCGGGGCAACTGGAACAGGTTATCATCAATCTGGGTGTCAACGCCCGCGATGCGATGCCAAAGGGCGGTGTGGTGCACATCAGCACCAAAGCGGTCGGGCAAAGCGAAGTGCGGGCGATGGCCAGCGAGGTGTTGCCGGTCGCCGATTATGTTGTGCTGTCGGTCGAGGATAGCGGCGTCGGCATATCGAAAGAAAATCTCGGCAAGATTTTCGAACCCTTTTTTACGACGAAGGAAGTGGGCAAGGGCACAGGGCTTGGCCTGTCGACCGTCTATGGCATTGTCAAACAATCGGGCGGGTTTATCTTTGCCGAATCGGAACCGGGGCAGGGGACCCGTTTCGATATTTATCTGCCCGTGCACGCCGGCGAGGCACCCGTTGTGGAGACTGGCAAGCGTGAATTCTACAAGCCGAAGGATTTGTGGGGCAGCGGCCGGATATTGATAGTCGAGGATGAGGATATGGTCCGCGCGGTTGCCGAACGCGCACTGGTCCGACAGGGTTATGTGGTGGAGACCGCGTGCGATGGCGAAGAGGCGCTGGCGCTGTTTGCCGACGGAAAACGCTATGATCTTGTGGTGTCGGATGTCGTGATGCCCAATATGGATGGCCCGACGATGGCGCGCGATCTGCGCCGGCACTTCGGTGATATCCGGTTGCTGTTCATGTCCGGCTATGCCGAGGAACAATTGCGGGAAACCATCAGTCTGGACAATGTTTCATTCCTGCCGAAGCCGTTTTCCGTGCAGCAAATTGCCGAGGCGGTGCAGGAGGCATTGGCGCGCGAGCAATAATGAATGCGACGCGTTGAAAATTAGTGCTAAAAATAATTCGTTCCACTCTTGTTCTTTTAGAACACATGAAGTACATGCATGTTTGTTCCGGTGATGTTCCGGGGCGGACATGAAGCTAAGGAGTGGAAAAATGGCAGCAAGTCTTAAAGTAATCGATGGGGATCAGGCAAAGAATATGAATAACGCAGACCGTGAAAAAGCGCTGGAAGCCGCGCTGGCGCAAATCGACCGTGCCTTCGGCAAGGGCAGCGCGATGAAGCTGGGCAGCCGTGAGGCGATTGCCATTGATGCGATTTCAACCGGCTCGTTGGGTCTGGATATTGCGCTGGGCATTGGCGGCCTGCCCAAGGGCCGCGTCGTCGAAATCTATGGTCCCGAAAGCTCCGGCAAAACGACGCTGACCTTGCATGTTATCGCTGAAGCGCAAAAGCTTGGCGGCACCGCAGCGTTTATCGATGCCGAACATGCGCTCGATCCGGGTTATGCAAAGAAGCTGGGCGTGGATATCGACAATCTGATCGTTTCCCAGCCTGATACAGGCGAACAGGCGCTGGAAATCGCCGATACATTGGTGCGTTCAAACGCAGTCGACATTCTCGTTATCGACTCGGTCGCTGCTTTGGTGCCGCGTGCAGAAATCGAAGGTGAAATGGGCGATACGCATGTGGGGCTGCAGGCGCGTTTGATGTCGCAGGCACTTCGCAAGATTACCGGATCGATCAGCCGATCGAACTGCATGGTGATCTTTATCAACCAGATTCGCATGAAGATTGGCGTGATGTACGGCTCGCCTGAAACAACCACGGGCGGCAATGCTCTGAAATTCTACGCATCGGTGCGTCTGGATATTCGCCGCACTGGTCAGATCAAGCAGGGTGAGGATATCGTCGGTAACACTACGCGCGTGAAGGTCGTCAAGAACAAGGTTGCGCCGCCATTCAAGCAGGTTGAATTCGACATCATGTATGGCGAAGGTATTTCCAAGACCGGCGAGTTGCTTGATCTGGGCGTGAAGGCAGGATTGGTCGAAAAATCCGGTAGCTGGTTTAGCTACGATTCGATTCGAATCGGGCAGGGGCGTGAAAATTCCAAGAATTATCTGATGGAAAACCCCGAAGTCGCAACAAAGCTCGAAGCGGCCATTCGCGGCAAAACCGAGGAAGTGGCAGAAGTCATGATGACCGGACCGGACGCCGACGACACTGCAGCCGAATAAGTTTCCTCTCCCCCGGAGGATTAAGCGCGGCCTTGCCTGAGACTGCGCTTTCGACCCGCCCTGGTCCACCCCGGGGCGGGTCATTCTGTTGTGCGATGCTATGGCGGTGCCAACTTAATGCAAACTTTGACTATTGCGTACAATGGCCGCATCGCTTGACATCTCCGAACGGGTAGCTTCATTTGGACATATGCGACCCGCCATCCACGTCATCGGCCTACCCACTGACCAGAACAGTTCGTTCGAACGCGGCGCAGCATTTGCACCCGCCGCGATCCGTGAGGCACTGTGGAGCGATCGCGGTAATCTCTCTACGTCAGACGGCCTTGAGATCGGCACCGATATCGACCTCGTCGATCGCGGCGACCTGCCGCTTTCCGACAGCGATGTGGCTGATGACGATGTCAAGATCGCCCGCGCGATCGACGATGTTCTGGCTTTAGGTGCAGTCCCGATATCGCTTGGCGGCGACCATGCTGTTACCTATCCGTTGGTTGCTGCGATCGCGGCGCGGCACGGTCCAGTGAACATCCTGCATTTCGACGCGCATCCCGATCTCTATGCCGACTTCGAAGGAAACCCGCGCAGCCACGCCTCGCCCTTTGCCCGCATCATGGAGCGGGGCCACGCCGCACGCCTTGTGCAGGTCGGCATTCGCACGCTAACCCGTCATTGCCGCGATCAGGCTGATCGGTTCGGTGTCGAGATTGTCCCGATGGCCGATTTTCATCCTGACAAGGTGCCAGTTCTGGGAAGCCCGCTTTATATCAGCATTGACCTCGACGGCATCGATCCATCCGAAGCCCCTGGCGTCGTGCATCCCGAACCAGGCGGGCTCACTGTCCGCGAAGTATTGGCTATCTTATCCAAGCAAACAGCAGAAATAGTCGGCGCGGACATCGTCGAGCTAAACCCCAGCCGGGACATAAATGGCGTCACCGCTATTCTTGCTGCCAAATTTATCCGTGAGCTTGCGGCGCTTATTCATCCAAATAATCAGGAGCAAAAGACATGACCCTCATCGTCCATCATCTTAACAATTCGCGTTCGCAGCGAATCCTCTGGCTGCTTGAGGAGCTCGGCGTGCCATACGAGATTCGGCACCACCAACGCGATGCCGTGACTAATCTTGCACCACCTGAACTGCTCGAAATCCATCCTTTGGGTAAATCACCGGTCATCGAAGATCATGGCAAGGTGATTTGCGAATCCGCCGCGATTGTCGAGTATATCTGCGAACGGCACGGCGGCGGACGTCTTGTTCCTGCGCGTGGGTCGGACGACCATATCCGGTACATGGAATATCTGCACTTTGCCGAAGGTTCGGTAATGACGCCCATCCTGCTCAATCTTTACACCGGGCGTCTGGGCGATGCCGCTGCGCCGCTTCAACCACGGATTAAGCAGCAGCTCGAAAGCCACTTCGGGTATATGGAAGACCGCTTGCTGCCCTCCGGCTTCTTCGTCGGCGACGGCCTTACCGGTGCCGACATCATGATGAGCTTTCCGGCGGAAGCCGCCGTCAAAATGGGCATGGCTGCGGATAAGCCCAAGCTTACATCCTATGTCGCGGCGATCCACGCTCGCCCGGCCTATCAGGCGGCATTGGAAAAAGGTGGGCCTTATGCCTATGCATAACTTGC
>JANOPT010000126.1:0-5431 GCA_031421975.1 Sphingomonadales bacterium | reverse complement strand
AAGCTGGGCAGCCAGTGATCGAATTTTATGTCGCGATCATCGACGATCACCTGCCCGGTATGCGCCGCGGCGAACTCGGACTGTCTGGCGCTGGACAATGTGCAGAATCCGGGTCTCTGCTGGCCTGGAACCGTATTGTTGCAGACTGTCTGGATCTCGGAAATTTGAACTGTGCCGTCGCCATTGCCGCCGGCTGCAACAGCATCGAACCGATCAGGGTTTGGCAGCGTTATTACGCCGCCGCTTTCGACTGTCGTGGCGACGTATCGTACGCCGAAGTTGCCGGTGATATTCCACCCGTTGCCAAAATCGCTACCGAAATCGACCCGGGCATAGGCTGCCTTGGTGTATTCGGTTACGTCAGAAATTTCGCCGGTGCAGAACGGGGCGCAAGGCGTTCCGTCAGCATTGAGACGATCGGTGATCGGCTCCCAAGCTTCGCCCAGGCGGTCGGGGAAGGACCAACGGGTGATCGCGGCGCCTTGGGCGGCGGTGGTACCGTTCAGATACTCGCCGATGAAATCGTCACCGCCGTAGAAAAAGCCGCCGCCATTCTCGATCGGGATCGACGAATTGCCGCGCTGAAAACCGTCGGCAAATGGATTGCGGAACGATGCTGCATCGGGGAAATCAATCGGATATGCGCCGCCGCCGCCGCCATAGGGGCGCGCACCTGGCAATGGCCCGCTGGGACCAGGCCTATTCCACGACCCATCCCGTCCGGTCCAAGGCGCACCCAGCGTACCCCAGTTGCCGAAATTCGTGTCGCGGGTAACGCGGTTGCGTTCTGCCCAGCGCGTACCGAAGCGCGCTTTCTTTAAGAAACCTTCATCACTGATGTCATAGTCGGCATCGAAACGAAGACTGTTGAGATCACCTTCATTGCGGGCCTGGCTATCGAGCAAGAACCAGAAATAAGTGTATTCCGGACTACCGTAGATGCCCTGCGGCGCGCCTTGCGGCGTGATGAATTCGATGTTCGGAACATTACCGGTATTATCGATACGGACATCCGAGAATGTCGCCATATTGCCGATAATGGCGTCCTGGCTGAGCTCTGATCCAATGTGCTGCATTTCAAAGTTGAAGCGCAGGCGGTCGGTAGCTTCGAATTGGGCATCGAACGAGAAATCTTCGGTCGTCGCTTTAGTCTTGCGCTGAAAACGCAGCAGCTCGGTTGGCAGGCCACCCCAGGGCGAGAAGCCGGAATCGCCACCCGTCTGGGTCAGGGTGCCGGTCTGGAACACATTATTATCGTCAAACGTCCAGGTGCTGCCATTGGCCTGTACCGGGAAGCCGGCGTCATTGTTCACCAGTGCAAGGATTGCAAATTCGTCAGTGAAGAATTTGGTTTTAGAACGGAGAAACTCGGCCTTTGCCTTCAAACGGCCGTCGCCACTTTCGAACTGGGCAACGGCTGAAAACGCCTCGCGGTCACGTTCCAGCGTGGTGGTGCGAACACCGGCCCCTTTTGGCACGATGACCGTGCCTGGGGGCGGGAAGTTGGTTTCGTCGAAAGTCGTATCGCCGCCAAATCCGCCTGAACCAACATTCCGCGGACGAAGGCACGTGGACGTCAGCGTAGCGGCACGGTAGCAGGGATCGGTCAGCTGAGACGCATCCGTCCGGCTGATAAGCTCGGACCGCGCATAGCCAAGCTGGAGACCGAACCGGCTTCCCCCGCTCGTCTCCCAAGTGTTCGAAATGATGCCGGAATATCCCGGCGACCATTTTTTGGCCAGGTCGCCATAATTCCCCTCAATCGTGCCGGCGACCTTGAAACCAGGATTGTCGAGCGGCTTGCGCGTGACGAGGTTGACCGTGCCGGCAATACTGCCGTCGATCATATCGGCTGTGACGTTTTTGAAGACTTCGACCCGACCCAGCAGTTCGGGCGACACGTCATTAAATGAGAGCACCGTTCCACCGGTGGCGGAAAAGATGTCGCGCCCGTTCAGTTCTGAGCGAACGTAAGGCAGGCCACGAATGATGACGCCGGTACCCTCGACCGAGAAACGATCCGGGTCGGAGGTCTTTTCAAAGCGTCCGATGTTGACGCCGGGGACGCGCTGAAGTGCTTCGGCAACCGAACGGTCGGGAAGTGCGCCAATGTCTTCTGCTGTAATCGCGTCAACGAACGTATCTGCGTCACGTTTGACGTTTTGCGCCGTTTCAAGTGACTTTCTAAAGCCGGTGACGACGATTGCGTCTTCGGCTTCTTCTGTTTTCACGGCGGCTTCAGGTTGCTCGGCCGTTTGTGCAAATGCGGGCTGTGCGGCGCACAATGCGAGGCTTGAAGCTGTCGTCAGTGCGATAAGTCGCTGCGAACGCGATGCTCCGAATAATGATGTGCGAGCCAAGTGATCCTCCCTGATATGTGCTCCGGGGGTATGTTTCCCACCGTTCACGCTAACGCATAACTAAAATTGAGAGCGTTCACAAGAGGGAAAAATGAACGTTCACAATTTGCGTTATGTCAATTTCACGCTATGCGGATGTAGAGAGGAAAAGGCAGAATGGCGATTGAGCATATTGTAATCGTGGGTGGCGGAACTGCGGGTTGGATGGCGGCTGCTGCTTTATCGCGCCTCCGCGCTGGAAAACCGGTCGCAATAACGCTTATCGAGTCGGAAGATATCGGCACGGTTGGGGTTGGCGAGGCCACTATTCCGCCGTTTCTCGATTTTAACAAACTGCTCGACGTCGACGAGCGAGAAATGCTTTCGGCAGTCCAGGGGAGCTTCAAACTCGGTATCCAGTTCGTCAACTGGGGAAAAATCGGGGACAGCTATATCCATCCCTTCGGCGACTATGGCTATAATATCGACGGCATATCGTTCCACCATGTGTGGCATAAATATCGCGCAGCCGGCGACAAAAGGCCGATCCAGGTTTTTAATATCGAGACAATGGCCGCGCACTTCGGGCGCTTTGCCCGCACAGAAGATTACCAGCGTGACGACCTGCCGCCGGTCAATTATGCTTATCATATCGATGCGGGGCGCTATGCGAAATACCTCCGCCGATATTCCGAAGCGCGCGGTATCGTCCGGCTCGAGGGTAAAATTTCCGATGTGACGCTGGACGGCGAGAGCGGCTTTGTCTCGTCGGTGACAATGGAAAACGGGAACGTCATTTCGGGCGACCTGTTTATCGATTGCTCGGGCTTTCGCGGACTGCTGATCGAACAGGCGTTGAAAACCGGATATGATGACTGGTCGAACTATCTGCCGTGTAATCGGGCGGTGGCGTTGCCGTGCCTGCGCGAAGACGGCAGCGGACCATTGCCGTACACGCGCGCCACCGCCCATTCGGCCGGATGGCAGTGGCAGGTGCCGTTGCAACACCGCAACGGTAACGGCCATGTCTATTGCAGCGAATATATGTCGGATGACGAAGCGCACGGAATCTTGGTCGGAAACATCGCCGGAAAACCTCAAGCCGATCCCAATTTTCTGCGGTTCGTGACTGGTCGGCGCAAGAAATTCTGGAACAAGAATGTAGTGGCATTGGGGCTGGCGTCGGGGTTCATGGAACCGCTTGAGTCAACCTCGCTTCACCTCGTCAACACCGGCATAAACAAGTTGATCGCGCTGCTTTCGCTGGAGGGCATTTCGCAGGTTCAGGAGGATGCGTTCAACCGTTTGACTGCCAAGGAATATAACCGGATCCGCGATTTCCTGATCCTGCATTACAACGCCACCAGCCGCGACGACAGCCCGTTCTGGAACTATTGCCGCAACATGAGTGTGCCCGACAGCCTCACGGAGAAGATCGAGTTGTTCCGGCACAATGGCCAGATATTCCGCGAGGATAACGAACTGTTTACCGAAACCAGCTGGGCCGCAGTGATGATGGGGCAGGGGATCGCGATGGGAAGCCACAACGCGATGGCAGATGCCGTGAAAGAGCCGACGACCCGTCAGGAGATCGACGCGATGGAGCAATCGATCCGCTTTGTTGTTCAGCATATGCCCAGCCATGGCGACTATCTGAACAAATATTGTCCATCGCCAGCATAACGTCGCTGTAAAACATTGCCTCCCCGGTCTTTGCACGTGAGTGCGACGGCTGACACACGCCGATAGCATCGGAGGCCAATTAGCGCCTTGCTTCGCATATCCGTCGGTCTATGTTGCACCGCAACATGATCGAATCACATGCGTATAGTCATCGTTGACGAAAGCCCGGCGCGGGCGGCTGTGATTGCAGAAGGGCTGATCGCGTCAGGGTCGAGCGATATCACCGTGCTGGCGGATCGTCACGGGCTCGTCTCACGTATCGAGCAGCTCTCGCCCGATGTGGTCCTCATCGACCTTGCCAATCCGCAGCGTGACGAGCTGGAGGAACTGTTCGCGATTTCCCGTGCGATATCCCGGCCGATCGCGATGTTTGTCGACCGGGCCGATGATAGCTCGATCGAGGCCGCGATTGATGCGGGTGTGTCCGCTTATGTCGTAGACGGAATGAAACCCGACCGGATTCGATCAGTGCTGGATGTCGCCATCAAACGCTTTAACGCCTTTGCCCGATTGCGTGCCGAACTCGACGACGCACGCGGGCAATTGGCGGAGCGTAACATGGTGGATGCCGCTAAAGCGTTGCTGATGAAGAAACGCGGGCTGGACGAGCCCGCTGCTTATGCGGCACTGCGTAAGGCAGCGATGGATAGCGGGCGCAAGATCGGCGATGTCGCCGATGCATTGCTGACCGCGGAAAAACTAATGGGGGGATTATGAGCCTTTTGCCTGTGCGCGTTGGCTTCCTACCACTTGTCGACGCCGCTTTGCCGATATTGGCGCGCGAGCTTGGCTTTGCCGAAGAGGAAGGGCTGGCGCTCGACCTTGTTCGCGACATGAGTTGGGCGACGGTGCTTGACCGGTTGCTTTACGGACATAGCGACGCAGCCCATCTGGTTGCGCCGCTGGCAATTGCGACGTCCCTGGGACGGGGTCGTCCAGCAGTGCCGCTGTCGGTGCCGTTTGTGTTGGGACTGAACGGGAATGCGGTGACACTACGCCCGGAACTGGCGGCGGAGGTCACGAACATTGGCCTGCCCGGCGACATTAAATCGGTGGGCCGCAAGCTTGCCATGCTGGCGCTGGCAAAAAAGGCGGGAGGCAGGCCGTTGCGGCTGGGCGTCGTCCACCGCTATTCCAGCCATAATTACATGCTGCGCTACTGGCTGATCGGCAGCGGCCTTGATCCCAATGTGGATCTCGAAATCGTCACGATTGCCCCGCCATTTTCCGCTGATGCGTTGGCTGCGGGTGAAGTTGATGGCATCTGTGTCGGCGCACCATGGAACAGCGTTGCGGTGGAACGCGGCGTTGGGGTTGTCGTCGCAACAACCTCGCAAATCTGGCGGCGCGGAGTGGAAAAAGTGCTGGCGATGAAAACCGCGCGGATGGAGGCCGAGCCTGAACTGACG
>JANOPT010000125.1:0-2181 GCA_031421975.1 Sphingomonadales bacterium | reverse complement strand
GGGGAACCGGACGTCAGACAGCGGAAAGAATGACCCTCGGGTCAGGGACTTCCAACATCAGACGCAGTGGCCGCTGGTAGCAATACCAGCGGCCATTTATTTTGTACTCAAAGCTGCTAGCCTGTCCCAAAGGGAGGGCTTCATTATGTTCATTGGTCATTGGGCGCCAGCAATGGTCGCAGCGACGCACAGGCAAGCGCCGAGCCTGCCTGCGCTGTTTATTGCCGCGCAACTGGTTGATTGGGCGTTTTTTCTGTTTCTGATGTTCGGTATCGAGTCGATGCGGGTAACGCCTGGCATGTCGGTCATGAACCCGATGGATTTGTACCACATGCCATACACGCATAGTCTGCTGGGGTCAGCGGTATGGGCTGCTGGGTTCGGCGCGTTGATATTTGCGGCCAGTCGTAACCGCACGGCAGCTGTCATCGCTGCGTTGGTCGTGCTGTCACACTGGTTTCTTGATCTGCTCGTGCATGTGCCCGACCTCACGATGGCGGGGAGCGAACCGAAGCTGGGACTTGGCCTGTGGAACCACCCGGTCATCGAGATGCCCCTCGAACTGATCCTCACTTTCGGTGCGCTCTGGATTTACGCGCGGAAGGCTAAGCCCAGGACGGCGCCCTTACTGATGCTTGGCGTAATCATGCTGGCGCTACAGGCGTTTAACTGGTTTGGCCCCGTCGAGCCCGAAGTCACGCTAGGCACCAGCCTGCTTGCGCTTTTTGCTTATGGCATCATCACACTGGCATCGTGGCGGGTCGCGCGTTCGGCGCAGCATTAGGACTGGCACAAAAAGCGACGTCTCGCTAAGGCGCTGCCATGTCCGAAATCACACCCCAAATCGTCGCCGACCATGGTCTGAATGAAGAAGAATATGCCCGCGTGCTGGACGCGATGGGGCGCGAGCCAAACATAACCGAGCTTGGCATATTCTCTGTGATGTGGTCCGAGCATTGCTCGTACAAATCTTCGCGTATCCATTTGAAGAAACTACCCACGACCGCCCCTTGGGTCATTTGTGGCCCCGGCGAGAATGCGGGCGTGATCGATATCGGCGAAGGTCCGAACGGCACGAAGCTTGCCGCCATCTTCAAAATGGAATCGCACAACCATCCGAGCTATATCGAACCCTATCAGGGTGCAGCGACCGGCGTTGGGGGTATCTTGCGCGACGTTTTCACGATGGGGGCACGGCCCGTCGCTAATCTCAACGCGCTGCGCTTCGGACGGCCCGACCATCCCAAGATGAAACATCTGGTGCAGGGTGTGGTCGCGGGCATTGGCGGCTATGGCAATTGTGTCGGTGTGCCGACCGTGGGCGGCGAGGTCAATTTCCATCCGGCTTACGACGGCAATATCCTCGTCAACGCGATGACCGTGGGGATAGCCGATCAGGACAAGATTTTTTACTCCGCCGCGACCGGCGTTGGCAACCCTATCGTCTATGTCGGTTCGAAAACCGGCCGCGACGGTATCCACGGCGCGACGATGGCGAGCGCCGACTTTGGCGCGGATATCGAGGAAAAACGTCCCACGGTTCAGGTCGGCGATCCGTTTACAGAAAAGCTGTTGATCGAGGCCTGCCTCGAATTGATGGCATCGGACGCGATTGTCGCGATCCAGGATATGGGTGCGGCTGGCTTGACCAGTTCCAGCGTCGAAATGGCGACCAACGGCAAGGCAGGCATTATCCTCAACATGGACATGGTGCCATGCCGCGAAGAGGGCATGACGCCTTATGAAATGATGCTGAGCGAGTCTCAGGAACGCATGTTGATGGTGCTCAAGCCCGGCCGCGAGGAATTTGCCAAGGCGATTTTCGACAAATGGGAACTGGATTTTGCGGTGATCGGCGAAGTGACCGATACCGGGCATATGGTGCTGACCTTCAAGGGCGAAGTCGTCTGCGACATTCCGCTTGGGCCGCTCGCCGAGGACGCGCCGCTCTATGACCGGCCCGCTGCGTCGAAGGAAGAATATAAAGCTTGGGCCAACGTCAAACCGCTGGGCGATATACCCGAAAGCACCGATATTGGCGCGGATTTATTGAAGCTGATGGCCTGCCCGGACCTCGCGTCGCGCGCATGGATCTGGCAACAATATGACTCACAGGTCGGCGGCGACACCGCGCAGCTCTCTGGCGGCGATGCAGCGGTCGTCCGTATCCACGGCACCAAT
>JANOPT010000124.1:0-1821 GCA_031421975.1 Sphingomonadales bacterium | reverse complement strand
GCCCGCACGGCGATAGCTTTGCCAGTCGTCCATCGATGTGCCCATATCGGCAATCGCAGTGATCCCTTGCGACAGCAGTTTCTTTTGCGCCTCGGCAAACGCCAGGTCGCGCTCGGCAGGTTTGGGCGTAGGCACAAATTTGCCCACAAGCTCAGATGCCGCATCGACGAAAATGCCGTTCGGTTTCCCGGCAGTCACTTCGATACGTCCACCAGGGGGCGATTTCGTGGCCGCAGTTATTCCGGCGATTTCCATTGCGCGGCTGTTGGCCCAGCCTGCATGGCCATCGACGCGTTCGAGCCAGACAGGCCGGTCGTTGACGGCCGTATCCATGTCGGCGGCGGTCGGGAAACGGCCAAGGCCCCATTTCTCCTGATTCCAGCCACGCCCGATAATCCAGCGACGATCGGGATGCTTCGCGGCATAATCCCGGATTGCGGCTTGCGCCTCGGCAAGCGTGCTGGTTCCCGATAGGTCGAGGGTAAGCTGCTGAAAACCAAGGCCCATGACATGGCCATGCGCGTCGATCAGCCCAGGCAACATCGTTGCGCCGCGTCCATCATGACGAAAATCGAGCTGCTTGGGCAGCTTGTCCTTTTTTGTCAGCAATTCGGTGACTTTGCCATCCTTGCCGACCAGTATCGCATTAAAACGCACCACCTTGCCATCATCGTCCAGCGTGATGCCGTTGACATTCTCGACAAGGCCATCGGCCAATGCGGGGGTCGTAAGGGTGAGGAGGGCGAGGGCGAAAGTTTTCCTGAACATATTTTTTCCGTTCGTGTCGAGCGAAATTAATGGGTGTCTCGTCTTCGCTCGACACGAACGGATTTCGGGGCTTTGACTTATCATCCTTTTGGTAACCTTTTCACAATCGCACTGGTATCGAGGCGGCCGCCACCCATTTGTTGCACATCGGCATAAAACTGATCGATCAGGGCAGTGGTAGGAAGTGTCGCGCCAAGTGCGCGGGCTTCTTCCAGCGCCAGTCCGAGGTCTTTACGCATCCAGTCGACGGCAAAGCCGAAATCGAACTTGTCTTCTGCCATGGTCGCCCATCGATTGTCCATTTGCCAGCTTTGCGCTGCCCCGCCGGAAATCGCTTCATACACCTTTTCGACGTCCAGCTCGGCTGATTGCGCGAACCGCATCGCTTCGGAAAGCGACTGGATAATGCCAGCAAAAGCGATCTGGTTGCACATCTTGGTTGTTTGTCCGGTGCCCGGTCCACCGACATGGACGATGCGTTTGGAATAGGGCGCCATGATCGGACGCGCAGCATCCATTGATGCTTCGCTGCCGCCGCACATGATAGACAGTGTCCCGTTTTCTGCGCCAATTTGCCCGCCGGTCAACGGTGCATCGATGACGAGCAGGCCGCGTGACTTTGCCTCAACGCCCAGTTGGCGAGCGATACGGGCCGAAACTGTTGTGTGGTCGATATAGAGGCTGCCCTTTGCCATGGCGGCAAATGCGCCATCCCTGCCAAGCGTCACGCCTGCCAGATCATCATCTGTACCGACACAACTGATGACGACGTCGGCGTCCCTTGCCGCGTCGGCAGGGGATGCAGCAAGTGTTCCGCCATGTGCTGCTACCCACGCTTCGGCTTTTGCGCGCGAACGATTGTAAACCGTAAGCTCGTGCCCTGCCTGTTTCAGATATCGCGCAATCGGGCCTCCCATGACGCCCAAACCGATGAAAGCAATTCTAGTCATGACAGGCTCTTAATGTTTGTTTTCTCACAACGCTAGATGCGATAGGGCCTCATATCATGAGCGATCTGTTGACCCTTGACCATGTACGTGCTGCCCACCGGCG
>JANOPT010000123.1:0-4927 GCA_031421975.1 Sphingomonadales bacterium | reverse complement strand
GTCAAAACGACCGGTGGTGATGTTGCGTGAACTGAGCACGTTGGTGCCTTCTACAAAGATCTGGGCAAATTCGAACACATCATAACTCGCACGGACATCAACCTGATCATATGCCCGGCGGAACACAGGGTCGCCACCTTGGCCCGGTGTAACCAATGCCTCCAGGAAGCGACCGCGACGGTTCCATGCTACTCGGGCCTCAAACCCGCCTTTCTCGAAAAAGGCCGTAGCGTTATAACTGTTGCCAAGGCCTTCCACCGCGAACGACGTGACGGTGGTTGCCGGATCGAATGTTGCATTGCTTTTTACGAAGGTGGCATTCAACGCCACGCCAAAGCCATCCAACGGCGATGGAAGGTAATCGAAAGTGTGAACTGCGTTCAATTCGATCCCGCGAACATTGGCAGATTCTGCGTTACGCGGACGGCGTACATTGAACGTCGCCTCATTCGGGCCGGTTATGCCGTTACCGATCGGCAAGCCGCCCGCATTCGCGATTGTGAAAGCCTCTGCCGACCGAGTTTGCACGATGAAGTCTTTGATATTCTTGTAGTATACGGCAGCCGATAGCGTTGTGGTTGCCGATGGATACCATTCGAACGACAGATCGAAATTGTTTGACGTGTAAGGTTTCAGGTTGGGGTTTCCGCCGCTGGCGTCTAGGCTGGCGGGACGCAACACATCGAAGTTTGTGCGCGGCGCCAGGTCACGGACCTGCGGACGGGTAACGGTCCGCGATGCCGCGAAACGAGCCACGATATTGTCGGTCAGGTTAACCTTGATGTTCAGATTGGGCAGGAAATAGTCATAGCTGGATTTAACCTGCGACGCCTGAGGCACGCCGCCATTGGCAAACACACCCTGGTAGATCGTGGGATCACCCAGCACCGGCAAAAGGTCGAGCAGCTGTAGTTGCTGGCCGTTCGCCGTCAGCTCGGTGTGCATGTAGCGCGCACCGATATTCACCACCCAAGGCATCGAACCTAGGTCGCCCTTGAGATCGGTATCAAGATAGCCTGCATAGACTTTTTCACTGATCGAGAATGAATTTGACTGGACCGCGGCATCAAAGCCATTGGTCGCCGCCAGCGCAGCGGCTGTGGTCCCTGGAGGAAGGCCGCGAGCCGCATCACGCGCTGCCGCTTGAGCAGCGCTTTCAAGGAAGGCGAAATAGGCATTTGCATCATAGCGCTGAAATACCGTTGGCACCGATCCGTTGCCGCCCAGAAAGCCACCCAGATTGAACGGGCTAAGCAGTGTTGGATCGGATGTTTCATTGTATCCGCAATAGAGGCATAACGTATTGCCGTTAGTTGCGATCGTCTGGCTGCTCTTTTTGCGGTTGGTGTTGACCAGCCCGAAACGTACCATATCCAGGACGCCACCGTCCGACTTCCATTCGGTGTCGAATTTATACTCCATCACGCGTTCGGATTCGTCGTTGCCGGTCCTCAGGGCGATATGGGTCCGGCCAAGCGCAGGGTTGGTCAGATCGCTTGAATAATTGACGGTCGACGGGAACCCGCTGCCGACTGCCTCCTGGAAAGTATAGGCGCTTGGGATACCGATTACGGTAAAATAATTTTTGCCACCGGCGTCGTCATTGGCGCGGGACCAAGACGCATCAAGCATTACTTTCAGATTGCTGTTAACGTTCCATTCCAAATTGCCGCCGACCGCACGGGTCTTCACAAAGCGGTTGTTCGAGGTCTGGATAAGGTCGCCAACTCCATTGGTGGTCAATGAAGTCACGGTCCGGTTGCTGTCAATCGTGGCAGCAGTGTAGCTGGAGGGCTCGAACCAGCTGCCCAGAGACTCGACGCGTGAATCGACATCGAATTTGTTGTAAAGGCCATCAACCGTGAAGGTCAGCGCATCACTCGGGCGGAACTGCGCGGTTGCGTTAAAGCCCAGTCGCTCGCGTGATTGCGTATCGATGCCCGCATCCTGATTGCGAGGCGCAAACACGTTGGTGAACAACGGGGTCGCCGTCGGGCCTACAGTGGTACCCGGCAAATAACCGCGGTTCTGAGTGAACCGAACTTGCGAATCGCGCTTCTGGTAGGAAACCGATGCCAATAGACCGATTGTGTCGTCGGCGAAGCTTTGGCTTACCAGCCCGAAAAGCTGCGGCGATATTTTGTCGCTGTTGCGTTCGTAAACACCCTTGGCGGAGAACACCGCCTTGAAGCCGCCCAGATCAAGCGGGCGCGGCGTTTTGACGTTAAGGGTCGCGCCAATGCCGCCATCCTGCAGCCGTGCCTGCGAGCTCTTAAAAACCTCTGCGCCGCTGATCAGTTCTGCGGCCAGAAGGTCGAAACTGAATTCGCGCCCCTGATTATCGCTGGCGAATGTGCGGCCGTTGACCAGCACCGTATTGAAAGCGGGTCCAAAGCCGCGCACGGTCACGAAGCGACCTTCGCCGCTGCTGCGATCGATTGCGACACCCGGAATACGCTGGAGCGATTCGGCGACATTGGAATCGGGGAACTTGCCGAGATCTTCGGTGCTGATAGCGTCGACTATAGCGTTGGAATCGCGTTTGATCGCAGCAGAATTGCTAAGACTTGCGCGAATACCGGTGACGACGATTGCATCGTCAGCATCTTCGGGAGGGTTTGTTTCAGGCGCTGATTGTGCATAAGCTGCCGTGGACGTTAATATCCCGAATACGGCACCCAGCAGTAGCTGTGATTTGATTTTCATTATTCCCTCCACTAAAACTAAATTATTGTTTTTGCCGATTATTGTTATCCGGCATTGTCGTTTGGTGTTCACTTTTGCTGTTTGGCACGCCAAGATCAGCGATTTTGATACTCAAAATTTACGTCCGCAGTCGGCCTTGACATACCGTGTTGCAGCCGACGTGTTTTACAATGTTAGCGCGAAGCTTTTTCGTTCGCAAGACTAAATCATATTAATGGGTTTAATATGCCGGTGGTGGCCAAATCGGCGGCCTTGAAGCCTATAACCGGTCCGCGACGCAGCGATCTCCCAGCGTGACTCCGGTTGTCTTAGGCCGGCGGCGCTGGCCATCAGATGATGTGTAGCGACATTTGGCATCGATCACATTCAGTGCTTGTTTTTTCGCGCGGAGAATATAGCGTCCGCAGCTATTAACATATTAATATGATTATTATCGGGGATGTGGTTGGGATTATGCAAATATTCGAAGGTGGATCGTCGGCGCTGCAGCTCGGCATATTTTTCGGGCTGACCTTATTGATCGCCGCACTTACCTATTGGAAGGTGCACGGCAAAGGCGGCGGGCGGACCAGTGAATCGGGCACCACGCGCGAGGTCTTTCTGGCGGGCGGAGGGCTCACTTGGCTTTATGTGGCGGGCGCAATAACCCTCACCAACCTGTCAACCGAGCAGCTGGTGGGTATGAATGGCAATCAGATGCTGTTGCTCGCCTGGTGGGAAATATGCGGCTTTGTCGGCCTGTTGATTTTGGCCTTTGTGTTTGTTCCGATCTATTATCGCAATAACTGCACGACCGTGACCGAGCTGCTAGAAAAGCGATACAAGGGCAACAGCATCCGCACTGTTATTTCCGGGCTGTTTCTTCTCGGCAACATATTCATCTACCTGCCCGCAGCGCTTTATAGCGGCAGCCTGTTTCTGAAATCCATGTTCGGCGTCGATTGGTCACTGATCTGGTTTGCAGCGCCAATGGCGGTCATCGCCGCCATCTACACGATTACAGGTGGACTGCGTGCGGTTGCGGTAATGGATACTTTTTCCGGTATCGGCGTCTTGGCAATTGCCTTTCTGGTTGTTGTTCTGGCGATGGCTGCTGTCGATTTCGACCTATCTACGGTGCCCGAAGAACGGCTGTCGATGATCGGCAGTATCACCTCGCCGATACCCTTCCACACGCTGTTCACTGGCATGATATTTATTCAAATATTCTATTGGTCGACCAATCAGAACATCACGCAGAAAGCGATGACTGCACCAACGGTTCGTGAGGCCCAAAAGGGCGTATTGGCCGCCGCAATCGTTAGGATTCTGGTTATCCCGGTAATTGTGGTTGTGCCCGGCGTGGTGGCCTACAAGCTATACGGCAACATCGGCGATCAGGCTTATGGAAGGCTGGTGGCAGCCGTGCTGCCGGACTGGATGTCTGGCGCATTTGCGGCGATGATGATGGCAGCGGTTATCGCGCACACATCGGCTATTCTGAACAGCACGGTTGCACTCTACGCGATAGACTTTCACGAAAAATTTATTGCCCGTGTCGCCAATCACTGGCGGCTCGCGACCGTTGCCACGACGTTGCTGACGGTGACGTCGATTGCTATGGTGCCTGCTTTTGAAAATGCCGAAAGTATCATCAATCTTTTGCAGGAGCTGAACGGCCTGTTTTCGATGCCGATCTTGTCTGCCTTCATCGCGGGGCTGTTGTTCCGCAATGTCGATGCGCGGGCGGCGGTGGCCGGGCTGCTGTTTGGCTTTGCTACATATGCTTTCCATAATTTCGTGCTCTACAAGCCCGATACGCTGTATCCCGGCGAAACATTTTACCAGCATGTCGGGCTGCCTTGGCTGCACTATATCGATGTCATGGTGGTCGTACTGGCCAGTTCGGTGATGGTGGCGTTGTCAGTCAACCGGCTGGTCTTCGGTAACAGCGCAACATTCATATGGAGCGCTGCCGGCCGGGCGATGCGTGCGAAAGAAGCCTGACAATGGTTACAGGACAATTGCAGGCTGACTTTTTAGAACGGCTGGCGGCCATGCCCGTCATCGCCATCCTGCGAGGCATCCGCCCTGACGAAGTGGTTCAGGTAGCCGAGGCGATCATTGCTGCCGGTGTGACCCTGATTGAAGTACCGCTCAACTCGCCGGATCCCTTTGTATCGATCGGCTTGCTGGCAAAACAGTGCAGCGGTCGTGCGCTCATCGGTGCGGGTACCGTGCT
>JANOPT010000122.1:0-10185 GCA_031421975.1 Sphingomonadales bacterium | reverse complement strand
CCATAACCCGTCAACTTGCCCCATCGCCTGGGCATCGATAACGCGTACGAATTGTCCGAAACATGCCAGCTCGCCAAAGCTGTCGCCAGCACCCAGAATGGCAATGACTTGCATATCGCCATCGTCGCTGAAATATCCGATTTTGACTTGTCCTTGGTCGATCAGCCAGAACCCGTCGGCAGGATCGCCGCGATGATAGAGAAACTGGCCGTCACAAAATCTTTTGCGAGTCGCCGATGTCCGCAGTTCAGCCTGCAACGCGGGCGAAAACGCAGAAAATAACGACGGCGCGGAAATCGATCGGCTTGAGTTTTCAGGCATAGTGATAAATGTAAACCACTTAACATTAGCGACTGTCAAACAGTCATATGATTGTCACATAAGCCCCTTCGGAGTCGCGGCCATTTGGGGGAATGCCGGGATTTTTATTGAACGTCATGTTCTTGAAGGGGCGAATTCGGACCCGGTGGCATAATGGGGGTTGCCGCGGTTCTGACGACGCGCCAGTTGCTCCTTTTCTGACTGGCGCGTCGTCTGCTCCCTCAAAGAAATTTCAACAAAATCTACGTAGCAGACACAATCGACGCCCATTCGGCCTCGTCGACCACGCGGATACCAAGCACGGTTGCCTGTTTCAGTTTCGATCCGGCCCCCGGCCCCGCCACAACCAGATCTGTTTTCGCGCTGACCGAACCAGCAGCCTTTGCGCCCAGTGCCTCTGCTTGCGATTTGGCTTCATCGCGGCTCATGGTTTCCAGTTTGCCGGTGAACACGATGGTCTTGCCCGTCCATTCGCTGTCCCGAGCGCTTGACACATAAGCGGGGGGCTGAACCTCGCGCATCAAATCGTCCCAGACCTCAACATTGTGCGGCTCATGGAAAAAATCTCCCAACGCTTGGGCTACCGCACCGCCAATGCCGTCAATTGATGTCAGCTCGGCTACCGCAGCCTCATCGCCACTAGCCAGGCGCATGCCGACATCCCTGACCGCTTTTATCGTACCGAAATTCTTGAACAAATCTTTGGCCGTCACCGCGCCGATATGCCGGATACCCAACCCGAATATCAGTCGTCCACCGTCAGGCGCGCGCTTGTTATCCACAGCAGCTAACAGGTTATCCACAGACTTTTCTTGCCAGCCGTCACGGCTTAACAGCGCAGTCCGATGGGTATGCAGCCTGAAAATATCCGCAGGCGAATGCAGCCATCCGGCGTCAATGAACTCCAAAATGCTTTTTTCGCCAAATCCCTCGATATCGAGCGCGGGGCGGCTAACAAAATGGCGCAAGCGTTCGAAGCGTTGCGCGGGACAGACGAGGCCGCCGGTGCAACGCACATCCACCTCGCCGTCTTCGGCTATAGCCTCGGACGTGCAGGCCGGACAATGATCGGGAAAAGCATAAGACGCGCGCGGGTGGTCGCGAGTCAGATTCTCGACCACTTGCGGAATGACATCACCAGCCCGCTGGATCACCACCCGGTCGCCGGGCCGTACGCCGAGCCGCGCAATTTCATCGCGATTGTGCAGCGTCACGTTAGAAACCACGACGCCGCCCACAGTAACAGGCATCAGCCGGCCGACCGGCGTTAACTTTCCCGTGCGCCCGACCTGAATATCGATGGCCTCCAGCGTCGTCTCGGCCCGCTCGGCGGGAAATTTGTGGGCGATGGCCCATCGCGGCGACTTTGCCACAAAACCGAGCCGTTCCTGCCAATCGAGCCGGTCGACCTTGTAAACGACGCCGTCGATATCATAAGGCAATTCGGCACGAGCCCGTTCGATATCGGCATAATGGGCCAGCGCAGCGTCGGCTCCTTCAAACTGAAGCAGCAGCGGCGAAACGGGAATGCCCCACGCGGCGATGTGTGCCATGACTCCGCTTTGGGTATCGGCCGGCAACGCGCTGACTTCGCCCCAGCCATGAGCCAGGAAACGCAACGGACGCGAGGCGGTAATCTCCGCATTCTTTTGCCGCAAAGACCCGGCCGCCGCGTTGCGCGGGTTTGCAAAAATCTTGGCACCCTTAGCTCCCTGATCTGCGTTAAGCGTGGCAAAGTCTGACTTGGCCATATAGACCTCCCCGCGGATTTCGAAGATCGCGGGCACATCACTTTGCAATTGCTTGGGAATATCCCCGATATAGGCCACATTCGCCGTCACATCTTCGCCCACCGTACCGTCACCGCGCGTCGCCGCCTGCTTCAATACGCCGTTTTCGTAACGGACGGACAAGGACAGCCCGTCGATTTTGTCCTCGGCGGTCAGTGCAACTGCGGTGTCCTCCGGCAAATTCAGAAACCGGCGGATTCGCGAAACGAAATCGGTAACGTCCTCGGCATCGAACGCGTTGTCGAGGCTCATCATCCGCTTGGCATGAGTGATTTTTTTCAGCCCCGAACCATCGACCGCCGCACCCACCGCATTGTTGGGACTATCGGCGCGAACGAGATGCGGAAACGCTGCCTCCAGCGCATTGTTACGACGAACAAGTGCGTCATATTCGGCATCCGGAATTTCCGGCGCATCCTCCGCATGATAACGTTTGTTGTGATGCGCGATCTGTTTCGCGAGGCGCATCAGTTCGTTGGCGGCATCGGCTTCGGTGGGCGTGGTCACACCACCTCCAGCAATCGTTTCGCCTGCGCCCGTGCCTCGTCGGTTACTTCTGCCCCGGACAGCATCCGCGCGATTTCCTGACGGCGGGCTTCGGGGTCAAGCAATGTTACCCCGGTTCGCGTCACGGTCCCCTCGCTGGATTTGGCGATGAAATAATGCGCCTGCCCTTTTGCGGCAACTTGCGGGCTGTGAGTCACCGCCAGCAACTGGGTCCGCCGGGCCAGGCGCGCAAGCCGTTCACCAATCGCCGCCGCGACAGCACCGCCAACGCCGCGATCGATTTCGTCGAAGATAATGGTCGCGGCCCCGCCCTCTTCCGCCAGCGCAACCTTAAGCGCCAGAATGAAGCGCGATAATTCTCCGCCAGAGGCGATTTTGGTCAGCGGCGCGAACGGCGCGCCGGGGTTGGTTGAGATAAGAAACTCAACACGGTCCATACCCGATGCGGTCCAGCGGTCTTCCGTCAGCCGTTCGACGACGGTACGGAATTGTGCTGCATCCAGCTTCAACGGTAGTAATTCAGACTTTACCGCCGAATCGAGCCGCGTCGCTGCAGCAGTGCGCGTTTCGGACAATGCAGTTGCCGACCGCACATAAACGGCGTGCTTGGCGGTTACCTCGGCCTCCAGCTTTGCCAGTCCCTCACCACCGGCCTCGATCGATTCAAGTCGCGCCGTCAGGTTTTGCTGCAGTGATATGATTGCGTCAGGCGCGACATTATGTTTGCGGGCCAGCGCGCGAAGCTCGAACAAGCGAACCTCGATTTCGTCGAGCCGCGCCGGTTCATATTCGATTGCCCGGGCGGCTGCATTCAGTTTATCTTCGGCCTCGCTCGCCTCGATCACCGCGCGATCCAGCGCGGTCAGCGCCTCGGCCAGCAACGGATGCGCGTCGGCCAGTCGGTCCAGCTTGCGCGCCGCGCCGCGAATAAGGGCAAGGCCGCTTTTGGGCCCATCAAAACTTTCCAGTACGGTTTTCAAATCTTCGGCAACGCGTTCGCCCTTCTGCATGTCGGACCGTTCACCGGCGAGCTGCTGCTCCTCGCCCTCTTGTGGATGGAACGCCGCCAATTCGGCGACGGCATGTTCCAGCCATTCACGGTCTCGCGCCGCATTTTCAAGCGCTTCCCGCGCGATATCCAGACGCGCTTTTGCCTCCTGCCACGCGGCGAAGGCGGACGCTACACCCACCGTGTCGCATCGTCCGAACGTATCCAGCAGGGACCGGTGGCCGCGCGGATTAAGCAAGCCCCGGTCGTCATGCTGGCCATGAATTTCAACCAGAGCCGTGCCCACATCGCGCAGAAGTGCAGCGGAACAGGGCTGATCATTGATGAACGCTTTGCTGCCGCCGTCGGCCTTTACCGAACGCCTGATAATCAGCGGTTCGCCAGCATCGATGTCGATATCATTATCCGCCAGAAGCGCGACGACACCCATCGGAGCGTCGAAACTTGCCGTTACCTGCGCTTTATCCGACCCGCCGCGGACCAGACCGCTGTCGGCCCGCGCGCCTAATGCCAACCCGAGCGCATCGAGCAAGATCGACTTGCCTGCGCCGGTCTCTCCGGTCAGCACACCCAGCCCACCTGTAAATTCAAGGTCGAGCGCCTCGATCAGCACGACGTCGCGGATCGAAAGCCCCGTTAGCATTCCATTAGACGCTGGGCGCGTTCTTCTGCATCAGGCTATAGGCACGTTCGTACCACTCGCTACCCGGATAGTTCGCGCCAAGCACAGCAGCGGCCTTTTTCGCCTCTTCGGGTACGCCCATCGCCAGATAAGATTCGGTCAGGCGATATAAAGCCTCAGGCGCATGAGTCGTCGTATCATATTTGGCAACGACTTCGCGAAAGCGTAACGACGATGCCAGCCATAGCGCGCGACGCTGGTAAAACCGGCCGATTTCCATTTCCTTGCCCGCAAGGTGGTCGCGAACAAGGTCTACCTTCAACGTGGCATCGGCAGCGTAACGGCTTGTCGGATACCGACGCTGCACCTCGCCCAGCGCGGCCAGCGCCTGTTCCGAAATCTTCTGATCGCGCGTGACGTCACTGATCTGTTCATAATATGACAAAGCGATCAGATAATAAGCATAGGGCGCGTCTTTATTGCCTGGATGAATCGACAGGAACCGGCGTGATGATTGAACCGACTCATTATATTTTTGCGCCATGTAATAATTGAACGCGCTCATCAGCTGTGCGCGGCGGGCCCATGGCGAATAGGGATGCTGGCGCTCGACCTCGTCGAATAAAGCAGCAGCAACCTCATACTGCTTGTTATCCATTTTGTCTTTGGCAGCCGAATACAGCGTGTTGACGTCGCGTGCGACATAACGCGTATTGCTGCCCGGCTTTGCCCCGCCGCCGCCAAGCCCCAGCGCAGCGCATCCGGAAAGCAATGACGTGGTGGCCAGCAACGCGACCGGCACAAGAAATTTTCTGTTCATGCATGTTCCCTAGATAATCTTGAGCGCGCCGCCAAGTGCTTTGCTTCAGTTGCCTGTTAAAGCCTGTATCTAATATGAACTTTGCGGTTCATTCAGGACGCTGGTTCCTGCCAAATTCCACAGTGGCCGAACCACCCCGCACGCGCGTGCCGTTTAACGATGTCCAATCGGTATTCGGCCCCTGCGCCGACGGTGCCCCCGCAGGCATCCCGTCAACGGCATAAAGATAATCGATGGCCAGTAAACCAGCTGCGCGCGGGCTAAACTGTAGAACCAGTCGCGCATTCGCCGTCTCCGCCCGCCACGACAGGCGTGTCGCAGCGCCTTTCGATATCTCGACCTTGCGTCCGTTCACGCGCACGTCACTCAGGCTTACCGACGGCGTGACCATGAAATTCATTGCCCTTGGTGCATCGGCGCTGGACATGATCACTGTGACCTCATTATTCTGCTCGTCAAAGGTGATGGCAGGGGCTGGCGCGGGCGCACCGGGCGCGGGCGTCGCCTGCCACCCGATCGCATCAAAACCCTTGGGAGTTACTTTCTCCAACGGACCATCGGGCAACTCGCGCGGCGTGGAACTGGTGGCCCAATAGCTTTTGCCGGTACGCGCATCGCTGTAATGAAACAGGTCACCTGGCTTTGGCTGACGCGCAGAGAAGCTGGACGA
Organism: Sphingomonadales bacterium; assembly: GCA_031421975.1. Lineage (GTDB taxonomy): Bacteria > Pseudomonadota > Alphaproteobacteria > Sphingomonadales > Sphingomonadaceae > Sphingorhabdus_B. The sequence goes on along the minus strand of JANOPT010000122.1, from coordinate 4,446 downwards.
TGTGGCCAACCAGGCGACGCCAAGCGCTGCTAACGCCAACAACGCGCCACCGATGCGCCGCGATTGCCCGGTATCCCCGAACATTATGATGACGGGGCCAATCAGGGCAAGGGCAAACGGCACGATCAATGCGACGGCCGCCGGCGTCATGGGCGCTACCGAGGCATAAGTTACGATCACGCCAGCCAACAGCAGCGCGCCCCAGATGCCGCCGACCACAGCGCTGCCATATACCACCGATGGTGCGGACAGTCCGCGCCGCGCAGCCAGGAACAGCAACCCTGCGCCGATTACGCCAGCCCAGTCGAACAGCCAGCTTGCGCCCGACATCCAGATTTGCGCTGCCAATGCACAGAGCAACAACAGAATCACTGCGCCGGTCCACATTGCCGCTCGTGGCCGCACCAGCAAAACCGCGCCAGAGGAGAGCGCCACATAAATCCACAATGCCGCGTCCATTTCGTTGATCCGTTCACGCATCGGGATCATTCCTGCACCATAGGCCCAGTTCGCGATAAAATGACTGACTGCGGCAACGCTTGTTATCAACGCGGCAACGCCAAATGTCCCGGCAAGCGCCTGCCGCCAGCCAACGCCAATTTTCTGTACCTGCGCCAGTGCCAGCAACGCAAAACCGGCAATGATCAGCACCCACCCGCTCCAGACCGGATAGCGCACGACGAACAATCCAAAGAAATCGAAATAAACCGCTTCACCCGCCTGAACAGGCAACGCCTCTGCCATTGCCAGCGCCCGTGTTGTGGTCAGCGCGAAATTGCCCAGATGCCGCATCGCCGCCGGATCGAGATTCTCTATATTGTCGGTCGGCATGTGATAGTCGCGCAGCCCGTCAATATATGCCGCGTTGATACCAGCTATGCCCTTGGCCAGCGAAACTGACAGGTCGGTGTCATTGGGTAGTAGCTTGTAGACATTATTGGCCAGGCTGTTGCCCGATGGGCCAACCGCATTGTCCGCCCACAGGTCGATGAGCGCAGCGTTCCCCGGCGAAGTCTGGAACATGAACGCCCGCCCGCGCGATCCCCGCGCTTCAACATTGACCACAGCGCCAATGCGCGCCGCCAGTGGATCACGTCCGAAAAATTCCTGAGCGCCGATCAGGCCCAGTTCCTCGGCATCGGTCACGAGCAACACCACATCGCGCGCCGGCTTCGGACCGGCTGCCAACACCCGCGCCGTCTCGACCAGCGCCGCCACCCCCGCCGCATCGTCCGACGCGCCATTGGCCCAAGGCGCGCTATCGACATGCGCCATCAAAGCTACTGCCTTCGCCTGACGGTCACGCCCGGGCAGTACCGCGATGATATTTTCATAAGGAGCGACGCTGATCGAGCCCTTGCGCCTTTTGTCAAAATTAGCCTGCCGCACACCGATGCCCGCTTGCGTCCTTACCTCGATCCCTAGCGCCGAAAATCGCGCTTTCAGCCATGTCCGCGCCCGTTCATTGCCCACCGAGCCAACCGGACGCGGTTCACGCGCAATCGCGTCGAGAGTCTTTTGTGCCTGAACGAGCGCATAGCCCGTCCCGCCGTCACCCGATGGTGGTAGCCGCGACCAGAGCGCAAGAATAACGGCAATCGCGACGACAATTGGCAGCAAAAGAAAATTACGCATCGTCGTCGGCCTCCCAAAACCGTCCCGACACTAACGCAGCCGCAGCAAGAGGACAGCGCAAATTCAATATGGGCGAAAGCGGTAAGGTCTTCGTATCATGATCCCTGCGGCGTTAGCGTATATTTCTCGGTGCCGGGAGACGTAAAACATCCCATTGGGGTGCAGGCCGTTCCCGGGCCGCTGGCTGTAATACCGACCGGCACTTCGCCGTTATACTGGACCGTGTAGGCTCCTTTGCCTGCCAGTTTCGAACCCATGTAACTGCCTGAGTAACTATATGTACCGCCCTGTGCGTCGGTTGGCGTGAAGTCGACCACGATGTTGGCATTGCCCTCAACAGTAAATGGCTGCGTCAGGTCACAGGTTGACCCCGATCCCTTGAAATCGTCGGCTCCGCCTTCGATGTTATAGCACTGGTCCACAGTCTCGAAATCATATCGCTCGCGCGCGCTGCCGCGTCGCGAGCGGGCTTGCAATACGATGCTCATCGATACACCGACTTTGTCCGGTGCGACATGCGTGAGCGAACCGGGTGCGCGGCGGATGACGACCGGAGTGAGCGACTTGCCGCCGTCAAGCGTGGCATCAACGCGCGCGGGTATCGAGCTGCCGTCCTGCTTGTGGGTTACGGCCACTGGCATCTCTGTCGTCGCGCCGGGTTTGGGGCGATAGGGTGCGTCTGCATCGATCTTGACGCAATTGCCGTATTGCCAGTAAGTGCTGGCACCGGACGCCGCCGCCGAACCGAGTGCCATCGCGCTAACTGTCGCGCTATTAGCATGCGCCTCGCCGGCTGCGCCGCTCGTCGACCCACTGGGTTGGCCGGTTATTTCGACATTACCGCCGCGTGTCGTCCAGACGGCGCTCCCGGATGCGCCCGACGCGCCTGAGGCGCCGCTGGATTTACGGTCGTATTTGGTTTTGATAACCGTCGACGCAACTTCGCCACGTTCGTTGGTTGTCACTTCGACATTAGCTTCGAGTGTGCCGGTTTGCTTTGCAAGCGAGCCAAGGCCTTTCGCCGACGCCTGCTGTTCCATCTTGATGGTGAATTCGACATGCCCATTCGCATCGGGGCAAAATGTCTTGCCCGAAAGGCTCATCTTGGTACCGCCGACCACGCCAAGCGGCGCGACATCGACATTGCTCTCCAGCGAGATCGACATGGTGCCGTCGGCCTGGGAATCTCTGGTAACGGTCACTTTTTCGCCGTCCGGACCGTCGATTGACCTTGTTTCAGAGCCGGTTTCTCCTCCGCTGCCACGTCCGATCATGTTCGCCATCATCGTGCCCGCCGAGTATCCCGAAACCGATGTCAGAAGATTATCGATATCCTGCGCGTATGCAGTCGGCACCAGCCAGCCAAGCGGATCGAACTCCGCCGAGTGGCTGAACGACTTAACGGACGTTAGCGCAGCTTGCGGACGCGATTTATCGTCGGCGGGTTCGGCTTCCTTCGCCCAGCTGCTCATCAGCGTCGCGGCACGGGCGAGGTTTGCCTTTTCGCTGCGCTCGATCTGGGCAAGGCGCGGGCGTAAAGCAGGCACATCGGCGGACAGTGCGCGCAGCATTTCCGAATTGAGCGCTGGGAATTCAGGCTTCGTGGGCAGGTTCTCGATCGCCTTTGCGACCTGAGCTTCAAGTTTGGCTTTCGGCGACTGGCTGCAAGATACAAGACCGCTTGCTCCCACCAAGGCGGCCAAAGCGAGTGTAGCGGTTAATGCGATACGCGGCGCAGAACTCATATAGGCCTCCCCCTACAAAAGATGCCTGAACCTAACAGTGGCAGGTGTGGACGTCTAGTGCGACCGTCCCGGCGGGCAGCCACTCCTGATTTCAGGTTGCAAACTGCGGGCATGATGACTCGGACTTATCTTTGAATGCAACGAAAACACCACCGCAGACCCCAACGAAAAAAGGGGCCGCCAAAGCGACCCCTTTCCTCTCCTCACCTGTTTGCAGGCTTTAGTCTTTCAAGAACGCAGGAACGTGGTCGGGGTTGCCGCCGCCTTCTCCGCCTTCGCTCCGCTCGGGGCGTGGACCACGTCCACCACCGCCATCACGACGAGGTCCACGGTCACCGCGACCTTCGCCCCGACCACCACGATCTCCGCCGCCGCCACCGCCTTCACGGCGCGGTCCACGGTCGGGACGATCACCGCGTGGGCGTTCTTCGCGTGGGGGGCGGGTGTCTTCGAGTTCTTCGCCAGTTTCCTGGTTCACAACGCGCATCGACAGGCGGACCTTTCCGCGCTGGTCGATTTCGAGGACCTTGACCTTGACTTCCTGACCTTCGGACAGGACGTCGCTGACTTTTTCAACGCGTTCGTTGGCGATTTCGGACACGTGCACAAGGCCGTCCTTGCCGCCCATGAAGTTCACGAAAGCGCCAAAATCGACCATGTTGACGACCTTGCCGTCATAGATTTTGCCGACTTCTGCTTCTTCGACGATTCCCGAAATCCACTTACGTGCGGCTTCGATTTGCGCGATGTCGGACGACGAAATCTTGATGAGACCTTCGTCGTCGATATCGACCTTTGCGCCGGTCGTAGCGACGATTTCGCGGATGACCTTGCCGCCGGTGCCGATGATGTCGCGGATCTTCGCTTTGTCGATTTGCATCGTTTCGATACGCGGTGCGTGAGCCGAGAGTTCGCCGCGTGCTTCGCCGAGTGCCTTCGCCATTTCACCAAGGATATGCGCGCGGCCTTCCTTGGCTTGGTTCAATGCCGCTTCAAAGATTTCGCGGGTGATGCCGGCAATCTTGATGTCCATCTGCATCGTGGTGATGCCTTCGGACGTGCCTGC
>JANOPT010000121.1:0-4328 GCA_031421975.1 Sphingomonadales bacterium | reverse complement strand
GCGGCGATTTTGGTCGAGATGTTCCCCGCTAAAATCCGCTACACATCGATGTCGATTCCCTATCATATCGGCGCGGGCTATTTCGGCGGCTTCTTGCCTTATATCTCGCAATATATCGTTGCACAGACCGGCCAGCCGTTTTCCGGGCTTTGGTATACCGTTGGCGTAACGACAATGGCGTTTATCGTCGCGCTGATCTGGTTGCCGGAGACGTCGGGCAAAACCAAGCTGGATTGACAGCCCACCGGTTGCGCGCAAGGGGCGGCTATGACTGATTTCGACCCGCCGCTTCGTCTGCATCTGGATGGCAACGCGCTGATTGCAAACTGGAGCTATCTTCAGGCGCAAGGAAACGCTGCTTGCGGTGCAGCAGTTAAAGCCGATGGCTATGGCCTTGGGGCGCGTGAGGTCGTCACGCGGCTGCGCGACGCCGGGTGCCGCGATTTTTTCGTCGCGCATTGGGCTGAGGCGGAGGCGATTGCCGACCTTGTCCCGCCGCACTGGATTTCTGTCTTGAACGGGTTGGATGCCGCGGATATTCCCGCCATCCGCAAGCTTGGTGCAATCCCGGTCCTGAACACGCCTCAACAGCTTGCACGATGGAAACAATCGGCCGGCGGCACATGCCATGTAATGTTCGACAGCGGCATCAACCGTCTGGGTATAGGACCGGAGCAATTTTCGTCAGAAATGTTCGATGGGCTTAACGTCGACATTGCGATGTCGCATCTGGCCTCGGCTGATGAAGATAGCCCACAAAACAGGCAGCAGCTTGTGCGATTTTGCGAGCAATCATCGGTAGTGCAGTCACGACGTAAAAGCCTTGCGAACAGCGCGGGCATTATGCTTGGCCCGGATTATCACTTCGATCTGACCCGCCCCGGCCTGGCGCTTTACGGCGGCGTCGCGCGACCCGAATTGGCAGATACGATAGCGCCAGTCATCCGAATCTCCGCAAAAATCTTACAGATACGTCGCATCGGGGCTGGAGAGACCGTCGGCTACAATGCAACATTTCTCTGCAAAACGCCGATCCCGACCGCTACGGTCTCGATCGGTTATGCAGACGGCTATTTTAGGGGTTTTTCCGGACGAGGATCAGGCGTGGCGAATGGAGTAAAGCTGCCGGTTCTTGGCCGGGTATCGATGGATCTGGTTACACTTGATATCTCGGCTGCTCCGCATTTGGCGGAAGGGGATTGGGTCGACATGTCATTGGACCTGCCCGACGCGTCGCGTGTTAGTGGCATGTCCCAATATGAACTGCTAGTTTTGCTGGGCTCCCGATATCACCGGCACTGGCAGTAGCGGCTATCTGGTCGTTTAGCTATCCATGTTGCAGTGCATGATAAAGTGATGCTAATGACCATGCGAGCATCCCGAAAGGACAATTTTTTCATGGCGCGCGCAGCCAACAAAAACAGCGATGGCCCGATCATCATCAAAAAATACGCCAACCGTCGGCTGTATAACACCCAGTCGTCGAAATATATCACGCTGGATTTTCTCGCCGACCTGACACGCAAAGATATTGATTTCAAGGTCCTCGACGCCAAAACGAATGACGACATCACCCACGGTGTCTTGACTCAGATTATCATGGAGGAAGAGAACAGCGGGCAGCAGATGTTGCCGGTGGGCTTTCTCAAGCAGCTGATTTCAATGTATGGCGATTCGATGCAGGGAATGGTTCCGCAATTCCTTGAAAGCTCGATGAACAACTTCCGTAAAAACCAGAAACAGGTTCAGGACGTCATCGAAACCGCGATAACATCTGGTCCGTTCGGCCATATTGCCAAACAAAATATCGAATTTATGCGAACCGCGCGCGAGGCACTGATGCCGAACCTGTCCAACCTGACTGGCAAAAAGTCGGGCGAAGACGAAAGTATCGATGAGTTGAGACAGCAAATGGCTCAGTTGCAGGCGAAAATCGATAAGCTTTCAGCCGAATAACGTTAAGAATTTCAATTATACTTCGCGGACAATATATTGATAAAACATGCTTTAACTGTGACGCGTGCACAAAATTTTGCAGGCTGGTATCAAGAAGTGATTTCAGAGGCCGACATGGCCGAGGAATCAGGTGTGCGCGGGTGCATGGTCATCCGGCCCTGGGGCTATGGCATGTGGGAGCGTATCCAGAAGCTGATGGATGCGGAAATCAAGGCGGCGGGCGTTGAAAATTGCTATTTCCCGCTGTTCATTCCTTTATCTTTTTTCGAAAAAGAGGCTGACCATGTCGAGGGCTTCGCCAAGGAAATGGCGGTGGTCACGCATCACCGGCTGATCGGCGACGGCAAGGGCAAGCTGATCCCCGACCCGGATTCCAAACTGGAAGAGCCGCTGGTAGTGCGTCCGACCTCCGAAACCGTGATCGGCGCCGCAATGAGCCGCTGGGTGCAAAGTTGGCGCGATTTGCCTTTGATGGTCAATCAATGGGCCAATGTCGTGCGCTGGGAAATGCGGACGCGGATGTTCCTGCGGACGAGCGAATTCCTCTGGCAGGAAGGCCACACCGCGCATGCCGACAAGGCCGACGCGATGGCGGAAACGATGCGCGCACTCAAAATGTACCGCGCCTTTGCCGAAGGACCGCTGGCGATGCCGGTGGTTGCAGGCGAAAAGCCAGAGAATGAGCGCTTTCCCGGCGCGGTTGCGACGTATAGCATCGAAGCGATGATGCAGGATGGCAAGGCATTGCAGGCGGGCACCTCGCATTATCTCGGCACCGGCTTTGCCGAGGCGTCGGGCATCAAATATCAGGACAAGGACGGCGGCCAGCAGTTCGCGCACACCACGAGCTGGGGTGTGTCGACGCGGATGATCGGCGGCGTAATCATGACGCATGGCGACGACGATGGCCTGCGCTGCCCGCCGCAGATTGCACCGCACCAGATCGTGATCGTGCCTATGCTGCGCGACAGTGACGAGGATGAAGCGGTTCTCGAATATTGCCGCAGCCTGCGTATGGAATTGCTGGCACACAATGCATTCGGCGAGCCGCTGCGGGTATTGCTCGATACCAAGGCGATAAAGGCATCGAACAAACGCTGGGCCTGGATAAAGAAGGGCGCGCCGATCATCGTCGAAGTCGGCCCGCGCGACATGGGAGAGGGCAAAGCGGCGGTGCTGCGCCGCGATCGGTTGTATAAGGACGATGGCAAGCTCGCGACTGCGTTCACACCCCGCGAGGATTTTGTCGCTGCTGCATCGGCGATGCTCGAAGACATTCAGTCCGGCCTGTATGCACAAGCCAAACAGCGGTTGGAAATCAACATTCGCCGCGACATCGCCGACCTTGCGACGCATTTCGCTGGCGATGAGGCTGGCTTTGCCGGTTGGGTCGAAGTGCAATGGGCGAAACCAACCGGTGCGGCGCTCGACAAGATAGTCGAACAACTGAAGGCGCTGAAACTGACAGTGCGAAATAGTCCGATGAACGCCGCACCTGCGGATGGAAACTGCTTTTTCACCGGCGAACCAGCGGTCGAGCGGATTCTCATCGGGCGGACCTATTGATAGATGACAAAGCGCCAACATCTGGGGATGCCCTCGCGTGACCAGATCATGGCATTTATCAACGAAAGCAGCGAACCCTCCGGAAAGCGCGAGATTGCACGTGAGTTCGGTTTGCGCGGGAACGAAAAGATAGCGCTTAAGGCTTTGCTCAAGGACATGACCGACGAGGGGCTGGTCGACATGGCTCCTGGACGCGCCTTTCATAAGATGGGCGGAGTTCCTAAAGTAACGGTGCTCAAAATTGTCGGTATCGACGGTAATCAACCGGTTGCAGTACCTGAGCGTTGGGAGGCCGAGGGCATAGCGGTCCCTAAAATCCGCGTTATCGAAAACAAACGCGGTGCGCTTGGCGTAGGCGACCGGATATTGGCGCGCACCGAGGAGCGCGGTAATGGGATGGTCGCGCATGTCATGAAAAAGCTCGCCAAGGGCAGCGAGCAGATATTGGGCGTGGTCGAGGCTGGCGAGAATGGCCGTTTCTTTTTGAAATCGGTCGATAAGAAGGCCCGTTTTGATACGCAAATCAGTGATGTTGGCGAGGCCAAGCCCGGCGATCTGGTGCTAGCCGAGCTAACCGGCAACGCTCAGCGCAAGTCTGCGCGTGTCACGCAGGTGCTGGGCGATCCATTCGCGCCGAAAAGCTTCAGCCTGATCGCGATCCACAAATATGGCATTCCATTCGAAATGCCCGAAGCGGCCGAACGCGAGGCAGAGCGTGTGCGCGAATTGCCGGTTACCGCAGATCACCGCGAGGACCTGCGGCATTTGCCGATCATCGCCATCGACCCCCGCGATGCGCGCGACTT
>JANOPT010000120.1:0-1763 GCA_031421975.1 Sphingomonadales bacterium | reverse complement strand
CAATGTGCGGATTTTCGACAATATTATCGTCGATAACATGACGCCGAATTTTGCGCCGAAGGGCAATATCGTCGCCAATGTGCCCACAGGGACAGGCGTTATGGTGATGGCCAACCGCAATGTTGAAATTTTCGACAATGTGCTCGCTGACAACGGCACGACCAATATCATGATTGTCGGCTATCGCTTTGAACATACGGATGCAACATATGATCCGCTGCCGCAGAATGTCGTGATCTGGGACAACCAGCACGGCCGCGCCGGGTGGGATCCGAAATTTCGTGGCGGTGCGGAGATAGCCGCCGCAATGGGCGGCAGCTTTCCGGCGATATTCTGGGATGGTGCAGGCGGTGCGAGCAAAGCGCCGTTAGTGTTTGATGAAGTGCCTGTGCTTTCGCTCGGCCTCGCCGATATCAAGGCCGACCCTGCGACAGCTCAACCAGCTCCATTGTTGCGCGGCGCTGCCGTCCGGCCCGCCGCGCTTGCCGCTATCATATTGCCTGAATCGATGGAGGCCGTTGTTCGCTGATGCGCCTATTGCTGTCGGTTTTCGGATTATGCTGCGTGACTGTTGGGCTTTCGGCAACACAGACGTCGATTTCCGATGCGTCGATTTTGGCGAGCGCCAACCCGCCGGCGCTTTCATCATTCGGATTTTTTGAGGGAGCATCTGACCGGCCATCGGCACGGCTAATAGCTTATACGTTACGCACGCCGCTGTTTTCGGATTATGCGGAAAAGCAGCGTTTTATATATCTGCCAGAGGGACAATGGCCAAGCACCGATGCCGACGGCCGCCTGACATTTCCGGTTGGCGCCGCTCTCATCAAGAGCTTTGGCTACGCCGATGACGCAGGCAGGCTCAAAATCCTCGAAACCCGCGTCCTGCTCAACCGGGCCGATGGCTGGACAGCGTTACCCTATGTCTGGCGTGCCGATGGCAGCGATGCCGATTTGCGTGTGGCCGGTACGCGCATTCCTGTCGAATTCGATAATCAGGGAACCAGAATATCGATCAACTACGGTGTTCCCAACAAAAACCAGTGCAAGCAATGTCATTCGTCTGACGGTCAGATTGCGCCCATCGGCCCGCATTGGAAGAACATGGCGTTTCCAAATGCTGCGGATCGCAGCGCGTTATTGCGTGCGATGCCGTCATTGGCCAGGCTAACGCCCGAGGCAAAGTGGGACGATGTCGCAAGCGGTTCGCTGAACGATCGCGCGCAATCTTATCTCCGCGTCAATTGCGGTCATTGCCATGCGCGCAAAGGATCTGCCAGCAATAGCGGCCTGTTTCTTGATGGCTCGGCGACCAACGCGGCGGCATATGGCATTGGCAAACGTCCGGTGGCGGCGGGCAGGGCGAGTGGCGACCTTGATTTCATCATCGAGCAGGGAAACCCGGCGCGATCCATTTTGGTCAGCCGGATGAAAAGCACCGATCCTGGGATTGCGATGCCTGAACTTGGCCGCGCAACATCCCATGCCGAAGGCGTAAAGCTGCTAGAGGAATGGATTGCCGCAATGCCACCTGCCAGTCGTGTTTACTGACGCATCAACCGCTTCAGTTCGTACCGTTGTCCGGTCCATCCTTCAAATACTGCATTGATGCCAGGGTGGCTGATCGGGCCGTGTTCGCGGTCTGCCAATAGATTCTGTTCGCTGACATAAGCAATGTAACTGCTGTCGGCATTTTCTGCAAAAAGATGGTAAAATGGCTGGTCCTTTGCAGGCCGGACCGCTTCAGGAATAGATTGGTACCA
>JANOPT010000119.1:0-8161 GCA_031421975.1 Sphingomonadales bacterium | reverse complement strand
GCGTTCGTTATTCCGACGATGGGGTAGTGAGGTGCGAGGTCTCGCTTCAGCATTGCTGATTGGTCTGTCAATTTCAGCAGTCGATGCCGGTGCCGGCGAACTCAAAGGGCCTGCAAGATTTTGCGGCTATTCCCCTATCATTGATCTGGCGGAGAACGAAAAAGTTACGACACTTCAGGGCGGAATTCATGGCGGCACCTTTCTGTGGACGGGACCATTCGGCGAGCTGACGGTTGATGGGGTCGGCTGGGCTTCACGCCCTAAAGGACGCAAATTGAATAAACCGACCACAAAGGGACATGCCATATTTGCGGTGCGTCGTTCTAATGGTAAATTTGTCATAGCCATCTGGAATAGAGCGCAAGGGGCAGCTTATTTTTCGTCCACTAAAAAGCTGACGAAGCAACAAATTGTGGCGCTAAACAGAGTGGATTTGTTTCAAGAAGGCGAGGAGCCAGAAGGCTGTTCGCTTCGTACAATCTTCGCATGGGAGTAAGTATGAAAATCGCATTTATCGGGTTGGGTAATATGGGCGGCGGGATGGCGGCGAACCTTGTGAAGGCGGGGCATGAGGTGAATGCTTTTGACCTGTCGGCAGACGCTTTGGCGCGCGCAAGCGATAACGGATGCGCGGCCTATACTTCAGTGCGAGAGGCTGTGGCCGGGGCCGACGCGGTTGTCGCGATGTTGCCCAATGGCAAAATCGTCGAAAGCGTTTTCGCTGCCGACGTCATCGGCCACGCGCCGACAAATGCGATTTTGCTCGATTGTTCGACCATCGATGTGGACACGGCGCGCAAGGTAACAGCCGATGCCTCCGCAGCAGGCTATCAAATGGTCGATGCCCCGGTTTCAGGCGGAATCGCAGCAGCCAATAATGGCACGCTGACCTTCATGGTGGGCGGCAGCGACACCGCTTTTGCCTCTGCTGAACCGATCCTGTCGGCGATGGGCAAGGCTGTCATTCATGCCGGCGAGTCAGGCGCAGGGCAGGCGACGAAGATATGCAATAACATGCTGCTTGGTGCATCAATGGTTGCCACTTGCGAAACTTTTGCAATGGCGGAAAAGCTCGGCCTTGACCTGCAAACATTCTACGACATTTCATCGAAAGCTTCCGGGCAGAACTGGTCAATGACGAGCTATTGTCCGGTACCCGGCGTTGGTCCGGTGTCACCCGCCGACAATGATTATCAGGGCGGATTTGCCGCCGCATTGATGCTCAAGGATTTGCGACTCGCGATGGACGCCGCGCATTCGGTCGGAGCCGACGTGCCCATGGGCGAAAAAGCTACTGCGTTGTACGAGGCGTTCGACCGCGACGGGCAGGGCGGACTGGACTTTTCGGCGATCATCAAAACCTTGCGCGATTGAACCTGCTGCTAACATTCAAGGCCCGCGACGATATCATTCCCGGCGTCGCGCATTATCCAGATCGGCACGCGTGTTAATATTCGCCGGCGGGCAATCCAGTACAACCCCGCGAGCGCCAAGCTGCTCGATAAAATGCAGCATCGAATGGCGCTCGTCGCTTGCCAATATCGAATCGAGCAGGCCAAGCGCCGTGACCGGCCAATGTCCGATGACGGGCTGATGCACGACATAAGCGGGGGCAGGATCAAGCAGCACGCGCAAATCGTCCGGGATGCCGGGCGCGTCGACGCCGACGCTTAACACGTGGCTAAAACCGTCATCACCCGCGCAGACCAGTGCGCCTGCAAGTCCGGCCAGCGGTCCCATATCGGCCGATGGCCGGTCGCCGACGCAGCGATAGCCGGCCTGCGCCCTGCCGACCACAATGATTGCATCGCATTGCAGCGCCAACGACGCCGCGACATGCGCGATCAAGGGACGCCCGTCGAGCAACGCAAGCGCCTTGTCGCTGCCAAAGCGGCTTGATTTGCCCCCAGCCAGGATCGCACCCAGCACACTCACGCGATTGACCGATGCGGGTCGTTGACCAGCAGCGCATTGTCCGGTCGCGCCAGCGCCAGCAACGTCAAGCCCGCCCCCTTTGCACGTTCGACCGCCAGGCTGGTGGGCGCGGAAATCGTCACCAGCATAGGCGCGCCGCAGCGCACGGTTTTTTCGACCAGTTCGAAACTGCATCTGGCGCTCAGCAGGACAAAGCCGCCTGACATGTCAACGCCTTCGCCGCCCATCGCACCGATCAACTTGTCGAGTGCGTTATGCCGCCCGACATCTTCGCGGACGCATAATATTTCGCCGTCGGGGCTACAAAAGGCCGCAGCATGCGCCGCGCCGGTCACACGGTTCAGCGGTTGCTGCCCGAAAAGGTCGGCCAAAGCGCGCGCGACAGCTTTGCGGCTTGTTTGGATCGTCGCGGTCACAGAGGGCAGCGGGCGTAAAGCCTCGGCAATACTGTCGACACCACACAGCCCGCAACTGCTGTCCGAAACACGCGTGCGTGCACGCGCATAAATTGCTTCTTTTGCCGCTTCGGGTAACAGAGCGCGAACAATCCAGCCTCCTTGCACAGCGGCGACGTCGATATCAGTGACATCCGCTGCACTTTGCACCAACGCCTCGGCAACCGCATGGCCGACTATAAAGTCTTCCAGATTGTTGGGCGACGCCATCATGACGGCATAGCCAAGCCCGCAATATTCTAGCGCCACTGGCACCTCGACCGGGACTTCGCGGTCGATGGGACTATCACCGGCGTGACCCAGGCCAATGCGACGGGCCTGGATGCTGTGGTGCGCCCGGCTGTTACATTCAGTCACAATGTCCATCCGCGTGTGCGCCAAAAATCAATACTCCTCAGTATCGTAGTTTGTCTGCATGGCTTCGCCATAAAGCGACCCTGTAACATCTGCTTAAGCGGAACCCGGTCAAAACGGGAGAGGTTTTCGTCCAACGGCGCGATCGCGGCACAGTCGCTGATTAATATGTGGCGGCTGTGCTGCTTTACCAAGCTTTCTCGCATCAGTGCGGGGCTAAGCAACAGTCTCGCCAGAGACGGAATTACTCGGGATTTCGATAAGAATAATGGTAAACGCTAAGGCGCTATAACTTTCGTGTCAGGCGGTTTCAAGGCGTCTCTAAGCACACTGTAAAAACAATGATTTATGTTGTAGATCGTTCGTGATCGGTCGCCCTCATTTGCCTGAATTCCCGCTAAAGTTTGGGAAGGATTGTGGGACCGAAATACCCCCATTTTGGCGGTACGAATCCCTGACAGGGAATCGAACCTGATGGCGCCGACGATATTGAAATTGAAGAACGCGAAGCCCGGTCGCCATGTCGACGGCAGGGGCTTGTGCTTGGTTGTCAAACCGAGTGGCGCGCGTACATGGGTCTTGCGAATGCAACTCAACGGGCAACGCCGCGATTATGGCTGGGATCAGCGTATGACGTGTCGCTAGCCGACGCCAGAACGCTGTCTTGTTTGCGAGCCTATAAAGTGGACGGCATCAAGGTCCCCAACCAAGCGACCAGTGCCAGAACCATCGCAGCTGCCGTTGCTTCCAGCGCAACCGACACCCGCAAGCGCATCCACGCCGTTCCATTGTCCAAATCATCTATCGCTTGCTCCAATGCTGGCGTCAGTCGCCAGCGGTTGTTCGCAGCTATCAGCAGCATCGCGGCGACCAATGCGACCTTAAAGGTCAGCAGCAGGCCGTAGGTTGACACAAACATAGCCGCCATGTCCGCGCCGAAAATAGCGTAGCTGTTGACCATTCCCGTTACCACAATCACGGCAACTGCTACCGTTCCAACCCGCGCGAAGTCAGCCAGTGCGCGACGCGCCAAGGCAAGCCGGGCAGCGCCTTTTGCCTGAGCGCGCGGGTGAAGCAGCAAGGCAAAGGCCGCGATCCCGCCGATCCAGACCGCGCCCGCGATCATGTGTGCGATGTCGCTGATCCGGTGGACGGTGCCGAGCGCGCCTTCGGTTGCGGCGGCGTGGCCGGACCATAAGAGCGTCGCAAGCGCGACAGCACCGCTAGCCAGTGCCAAGGCGTATTGGAGCGAGCGCCGACGCCGCAATGCGATGAGAAATGCGACAGCCGTTGTGAGCGATGCTGTTCGCACGAGCCATGCAGTTCCCTGTTCGGTTTCGCCTGCCATCGACAACACCATCGGTGTGTCAATTTCAGCTAGCGATATGCCCATCATGGCGGCGGAAGAAAGCGCAAAACCGAAAGCCGAAATGATCAGCCCTGCGAACGAGAGCCAAGTCAGCAGAACCGCTAACGGAAGGACTGCGCCTTCTTCGCGCTCGGCACGCTTAAAACTGTAAAGCGGGAACGCCGCCAGCCCGACAAGCAGCATCAGGTCCGCGTACAGCGCGAACCTGGTCGCGATCAGCCCCCAATCGGTCACAGCTTATTTGACCTTGAAGCTGAACTCGCTGCCCATGCGGTGGCTGTCCGCGCCTGCCGCTGACCATTTGACCGTGTAGCTGCCGGGAACCAGCGCCTTTTTGAGCATCAGCGTCATCGATTTGCCGTCTTTGCCCATCTGTGAAGTGTGCGCCATTTTCATCGGCGCATGATCTGCCATTCCAGGCATGCCTGTCATCAGGATTTCCGTTTTCACTGTCGGTGCAATCAGCTTTTCGCTGAATTTCAGTTCGATACGCGCCGGTTTCGAGACGGTTGCGTTCGCGACGGGCGTTGAGCCGGTCAGCTTAACGTGCGCGATAGCCGCAGTAGGAATGGCGAGCGACAGGGCGGCAGCGAGCGGCAGGAACTTACGGAACATGGGGCTTCTCCAGAAATGGTGTTCTAGAGGAATACGCGCGCCGAGCAACCATCCCTCAAACCAGTGTTGGATTCTGCGCCTTAATACCCTAAGGGGGTATATATGGCACATATCTCGAAGAACCGTGACAAGATCATCGCACGCATCCACCGGATTGCCGGACAGGTTGGAGCAATTGAGCGCAGTGTCGTCGCCGACGCGCCGTGCGCGGACACGCTGAACCTCGTTGCTGCCGTAAGAGGCGCAGTTGCGGGGTTGATGGACGAACTGGTCGAGGACCATCTCCGCAGTCACGTCGCCGCGCCAGAGCTTACACCCGAAGAGCGCGCGCAGGGAGCCGACGAAC
Organism: Sphingomonadales bacterium; assembly: GCA_031421975.1. Classification (GTDB taxonomy): domain Bacteria; phylum Pseudomonadota; class Alphaproteobacteria; order Sphingomonadales; family Sphingomonadaceae; genus Sphingorhabdus_B. Next base: position 3,087 of record JANOPT010000119.1, on the reverse strand, counting down.
TTGCCGTCGTGCTGCGACGCTATGCCCGATAGGACGACATGATGACCAACGCACACTTTGCCAGCGCTCACAGCCACGATTTTCTAGGGGCCGCGCACGACGACAATGCGCGGCGGACGCGTTGGGTGGTCATTCTGACAGCCGCCATGATGGTCGGCGAAATCATCGTTGGTTTTGCAACCGGGTCGATGGCGTTGCTTGCCGATGGCTTTCACATGGCAACCCATGCCGGGGCGCTTGGCGTCGCGGCGGCGGCATACGCATACGCCAAACGGCACAGCGCGAACGCGCGATTCACGTTCGGAACGGGCAAGGTCGGGGAACTGGCAGGGTTTGCCTCTGCGCTCATTTTGCTGATGGTCGCGCTCGGCATCGCTTTCGCTTCGGCCATGCGGCTTGCCAACCCGGTGGAGGTCGCGTTCGGCGAAGCGACCATCGTGGCGGTTATTGGCCTCGCCGTGAACATCGCAAGCGCTTTCCTGCTTTCGGGATCGCCCAATCACAACCATGGCCATGACCACGCGCACGGTCATGACGATCATGGTCATCACCACGGCCATCATCACGGACACGGCCACGACAACAATATGCGCGCGGCCTATTTTCACGTTCTTGCCGATGCCCTGACTTCGGTATTGGCTATCGTCGCGCTGTTGGCAGGACGCTATCTCGGCTGGGTCTGGCTAGACCCGGTAATGGGGATCGTCGGAGCCATCGTCATTTCGCGCTGGTCCTGGACATTGTTGCGTGACACTTCGGCGGTGTTGCTCGACACCGCCGACGCCCACCTGATTGCCGAAATCCGCGAATGTGTCGAAGGGCCGGGTGACGCGCAGATTGCCGATCTTCATGTCTGGCGGGTGGGGCCGCAAGCCCATGCCGCGATTGTTGCTGTTGCGGGCTCGCCAACGCAGAGCGTTATCCGCGAACGGCTAAAACCCGTTCACGAGATCGCGCACCTAACGGTTGAAATATGCGGGGCAGACGAATTCAAGGGATGAAGTCGCACGGTGCGTATATGGGAGGAAAGCAAAGGATCAACCATGCCCAATCTCGATGAACTTCTACATGATATGGGCCAAGCGCCTGTTCCAGAACTGACTTCGCTGGACCATGCCGTGATGTCGGCGTTGGCCGAGCGTCAGAGCGAAGCGCGGGCAACGTCGCGGATACTCTCGGCAGCGGCGGTCGTTGCGCTTGGCGTCGGCTATGCAGGCGGCAGCTTGATGCCTTCGCCTGCAAGCGCCACCGAACCCAGGCTGGTAATCTCAGAAACCGCGCTCGCGCCTTCGACCTTGCTGGACTTCCTTTGATGCGTTCGCCGTGGCGCATCGGGCTGATTGCGCTGATCGCGTTCGCTGCCGCCGTCGCCGGGGTCTATGCCGCACGGACGTTCAGCGAGCAGCCGCTCCGAAGCGAAAGCGAACTTCACTCCTTCCTTCACCATGAACTGAAGCTCGACCGCGCGCAGGAAGCAAAGGTCGAAGCAATCGAGGCGCGCTTCGCCGTGCGAAAAAAGGCGCTCGAACTGGATATGCGCGCCGCCAACGCGCGGTTGGCCGAAGCTATCGAAGCTGAACACGGTTATGGCCCAAAGGTCACGGCGGCGGTCGATCATGTGCATCATGTCATGGGCGAGATGCAAAAGGAAACGCTTGAACATTTATTCGAGATGCGCGCGGTTATGAACGCTGACCAAGCACGGCGCTTCGACAAGACCGTTATTAAGGCGCTGACCGCCGACGCCCCGCGCTCACCAAAGAAGTGAGTCTCGACCTCAGCCAGTGCAGCGATGGCGATTTGGCAGCGCTCGCGCTTGGCGGTCAGGAGCGCGCGTATCGCGAATTTCTGAGGCGCTATCGTGAACCGGTCTACCGGCTAGTCCGCAACACTATCCGCGATAGCGAAGAGGCGCTGGATGTGACGCAGGAGAGCTTTGTTGCTGCCTTCGCCGCGTTGAAGCGATATGACCGCGAGCGGCCTTTCAAACTTTGGATTTCGCGTATCGCGATCAACAAATGTCGAGACTGGGCGAGGCGGCGAACGGTTCGTTCGTTTTTTACACGCGCCGCTCCGCTCGACGATGTTTTCGATTTGGCAAGTGACGGCGCGTCACCCGAAACAGAGGCAGGCGACCGCGCGGAATTACGCCACGTGAGCACCGTAATCGGTGATTTACCCTTTAAGCTGCGCGAGGCGTTGGTCTTGAGAGCAATCGAAGGCATGTCGCAGGCCGAAGCCGCCGAAGCTTTGGGTGTCACCGAGAAGACCGTGGAAACCCGGCTATATCGGGCGCGAATGGCACTTATAGAAAAGCTCGCCAAGAAAGTTTGAGGGGCGCGTGCGCGTGCCGCGTATGGATGAGAGTATCCCGTTTTATGGCAGCCCCAAAACCCATGACTTTTTCAATCAGCCGACGCAATCTCATTACTGCCGCCGCCGCAGGTAGCGGCAGCGTCGCGCTTTCATCCTTCTTTCCAGCATGGGCGCAGCCGGTATCGCCCGGCATCATTGCGCCGCTTCCGACCGTTTCGGGCAGCGATATCACGCTGCGGATTGCGCGCCAGACGATGCGGATCGACGGCAAGGTTAGCCGTGCAATCGGCATAAACGGGACAGTGCCGGGGCCGCTCATCCGGTTGAAGCAAGGCCAGAACGCGCGGCTTAGCGTCGTTAACGATCTCGATGTGGACAGCTCGATCCATTGGCACGGGCTTTTGCTGCCGTTCCAGATGGACGGCGTGCCGGGGGTCAGCTTTCCGGGCATCAAGCCGCGCTCGACCTTTGTCTATGAGTTTCCTGTCATCCAGTCGGGGACATACTGGTATCACAGCCATTCGGGCTTGCAGGAGCAGTTAGGGCATTACGGCCCTATCGTGGTCGATCCCGAAGGCGTGGACCCCATTGGCTATGAACGCGAGCATGTCGTTGTGCTGTCAGACCACAGCCCGCTTTCGCCAGAGGCGATCTTTCGCAAGATGAAGGTCAACCCCGGTCATTTCAACATGCAGCGGCAGACATTGGGGGGTTTGCTTGCTGGCAAGGACCAGTCGGCGAAGGAACGGCTCGAATGGGGCAAGATGCGGA
>JANOPT010000118.1:0-1811 GCA_031421975.1 Sphingomonadales bacterium | reverse complement strand
GTGGCGATATCGTCCGCTTCTGCACTGTCGATGTCGTAGGATGCGAACGGTATTTTGTTACGCATCGCAAAGCTGGCGATACGCTGGATATTCTTGTCCTTGTCCGCGCCGATCAGTTTTAATGACGCGTCTTCGGATTCCACTTGCCGCCGTCGCCGTGCTGTCAAGACAGAGATCACGATGTCGGACATTTCAGGCACATTCGACATCAGGTCGAGCATCGCTGTGCGTTCTACCTCCAGCGTGCGCGTATCTTGCGCCGCGCGCATCGGCAGCGTGAACGCGCCACCATTCAGAAAGGCGATTTCGCCCATGAATTGCGTCGGACCGATTGTGCTGGCTAGAAGGCGCTCGTCGCTGAACGGATTGACGACCTCCACTTCGCCTTCTTCGATATAGGTAAAACGGTCCGTCGGGTCGCCGACGCGGGCGAGATATTCACCCGCCTTGTAATGCCTGGTTTGGCCAATCGCGCGCATCGCCTCGACATGCTGGGGAAGCAGCGGCGTACGGCGCATGGTCGAAAGGTCGTCGGCGATTTGTTCCATGGGAGCGGCTTTCGGGTGGGACAGGGTGATCGCAATGTGGATAGCGCGCGAGGTTCTGGCAAGGGCCAAGCAAAAGAGCCAGACGTTTCCGCCCGGCCCTTCCTATTTCTCCAACTCGCCCATCCCTCGACGGGATCGGGACGAACGGTCCAACTGTTTACGCCCCGGCGACATCCGCCAGATCGACTTTGAGGCCAGGTCCCATCGACGAACTGACCGCGACCTTGCGGACATATTTGCCCTTCGAGCCCGATGGCTTGCTCTTGATGACAGCATCGACAAGCGCATCGAAATTTTTGCGTAGATCGGCATCCGAAAAGCTCTTTTTACCGATGCCGCTGTGGATGATGCCCTGTTTTTCAACGCGGAACTCAACCTGACCGGCTTTTGCGGCCTTCACGGCTTCGGCGACGTCCATAGTGACGGTGCCCAGCTTCGGGTTCGGCATCAGGCCCTTTGGACCAAGCGTCTTACCCAAACGTCCGACGATGCCCATCATGTCCGGCGTTGCGATCACGCGGTCATAATCGAGATTGCCGGCAAGCATATCTTCCATCAGGTCTTCGGCACCGACCTTGTCGGCACCCGCTGCGGTTGCCGCTTCGGCCTTGTCACCGCGGGCGAACACGGCGACCTTCATTTCCTTGCCGGTTCCGGCAGGAAGCGAGACCATGCCGCGCACCATCTGGTCGGCGTGACGCGGATCGACGCCAAGGTTCAGCGCGACTTCAATGGTTTCGTCGAATTTGGCGGTCGCCAATTCCTTGATGGTCTTGATTGCTTCGTCAATGCCGTAGAGCTTTTCAGCGTCAAGTCCGGCGAGCGATTTTGCTTTTTTGGTCAGCTTGGCCATCGGATCAGCCCTCCACTACTTCGAGGCCCATGGCGGTAGCCGAGCCTGCGATGATTTTTACTGCCGCGTCCATGTCGTTCGCGTTGAGATCGGCCATCTTGATGGTCGCGACTTCTTCAAGCTGCGCGCGGGTAATCTTGCCAGCGGCAATCTTGCCGGGCTCTTTCGAGCCAGACTTGATACCCAAGACTTTCTTGATGAGATAAGTCGCAGGCGGCGCCTTCATGATGAAGGTAAAGCTCTTGTCCGAAAACACGGTGATCTTGGTCGGAATCGGCGTGCCCTTTTCCATGTCGCCGGTGGCGGCATTGAACTGCTTGCAGAATTCCATGATATTCACGCCGCGCTGACCCAATGCAGGGCCGATTGGCGGGGAGGGGGTGGCTGAGCCAGCAGGAACCTGCAGGCCG
>JANOPT010000117.1:0-4079 GCA_031421975.1 Sphingomonadales bacterium | reverse complement strand
TTTAACGCTTCGAGAACTGGAAGCTCTTGCGCGCCTTGGCCTTGCCGTATTTCTTACGCTCGACCACGCGGCTGTCGCGGGTCAGGAAGCCTTCGGCCTTGACCGCGCTACGCAGCAACGGCTCGTACTTGGACAATGCCTGCGCGATGCCGTGCTTGACTGCGCCAGCCTGACCCGAAAGTCCGCCGCCCTTGACGGTGATCATCACGTCATACTGGCCAACGCGCTCGGTGATACCGAATGGCTGGTTGATGACGAGGCGAAGCGACGGACGCGCGAAGTAAACTTCCTGATCGCGGCCGTTGACGACGATCTTGCCGGTGCCGGGCTTCAGCCAGACACGGGCAACCGCGTCCTTGCGGCGGCCAGTTGCATAAGCGCGGCCCTGCGCGTCGAGTTCCTGTTCGCGGATAACGGCAGCGATTTGCGAACCAGCGGCTACCGAGGTTTCGGCGCCTAAGGTTTCGAGATCAGCGAGTGAATTTGCAGTGTCTGACATTATGCACCCACCTTGTTCTTGCGGTTCATGGAAGCGACGTCGAGCGTCTGTGGCTGCTGACCATCATGCGGATGATCGGTGCCATTATAGAGGTGCAGCGCGCGCATCTGGGCACGGCCCAACGGACCACGAGGAACCATGCGCTCGACTGCTTTTTCAAGCACGCGCTCGGGGAACTTGCCCTCGAGGATCTTGCCCGCAGTAACCGCCTTGATGCCGCCGATATAGCCGGTGTGGCGATAATAGACCTTGTCGGTCAGCTTCTTGCCGGTGAACTTCACCTTGTCGGCGTTGATGACGACGACATGATCGCCGCAATCGACATGCGGGGTGTAGCTCGCCTTGGTCTTGCCGCGCAGGATGTTGGCGATAATGCTGGCGACACGGCCAACGACCAGGCCTTCTGCATCAATGAGGATCCACGATTTCTCAACGTCCTGCGGACGGATCGATTTCGTAACTCTGGATAGCGTTTTCATCGCTAATCGAACCTTTCGAAATTCTGGAATGCTGTGCAGAATCACGACGACCCTGCTAACGAAGTGGCGCTAATGACGATGAAGCGTCCAATAGTCAAGCAATTGCCGGGGTTTTGCGACGGGTATAATAATACCTTCGAGGAATTCATCGGCCGACGTTGGCATTAGACTCAAGCCACAGGTTGGACATGCCGGTTCACACTGTAGAACTTTTGCCGGTCACTTTTCGAATCGCAGCTTGCGACAACACAGAAGCCGTTCAGCGCCAAAATAATGGATCTTGGCACCAGAGATTTGGGGTTTTTTATGGCTCAATTGGATTGAAATATTCATACGGCCTTTCTGATGCCTGCGAAGAGTGTTCAGTCCCTAGCCAGCAGTGTACACGACAAATTTACAACGCTCGAAAGTGACCTAAAATGACGGACAAGATCATCCATAAAGGATTTATAATTGCCGGCCTAAGTAACATTTTGGGTGTGATCATATGCTCCAAAGCGTTCACCAATGATGTGATGCTGACAACTCAACCGGCTGTGATGGGCCACTTTGGATTAATCTCGATCATTTTGTGGGGCTTCGCTTATATCTCAGTCGGCAAAAGCTACAATCAGGCGCGCTGGCTTGTGGGTGTTTTTGTTATTGAGAAATTGGCTTATGTAATTGCGTGGCTGGTTTTCATAACCTCGCGTTCCTTGAGTTCGATCTACGAACTGGATGTCCTCGCGGGGGTATTTTATACGATTTATGGAGCCAATGACTTCATCTTCATGCTGTTTTTTAGTTTTGTTTTTCTGAAGCAGGGTCGGGTGCCGCGCAAAACCAATGGCTAGGTGGCACAGCTATAATGTCCATAGCCTCTGGCATAATCCATCTGGCGAGTTGATGCTACCATCGACGCCGCTCGCAAAGCAATTTGACCAAAACAAGCTTTGTTACTGGCAGTGCGTATTTTAGAATCACGCTACGACTAATGATACATTCGGTCAGCCCGAACTCCAGCGGCGCATACCCGTTTAGGTGTGAAATTAGTTTGCCCTTCTAAATGGGTGAAGGCAGAAATGTGGGTTTCGGGCGGTGCGCCCCATAAACATTCATAGCCCTCTGCGTCTCCGCGCCTCTGCGTGAAGTCCTATCATGCTAGGGGTTTGCGCTGGCGCCAGGGTCATTATTTTAGGTTGACGCGGAGGCGGAGAGACGGGAAGAGACGGCGTACGACAGCACGGAATTCGCGGGTTTCAGCAGACGGAGCTGGGCAACTCCTGAAGACTGAAATCAGACCGTCTCGGCCGCAACCCATTCGGCGAACGGGCCATATGCCGCGTCGCTCGACAGCCTTACGATTGCAGGCGCGTCATTGCGGTGCAGGGCGGCGATCCGTTTGATCGCCGCATCCGATTTCGCCGGGCTGGTCTTGAAGATCACCGGATGCTCTTCCTTCGCCTGAATTTCGCCGTCCCAACGGAAGTGGGAAATAACCATCGGCAACCGGTTGGCGCATGCGATCAGGCGTTCGTCGAGCAGCTTGCGGCAAACGTCATGTCCCTCGCCCGCTGTCGGAAACACGGCGTAGATTAAAGCGATTTCAGCTCTGGCCATATGGCCTCCCGAGCACATGCGCGCCCCAAACGGTGGCCGCAACCAGTAATGCGCCGACTGCCTGATGCGAAACGGCAAGGATGATATTCACGCCGGTCATTACCGTTGCGATACCAAGTACGATCTGCACGCCAAAAGCGCTGTGAATGGCAAATGATGCAGAGCGCACCCCTTTTTGTCTGGTCCGACGGGAAAGCATGACCAAAGCTATTACCGCAACCCATGCCCACCAACGGTGCACAAAATGGGTTAAGAACGGGTCGTTGATCAGCGCGTATAATGTGCCGTTTGTGGTGTCGATGCCATCAGGGACAAGCTGGTCGTTCATCAATGGCCAACTATTTGAAACATAACCAGCATTCAGCCCTGCAACCCACGCGCCGAAGAGCAATTGGATGAACAATATGGCCAGAACGACGCCTGAAAATCCGGTAAGCTTTGCCGGTTTTGCGTGTGCGTCGCGGCTCAGCATCTTCAGATCAAGCGCGGTCCAGACAAGTCCGCCAAGAATAAAGAACGCGGTCAAAAGATGCACTGCCAAACGGTAATGGCTGACATCGGTCCGCGCCGACAGGCCTGAACTCACCATCCACCAGCCAATGGTGCCCTGCAGACCGCCGAGCGCTATCAGCGCCAAAAGGCGCGGCCTATATCCCGCCGGAATCGCCTGTTTTGCCCAGAACCACGCCAGCGGCAGCGCAAACGCCAGTCCGACGACACGCCCAAGCAGCCGGTGGACCCATTCCCAGAAATAAATGAACTTGAACTCAGCCAGCGTCATGCCAGCCGGTCCATTGATCTGTGTGTATTCGGGAATTTGCTGGTATTTCTCGAATTCGGATACCCATGTTGCTTCGCTAAGCGGCGGCAATGCCCCGGCAATCGGCTTCCATTCGGTGATTGATAATCCGGATTCCGTAAGCCGGGTGATACCGCCGACCACGACCATTGCGAACACCAGACCCGCGATCACCATCAGCCAACGAATAAGCGCCTCCGGGCGACCCTGGCTGGCTGGTATTGGTAACAATGGCGATAGGACTGCTTCCATATGCGGCGATATGCGCGGACGAAACACGACTGGCAAGCGTGCCGTTTATGCAGGGCATTGCTTTTTTGAAGCAGTCAGTTGCAAAAAACGAAGGCGGGGTGGGCAGGGTGCCCACCCCAATCGTTGTTAGAGTCCGTCGACGCTTTTGCTGACCAGTATATTTACAGCAACGCGGCGGTTCTGGGCCTTGCCTTCTTCGGTGTTGTTGTCCGCCGATGGGTCGGCTTCAGCCATGCCGGTCGGGGTTAACATGCGATAGGGTTTCCAGCCGCACGCCTGTTGTAAATGGTTGACGACTTTAGACGCACGCTTTTCGCTCAGGGTCTGGTTGTAGTCATAGTCTCCCGTCGAATCGGTATAACCAACGACAAGCATCAGTGCGTTTTCGGTTCCGTTGGCTTGCGATGCCGCAGCGCACAGATCGGCCTGAGCCGCTTGCGTCAGGTTCCAT
>JANOPT010000116.1:0-14601 GCA_031421975.1 Sphingomonadales bacterium | reverse complement strand
TTGGCGTGGTCAGGCTGTCGAACGCATAAAAGCGGCGCGCCTGGGTAAAATCATTATGCTCATACCATCCGCCGACAGTAACTTCGTGATCGCCGATTTCCGCATTCAGCGATCCGAATACGCCGCCACGCTGAATGTCATATTCGGTTGTCCGTACGGATATCGGTACCCCGGTCGGGCTGGGGACATATGGCGTTGCCCATGTGCCCTGACCGGTATTGTCATGATAATAAGCCTTGATCCTGAAAGTCGCACCGTCGCCCAGCGGCGTGGTCAACCCATAAGCAGCCAGAGTATCCTTTCGCAGGCCCGATGCATCATAATAACTGTCATCGAGATTGTTGATCGGTGCCACGAAAACGCCCTGTGCTGCGGCAATCGCCTGTGCGTAATCGGGGAAGAAATTGTCGTGATCGTAACCGAGCCGGTCGATCATTTCGAGCGAGAGATCCTGATAATCCTGCTCAGCGCGGTCGGAATAGGCAAAATAGGCGTCGAATTCTGCCTCGCCAACAGGGATGATTGCCTTGGCGTTAATCTGCCAGTTTCGCTGGTCGCCGCCGCCCTTCCATTTTTCTGCATTGTGATAGACGCCTGCGACGAAGCCGCGAATACCGCCTGCCTCGCCGAAATTCACGCGGCCAAATGCGCGAACGGTATTTTCTGATCCGTACGTCACATTGGCATCGACTCCCAAACCGTCACTGAAGTCGCCTGAAAAGAATTCGAGCGTGCCGCCTAGGTTGTTGGTTGCCTGCGTGCCGATTGAGCCTGAACCCTGAGATACGCGGGTCACGCCGATATTTTCGGAAATGATCGCGCGACCGATATGCAGACCATTGTTGTTGCCGTAGGTCGAATCGCCGAGCGGGATACCGTCGAGCGTGTAGCCCAGTTGGTTCTGGTTGAACCCGCGGATCGACACGCGGCTCGACCATTCGTAGGTTCCAAACGGATCTGCCGACTGGAAATTGACGCTTGGCAGTTTTTCGATGGCTTTCAACGGGCTGGTTCCAGGCGCCAGGATCAGCAGCTCCTTGCCGGTCAGCTCTTGCACCTGGCGTGTTTCACCGCGACCAAAAACGACGATGTCGCCTTCTGCAGTGGCTCCGTCTTCCGTTGCCATAGCTGCCTGCTGGGCCGCCGCGGGCATGGCGACCAACGCCGACCCTGCCAATAGTATCGCTAAAAACTTACGCATAACGCTTCCTTCCCTGAGATCGATTGTCCTCGATTGCGTTTGCGCCCTAGGGTCGGTTAATTGCGCTTTGATGCGGATATCGCGATAGTTTGATGCCGATTTCGCGGCAGCAATGTGACAGCCGCAGCAAAGTGCGAAAAGCGTCGAAATAAAAAATGACAGAAATATGACATTATTATTGCAATAACCGTCATCAAACTGTAATAATTGGCTTGGGAATGAGGAGACGAGCCATGAAATTGTTGTTTGCCAGTGCGTTGATTGCCATCGGATGTGCAGGGGTCGCTCATGCAGAGTCGCCAGCGGGCATCGAAACACGCTATCCTGCAACCGCCATCGGATATGAAGCGCTGGTATCCGGCGACAGCGCCCGCGCAATCAGCGACCTGCTCAACGGGTCGATCAGCCGGCACGACCCGGCATTTCTGCTCAACCTTGGTCAAGCTTATGCCAGAAACGGGCAACTTGTCGAAGCGCGCGAACTTTTCCGTCGTGCAGCCAATAAGCGCGAAAATATCGACCTGGTACTGGCGGATGGCCGGGTGATCAGCTCGAAGCTGGCTGCCCGTCAGGCGCTGGCTACTGTCCAGGTAGGGCTTGCCTCGCGCTGATTGAAAAATATGTCGGAAAAAGAGAGAGGCGGGCAGTTTATGTCCGCCTTTTTAGTGTCGGCTTTCGGTGAAGATGGCGGCATGCCGCAATTGTCACATTACTGACCAAAAAGATTCTCTGAACTGCAACACCATAAGCACGGCGCAGTCACAGGCTGCTCCTAATCGGCATCCTCGTCAACGGGTGGGGCCTTATGTTGATTCGTAGCTGGTCCGTTGCAGATGCCTGAACCCAGGCAACAAAAATTGTTTCGGAGAATCAGAATGTTAGATCCAAAATTGCGCGGTATCGTTTACGCTACAGCAGCCGCTGCCCTGATTACGGGCTGCGGCGCAGACGACATCGCTTCGCCGGGCACTGGCGGCGGCGTCGTCATTAACAACCCTGCACCTCCACCCCCTCCTCCACCCCCTCCACCACCGCCCGCTGTCGTAATGCCTGCAGCTGGCTGCCCAACGGTTAGCGACCCGCAGGGACTGACCGACAGCGGCACGATTAACGGCCCGACCGGAACATACCGCGTCTGCACGTTGCCAGCGCGCTTCAACACCAGCAGCACATTGCCAAAGGTGGCAGGCTTGCTTTACCGCTTGGGCGGCCGGGTGGATGTCGGCACTGACCAGGGTCCTGCATCGACTAACAATGCGGTAACCCTCACCGTTGCGCCTGGCGTCATCATATTCGGCGGCACGGGCGTTTCCTGGCTTAACGTTAATCGCGGCAACCGTTTGAACGCGGCCGGTACAGCCGATTTGCCCATTATTTTCACCAGCCGTGACAATGTGCTTGGCCTCAATTCCGACAGCTCGATCGGTCAATGGGGCGGCGTCGTATTGTCTGGCCGTGCGCCTATTACGGATTGCGCGGCACCTGCGGCAACACCGGGCACCGTCGCCTGCGAACGTCAGGTTGAGGGCGCCGTCGATCCCGCGTTATATGGCGGCGATAATCGCGCGGACAACAGCGGCACATTAAGCTATGTGCAAATCCGTTATTCCGGCTTCGTGCTTTCGGGTAACTCTGAACTGCAAGCGCTTACCACAGGCGGCGTTGGCACCGGCACGACGCTGAACCACATCCAGTCGTTCAACAGCTCGGACGATGCCGCAGAATTCTTCGGCGGCAGCGTGAATATGAAGTATTTCGTTGCGATCGGTGCCGACGATGACAATCTTGATACCGATGTCGGTGTCAAAGCCAACTTCCAATATGTCCTCGCGGTTCAACGGCCTAATGCCGGTGACTCGATTATCGAAGCGGACTCGGACAACTCGGCCGACGGCAATACGCCAAGGCAGAATACCCGGGTAGCCAACTTCACGTTCATCCAGCGCAACAATACCGGAAATGAAACAGCGATCCTGTTGCGTGGCGGTACCGATTACACGCTGGCCAATGGTGTGATTGTCAGTCCGAACACGACATGCTTGCGGATCAGCCGGGCACAGACCGCATCGACTGCGGTCAACGCGGCCATTGATGAAGCGGGCGCCCCGCTTATCCGTTCTGTTGTCGCCCAATGCGGCGCACCGGCTTTCCGCGGATCGAACGGCGTCACCGAAGCAGAGGTCACTTCTATCTTCGGTTCGGGTGCCAATAACAACAACAGCGCGTTCACGCCGACATTGACGTCGTTGTTCATCAACGGTGCCAGCGAAACGGCGGTTACCGCATTCAATGCCAGCACGCTCGACGCATTCTTTGACGTTACCACCTATGTCGGTGCTGTGCGTGATGCGAACGACACATGGTATGCCGGTTGGACCTGCAACAGCGCGACCGCCAATCTGGGCACCAGCGTAACCGGTCTTTGCACCTCCCTGCCGACCTTTTGATAGGCGGTAACTGATTGGGGTGGGGTGCAGGCAAGGCCAGGCACCCCACCCCTTTTTTGAATTAGAAAAAGGGAAAGATAATGTTGAAGCCATTGGGGGCAATCAGCCTGTTGCTATTGACGTCCGCGCTTGTTTCGCCTTCGATGGCGCTGGCGCAAACTGCCGAACCGGAACAGGCCGAGGCCACAGGCCCTCAAGACAGCAATCCGGCCGCGTCGCCGCAGGAAAATGCCGAAGGCGCTGCTGACCAGGCCGACGAAGCTGCTGCCCCGCAGGCCGAAGACGAAGAGGTCGATGTCTCGATACCGGGCGGCGACGAAATCGTCGTTCGCGGCTATCTTGACCGCAACATTTCGAAAAACGCGCCGCAGGTTGTTTCTGTCCTGTCCAGCGCAGATATCGAGCGGACCGGCGAAGGCGACATTGCAGGCGCCTTGTCGCGAGTCACCGGGCTTAGCGTCGTTGGCAACGGTTTTGTCTATGTTCGCGGCCTTGGCGATCGCTATTCGCTGGCGTTACTGAATGGGTCGCCCTTGCCGAGCCCTGAACCGCTGAAGCGGGTTGTACCGCTCGACCTGTTTCCGACCAGTGTCATTGCCTCGTCGCTGGTGCAGAAAACCTATTCAGCCAATTTTCCTGGCGAGTTCGGCGGCGGGGTCATCAACCTGACCACCAAAGCGATTCCCCGCGAGACGTTTATGACGATCAGCGGCGACATCACCGGCAACAGCGAAACAACGAACGAACTGGGTTACACCTATTATGGCAGTTCCCAGGACTGGAGCGGCTTTGATAATGGAAACCGCGACCTGCAGCCGGCGCTGCGTGCCTATTTAAGCAGCGGTCAGCGGATCAGCGCTGGCAACGTTGATACGCAGGCGATTGCTGGGCAATTGGTCACCGGCCGCAATGCCGTCATCCAGCGCGATAAAAATCTTCCGCCAAATGGATCAGCCAATATCACCGGCGGTACCAATTTCGAGATCGGTGACGATGCCACGATGGGGATTATCTTTAACGGCGGGTACAGCAACAAATGGCGTACCCGCGACACGATCCAGCAAACCGCATCGACTCTCGATCTTTCGCAAAAGGAACTCGATTTCCGGCGCGTCATCACCGACAACCGGATCGTCGTAAATGGCCTTGTCGGGTTTGGCATAGAGGCTGGTGATCAGAAAGTGCGGTGGACCAATCTGTTCATCCGCGACACGCTGAAACAGGCGCGGCTCGGTGTTGGTACGCGGCAAACGACGTCGCCGACCGCGACATTGATGCAGCAGGATACCGCCTGGTACGAACGGCAGCTTGTCGATTCGCAACTCGTTGGTGAATTCAAGTTATCGCCCGACGTCAATCTCAGCTTCCGGGTGGCCTATGCCAATTCAAAGCGAGAGGCGCCCGATGAATTCAGCTTCGAATATTATCGTAGCAATCAGGCCAGCGACCCGTTAGGCGAACTCTTTATCAACCGTTTGAACAATGGTCAGCAGGGCAGCGCAGAGGTCAGCTATTCGTATCTGAACGAAAATCTGTGGGCAGGCGGCGTTGATCTTTCGTTCAAGGTAACGCCCGATGTCACGGCGACGATCGGCTATGCCTATTCGGATACCAGACGTCGTACCGAACGCCGCGATTTCCAGTTTACGGCGCCGGCGACATTCCCGGCTGCGGTCGGCGTGTTGCGCCCGGACGCGTTGCTTCAACCTGCGGTCATCGATTTTTTCAACATCGCGCTGATCGATACCAATGAAGCAAATCCCGTGTTCGATGCAGGTCTGCTTTCCAACGCCGGCTATGCCCAGGTGCAGGCATTCATCACACCTGCAATCAGCTTGAATATCGGCGTTCGGTATGAGGCTGCAAAGCAAACCGTGGTTCCGGTTCAGGTGTTCGCAATACCGACTGCGTCTCTGGCCTCAACCAACCTCAATGAGCAATATTGGTTGCCCGCAGCAACGCTGACCTGGGACCTCAACGATCAGATGAAATTCCGGCTGAGCGGGTCGAAAACTATTGCTCGCCCGCAGTTTCGCGAACTGATTTTCCAGAATTTCTACGACACCGATTCGAACCGGACGTTCCGGGGAAATCCGCTGCTAACCGACAGCCAGCTTTACAATGCCGAAGCGCGTTACGAGTATTATTTCGATCGTGACCAGCGCTTTACGATTGCCGGGTTCTTCAAACGCATCGACAAACCGATCGAGGCATTTTCAAGCTTCGACGATAACTCGGTCATTACCAGCTTTGCCAATGCTCCAAAGGCTGATCTTTATGGCGCCGAAATCGAGACTCAGAAATATTTCGACCTTTCAGGTGATGGCGGAACCGGGTTTTTCTCGACCCGCCGTGCGGTGGTGATAGCCAATTACACATACACAAAATCCAAAATCAACGTGAAGGCGGGGGATACCGTCGCCGTGTTCAACTCGTCTTCGACCAATGCTCTTGATTTCTTCACCAACGGATCGCCGTTGACCGGCCAGTCCGACCATCTGGTAAATTTGCAATTCGGGCTGGAAGATACCGAGCGATTGTCGCAGCAGACGATATTGTTGAGCTACGCGACCGAACGCGTCACCAGCCGGGGGGCGTCGGGTCAGCCCGACATTAAGGAAAAGCCGGGCATCCAGCTAGATTTTGTCGCGCGCGAGGGTTTCAAGATCGGCGGCAAGGAAGGCGAATTGAAGCTTGAGCTACGCAACCTGACAAACACCAAATATCAGGAGTTTCAGGAAAGCGGCGATAACATCATTTACTACAACCGGTACAAGCAGGGCATCAGCGCCTCGATTGGGCTGGAATTCACCTTTTAGGACGTCGTAAGACCCCCACTCACGGCGGCGTGTCAAGCGTGACATGCCGCCGTTATTTTTGGGCGTGTTGCCACTAAAGTGCGTCACCAAAATGTCATTTTACCGTCATTGACGAGTCACAGCACCGCCTTAGCTCCGCATTCGATTGATACAAAAACCGGGGGACAAGGTGGTAATTTCGCTGACCGAAAGGGTAAGGTTGCAATCGCGCCGGATCATATCCGTGCCGTTTGCACATCTTGCTCTCCTGGTTCTGGCTTGCCTGCTCGCGGTCCAGTTGGCCCGGCTATCGTGGGTCATCGTCACACCAGTTGGCCCGCTTGGCCAGTGGCGCGCGCCTGGCGTAAATGTGGTGCCTGTGGCCGCGCGTCTTGCGCTGTTCTCGGGCTTCGATCCATTTTTTCGCAATGATCCGGTCGCTGCCGGAACCGATAATGTTACCTCGCTCGACCTCACGCTGTTCGGCATCCGGTCCAATGCAAGCTCGGGCGGCGGCTCGGCCATCATTGCCGGCGAGGACGGGGTGCAGAACAGCTTTGCCGTCGGCGAAGAGGTTGCGGCTGGCGTAACACTGGATTCAGTTGCGTTCGATCACGTCATATTGTCGCGCGGCGGGGTCAAGGAGTCGCTGTATCTCGACCAGTCGGTTCCTGCAGAAACGGTAACTCCAGCGGGCGGGGCAACCCCCGGCGCCGGGTCTGCGGTGCAGTCTGGCAGTGACGTTGCATTGAACGCCGAAACTTTGCAAAAATCTATTGGTTTTGCCCCACGCAACGAAGGCGGGCGCGTTACCGGCCTTGTCCTGCAACCACGTGACGATGGCACAGTTCTGCGGATGGCGGGATTTCAGGCTGGCGACATCGTCGTTGCCATCAATGGCCGGCCAGTATCGTCGGCCGCGGACATTGCCTCTGCCCTCCGACCTGGAGCCCGCCTTAGCGTCGATGTCGAACGTGGCGGATCAAAAGTCCCCATCGCTCTGAATCTGGAACAAATGTGATCCACAAATTGACATTCATACTGGCGTCATTTGCGCTGGTTTTTGCCGAGCCAGTAGCCGCGCAGCACAGTTTGAACGTTCGGGATGCCGATATTCGCGCGTTCGTGCAGGATGCCGCGCGTGTCACCGGACAGACCTTCATCGTTGATGGCAGGGTCAATGGCAAAGTGTCGGTCGTGACTGACCGCCCCCTGTCGCGATCCGAATATTTCGAGGTGTTTTTATCGACGTTGCGCGCCAATGGCCTGGTTGCCATTCCGATCCGCGGCGGCGGCTATCGCATCCAGCCTTCGGACGGCGCGGCAACGCAGCCAAGCCGGGTCGGTAGCCGCGCTGCCGCGCCCAGCCAGTTTGTCACTGAAGTATTCCGTTTGCGTTCCATCGATGCCACAACAGCGGTGGAAACGCTTCGCCCGTTGGTCAGCCGCGAGGGGTCGGTTACCGCCAACCGTAATGCAAACAGCCTGGTGGTTGCCGATTATGCCGACAACATCCGGCGTATCCGCGAACTGGTTCGCCAGATCGACCGCGACAGCGCAGCAACGCAGATCGTCACCCTCGACAATGCTGGCGCGCGTGAAATCGCGACTGCGTTACAGGGTCTTGCCGGGCAGGGCGGCGGTGAGGGTGCGCGTTCGCCGGTTTCGGTTGCCGCCATCGACAGTAGCAATGCCATTGCCTTGCGCGGCGACCCGACTTCGGTGGCACGTTTTGCCGCCATGGCCAAACAGCTTGATGCCCGCGCGCAATCTGGCGCCGAGATTCGCGTTTACCGGCTCGAACATGCCAATGCGGCGACCTTGATCGATACCGTGCAGTCGTTGATCGGTGGTCAAAACAACGCCTCGCAGGGCAGCGAATTGCCCCAGGTCGGACCAGCGCCAGCCAATGGGGGTTCAGTCGCCGCCGCCCCTGCCCCAGTGGTTGCCGCAACGGGTTCGGGCATGAATGCACTTGGCGGCCGCGGGCCTGTTGTCGTAACACGTTACGAGGGCACGAATGCGTTAATCGTGGCGGCCAATCCTGAAATGCAGCGCACTCTGGGTGAGCTTATCAGGCAACTCGACACACGTCCCGAACAGGTATTGGTCGAGGCGATAGTTGTCGAAATTGGCAATGAAGCCGCGAAAAAACTGGGTGTGCAGTTTCTGGTCGGCGGCAAGAACGCGCCGTTCGCAGCGACCAATTACTCAAACGCGACGCCTAATATCCTGACGATCGCCGGGGCGATTGGTGCCGAAGAACTGACGCGGACAACGACTACGGTCAACGGCAATACCACGACGACCTCGACCAACAGCGCGCTCGGGGATAGCTTGCAGGAGGCGGCAGCGGCGTCGATCCTGAGTGCGACGGGCGGTTTTGGCGGGTTCGCGCTCGACATCGGCAAGAATGCGATTTTCGGCACAATCATCAACGCGATTGCTGCCGACACCGAATCGAACCTGCTGGCAACACCGCATATCGTGACTCTCAACAACCAGAAGGCGAAATTTCTCGTCGGTCAGGAAGTACCGGTCAGCACAGGTGAGCAGCTATCGGCCAACTTCGAAAATGCCTTTCGCACGGTCCAGCGGCAGGAGGTCGGCATCAAGCTTGAGGTTACGCCGCAGGTCAACGCGCAGGGCGATGTAAAACTGTTCCTTAAACAGGAAGTGTCGAGCGTTGCCGGGCCGGTGTCATCGCGGTCAAGCGACCTTATCCTCAACAAACGCGAATTTGAAACGACGCTCACTGTAGGGGACGGACAATTGCTGGCGATCGGCGGTCTGCTTAACGACGACGAGCGCCGGACGATCGAGCGCATTCCGCTTTTAAGTGATATTCCCGTCATCGGGGAATTGTTCAAATCGCGCAGCAAAAGTCGCAGCAAAACTAATCTCATGGTGTTCATTCGCCCGACGATATTGCGGAGCCGCGCCGATGGCGATGTGATGACCGCGCGTCGGTACGACTATGTCCGGGGGATGCAGCTAGCGCGCAATCCGGACGCGGAACCCAGCATCGACGAACTGTTGCGCGATTATATGGGCGCGGTGCCGCCGGTATCACCCGATGCCGGACCGGGCGACGTGGTTGTCGCCGCCCCTCGCCCGCCGGAGCCGGTTCCGGCCGGTGGTCCGTTACAGTCTGTGGAGGTCCCGCCGAGTACGATATCCACGACTAACGGGAGCGGCCAATGATCATCCGGCGCGGCGGGCCCGAAGCGTCGGAAGCAACGCCGTCCGTCGGTGCCGAAGCCGACGTCGCGTTGCCTGGCCCACCGTTGCTCGACCTGCCGTATAATTTTGCCAAAACGCACGGGCTGGTGCTGCGACACGAGAATGACAAGCATATGGTCGTGGCCATGCGCGACGGCGCTGATCCACTCATGCTGCTTGAAGTGCGCCGTTATCTGGCAATGCCTTTCGATGTCGAAATGACTGACAACGCGACATTCGACCGGTATCTGTCGGACCATTACGCAATGGACGGATCGGCTGCAGCCATGGCCGGTTCGATTGGCACCGCCGACAGCGATTTGCTTTCGGACATGCTGCCAAGCGCCGACGACCTGCTCGATAGCGCGGACGATGCGCCGGTCATCCGCTTGATCAATGGCATTATCGCCGAGGCGGTTCGGCAGGGTGTATCGGACATCCATGTCGAGCCTTATGAAACCGGTCTCGTCGTGCGTATGCGGACCGATGGCGTGCTGCAGGAACGCCTGCGTCTGCCCGCCAATGTCGCGCCGGTCGTGGTCAGCCGGATCAAGGTTATGGCACGGCTCGACATTGCCGAACGCCGGATTCCGCAGGATGGGCGAATTGGACTGACACTTGGCGGCAAGCTGGTCGATGTGCGTGTATCGACGTTGCCGAGCCGCGCGGGCGAACGGGTTGTTATGCGGATCCTCGACAAGGACAATGCAGGGATTTCGCTCGACTTGCTGGGAATGTCGGACGATGCGCTCAAGATATTGGGCGACGCGCTGGCGGAACCCAACGGCGTCATCCTTGTCACTGGCCCGACGGGCTCGGGAAAAACTACGACGCTGTACGCAGGCCTGAAGCGCCTGAACGATGGCACGCGTAACATCCTGACAGTTGAAGACCCGGTCGAATATGCAGTCGAAGGCATTGGCCAGACGCAGGTCAATGCCAAGGTCGGAATGACGTTTGCCGCTGGTCTTCGCGCGATATTGCGGCAGGACCCCGATGTCGTGATGGTCGGCGAAATTCGTGACCGCGAAACTGCCGATATCGCGGTGCAGGCCGCACTCACCGGGCATCTGGTGCTGACGACGGTGCATACTAATGACGCGCTTGGGGCTATTACCCGAATGCGCGATATGAAGGTCGAGCCGTTCCTGCTTGCCTCCACCTTGCGTGCGGTCATCGCTCAACGGCTGGTGCGGCGGCTATGCCCCGAATGTCGCGAACCAGTGCAGGCCGACGGCAGCGTTGCCTCGTTGCTCGGCTTTGATCGCGGGACCGTTGTGTTCAGGGCAGTCGGCTGCCCGGCGTGCGGCAATACCGGTTATCAGGGACGTATCGGCGTGTTTGAGGCAGTGCGGATCGATGATGCACTACGCCGCCTGATTAATGATAATGGGGATGAGGCGATCCTTTCGCGTCACGCATTTCTGAATCAGCCGAACTTGAGCGCTGCGGCGCGCAAGCTTGTCCGATCGGGCGACACCACTCCCGAAGAAGCCATCCGCATTTCACGCCGCGAAGACATTGTCGATGCCTGATTTCGCCTATCATGCAATCGACCCTGAGGGACGCGAAAAGCGTGGCCGGATCGCTGCTGCCAATGACGATGGAGCGCGTGAAGCCCTGCGGAACAAAAAGCTCTATGTGGTCCGGGTCGAAGCAGCACCGGCGCGGCGCTCTGCCCTCGCCGAACTTCAGGTGCGCCGTCGCCGATTGAACATGAAGCAGCTTACGCTGTTCACGCGCCAGTTGTCGTCGCTGGTTCAGGTCAGCCCGCTCGAAGAGGCGCTGCGGACGATCAGCCGCCAAAGCGAGCAGGCGCACGTCCGCGAGATTCTGACTCATGTTCACGCTGGGGTCGTCGAAGGGCAGCGTCTGTCCGAAGCGATGCGCCGTGAAAGCGTCAGCTTCCCGGCGCTTTATCGCGCAATGATCGCTGCGGGCGAAGGCGCTGGCACGTTGCCGCTGATTACCGAACGGCTTGCGGCATTGCTTGAGCGTCAGGCAGAGATGCGCGGCAAATTGATCGGCGCGCTGGCTTATCCGGCAATCCTCTCGCTTGTAGCAATATTGGTCGTGATGGGCCTGATGGTATCAGTCGTGCCGCGCGTGGTCGAACAGTTCGACAATGTCGATCAGCAACTGCCGCTGATCACCCGGATCGTCATTGGCGTTTCGGCGTTTCTGGCGGCCTATTGGTGGGCGATTTTGATCGCGGTGGTCCTCGGCGGCCTGATTTTCGCACAAGCGCTAAAACAGCCTGGGTTTCGTCTGTCCGTTGACCGCGCGGTGCTTCGCCTGCCGCTGCTGGGCAAGCTTTTGCGTAACCTCCATGCAGCCCGTATGGCGCGAACTTTGGCGACGATGGTAGCCAGCCGCCTGCCCTTGCTCGAAGGTTTGCGCCTCACCGGCGGCACGATCCGTAACAAAATACTGTCACGTGCGAACGATGACATTGTCGAGGCGGTAAACGGTGGCGGCAGCCTGTCGGGCGCGATGCGCGCGAGCGGTGTCTTCCCGCCCTTGCTGGTGTATCTGACCGCAAGCGGAGAAAGCGCAGGCCAGCTTGACCTCATGCTCGAACGCGCGGCCGAATATCTCGAACGCGAGTTCGATAATTTCACCAGCGCGGCGCTGTCGTTGCTTGAGCCGATGATTATCGTGGTGATGGGCGGCGTGGTGGCGGTCATCATACTGGCGATTTTACTGCCTATCCTTCAACTGCAAAATCTTACGGGACTATAAAAATGCTGCGTATCCTGTTTCAGCTCTTTACCGATCATCACCGGGCACCGGCCAAGTACCGCATCAAGATCAGTGACGCCGATCGCAATGGCTTTACGTTGGTCGAAATGATGGTGACGTTGTTCATCCTTGCTTTGCTGACCACCGTGGTGGCCCTCAATGTACTGCCCAACCAAGACAAGGCGATGGTGCAAAAGGCCAAGGCCGACATTGCCATTCTGGGCCAGGCAATGGAAACATATCGCCTCGATAATCTGACATACCCTGACGCGGGCGCGGGTCTGCAAGCCTTGGTCACGCCGCCTGCGACTGGCGGCGCCCGCACCGAAGGCTATATCAAAAAACTGCCGAACGACCCGTGGAACCGGCCTTATCAATTTAGCAATCCGGGCCGCAACGGCGCGTTCGACATATATTCGCTCGGTGCCGATGGCGCGCCGGGCGGCGAGAATGACAATGCGGATATTTACGGCGAGTAAGCCGTCTCATTCTCATATCAAGCGTAGCGAAAGCGGCTTTACACTGGTCGAACTGATGGTGGTTATTTTCATCATCGGTCTCGCCAGTGCTGCGGTGGTGATGACCGCTCGCTCGCCCGACCGGGGTGCCCGCGACGAGGCGGAACAATTTGCTGCCCGGATTGCTGCCGTGCGCGACCAGGCAATTCTTCAATCGCGGACGATGGCGGTGTGGGTCAGGCCGTCCGGATATGGTTTCGACACGCGGTCGCAAGGCGCATGGGCCCCGCTGTCGCAGGCACCTTTTGCAACGACCGAATGGCGGCGGGGAACAAGCGTGCAAATGGGTGGCGCGCGACAGATGCGCGTTGCCTTCGATAGCACCGGGCTGCCTTCTAATGCCGTGAATATAGGGCTCCGGCGCAGCGATGCGGTGGTGATGGTCAGCCTTGCGGCAACCGGGGATGTGCGTGTTGCCCGATAGGTCCCGGCCAGATTGCAATGGTTTCACCATGATCGAAATCATGGTGGCGCTGGCGATTTTCAGCCTTGCGGCATTGGCGATGGTGCGGTTGCAGGGATATTCGGTCCGGTCCGCCGCTAACCTTGGCGACAGCGCCATCGCGTGGCAAGTCGCGCGCAATGTCGCCGTCGAAATTCTGTCCAACCCAGCCCCACCGACATTAGGCGAAACCAGCGGGGAAGAAGTCAATGGCGGCCAGCCGTGGCGCTGGACGGCCAACACCCGTAAAACCGACGATGCGCGCTTATTAAAGGTCGACATCAGCGTTACCGGATCGGGCGGTGCCGATTTGCGTAAAGCGCAGTTGACGATAGCGCGATCGGTCGAGCAATGACAGGACCGCGCCTGTCGGAGGCTGGCTTTACGCTGGTCGAACTGCTGGTTGCACTGGCGATATTTGCCATGATTTCGGTGGCAGGGGTCACGTTGCTGCGTTCAGGTAGTGATACGCAACTAGCGGTTAAAAGCCGGCTTGAACAATATTCCCGAACCAACCGCCTTTATAACGCGATGGAAGGCGATTTGGCGCAGGCCGTGTCGCGCACCGTTCGGGATCAGGCGGGATTGCCGGTCCCCGCTTTCACGGCGGGCGATGCCGTAACGCCAGGTGCCTTGTTCGGTTTTGTGCGCGCCGGATGGTCCAATTATGACCAGGCACCGCGTGCCGGTTTGCAACGCGTGGCTTATGCGTTGGAAGGTGGCACGCTAAAACGCATTAGCTGGCCGATGCTTGATGGCGCGGCTCCCTTGGATGCGGCGATCCTGGTTGAAAATGTCAGCGCGGTCCGCTTGCAATTTCGCGATGAAAAGGGGGTATGGCGAAGCGATTGGACTGCGACCGACGCAGACGCCCTGCCACGTGCAGTCGAGTTGCGGATGACTGTTCAACGCCGGCCCGAACAACGCATGCTGTTTCTCGTTGGTCCGCAAACGCGACCCAAGCCGAAAGCGGCCGATGATGGGGCAAAAGGGTGATGTCGCACGGTCCGTCCGAACGGGGCGCCGCGTTGCTGTCGGTGTTGCTGATGGTCGCTGTGCTGGCGGTCATCGCCGCAACGACGCTTGACCGGCTGGCGCTTTCGACGAAACTGTCGGCCAACGGCACGTCGCTGGCACAGGCGCGCATGTTTACCTACGCGGCCGAAAGCATTGCTGCGGCGCGGATCGAAGATCTGGTTACCCGCGATGCCGCACAAACCACATTGGAAGG
>JANOPT010000115.1:0-5091 GCA_031421975.1 Sphingomonadales bacterium | reverse complement strand
TTTTCAAGCTGCAAACCCGTTCGCAATCTGCTCGGCGAGGATTTTTTCGACATCTTTTATGCGGTGAAGGATTACGAACTGTTCAATTACCAGTCGGTGGTGAGCAGTTGGGAACGCGAGCATCTGCTGCTGAGGGTGTGAGCTATCCGACTGCTTGCCCTCATGGCATGCCGTCACCCTGGCCAGTGACAATACGAGCATCCCGTGAGTCAAATTCCCATAAACCAGCTTGACTAAAGCAAAAAATATGGTGAAACGTTTTACCGTTTACTAACGTGGTTGAGTCTGGCTCGAAGGGACGTGTAAAAATGCTAAAAGCATTATCTCGAGGACCGCATTTTGCGCGGCAGATACCGATAGGTATATGGAACGTGCAGCCGAGATGATGCAGATTCAAAGCCTCATCGACGGGCAGTGGGTCGGCGGCAATCAGCGCCTGCCAAACTACAACCCGTCCGACCTTTCGGATGTTGTCGGCGAATATGCACCAGTGGATGAGACTGTGGTCGTTCAAGCGATAAGCGCCGCCAAAGCCGCCGCGCATGCTTGGGGGCTGTCCACGATACAGCAGCGCCATGATATTTTGAACGCCGCGGCCGATGCTCTGCTGGCGAGATGTCAGGAAATCGGTACTGTGCTGGCCCGTGAAGAGGGCAAAACTCTGTCCGAAGCAGTTGGCGAAACCCGGCGCGCCGCACAGATTTTTCATTTCTTCGCAGGGGAATGCCTGCGTAGCGGCGGAGAATATCTGCCAAGCGTAAGACCAGACGTAACCGTCAGCATCTCACGCGAACCGCTTGGCGTGGTGGGTATTATCACCCCATGGAATTTTCCGATTGCCATCCCGGCATGGAAGATTGCGCCGGCGCTGGCGTGGGGCAATACCGTTGTTTTCAAACCAGCAGAACTTGTGCCAGCTTCGGCCTGGCTACTCGTTTCGATTCTGCACGAGGCCGGACTACCGGACGGTGTCCTGAATATGGTCATTGGCAGCGGCTCGGTTGCCGGGCAGGCAATGCTGCAATCTAACGACATCGACGCCTACAGCTTTACAGGATCAACGCGCACGGGAGGTATTGTTGCTGCAGCAGCAGCTCATAATCTCAGCCGCGTCCAGCTCGAGATGGGCGGTAAAAACGCACTTGTCGTGCTGGATGATGCTGACCTGTCGCTGGCAGTCGACTGCGCGATCAATGGCGCATTTTACTCGACGGGGCAAAGATGCACTGCGTCGAGCAGGTTGATTGTGTGCGAGAAGATCCACGACCGGTTTATCGATGAAATGACCGCGAAGATGGCATCCCTAAGAGTCGGAAATGCCCTCGATCCGCAGACTGATATTGGACCTGTCGTCGATCAACGACAATTGGACCAGGATCTTGACTATATCGACATTGCCCAAAAGGAAGGTGGCAAGCTACTTTGCGGCGGACAAATTGAACGCCGCGAAACCGAGGGATATTATCTTGCGCCCGCCTTGTTTACCGAAACGAATGGCGCAATGCGTATCAACCGTGAAGAAGTGTTTGGCCCGGTCGCCAGCGTGATCTGTGTCAAAAATTACGAAGAAGCGCTCGACGCTACTAACGACAGCGAATTTGGCCTGACTGCGGGCATTTGCACGACGAGCCTGAAATACTCGATGCATTTCAAACAACACGCACAGGTCGGGATGACGATGGTCAACCTGGCTACCGCCGGTGTTGACTATCACGTTCCGTTTGGCGGCAAGAAGGGTTCTAGTCTGGGTCCGCGCGAGCAGGGCAGTCACGCACGCGAGTTTTACACAAGTACTAAAACGTCTTATGAATTTTCGGGAAAGCTGCCATGATGCGTCTGGTTCAGATTATTGACAACCAAGGGCAGCGCCGCGTCGCCAAGGTTGAAGGTACGACTCTTGTGCTTTTATCCGGCATCGCGACTGTACGGGATTTGGCATTGGCGGCTATCGCCAGTTCGGCCAGAATCGAGGCGCTGGTGCGTGATCTTCTATCGACCGAAACGCTTGATTACGACACTGTGCAAGATAGCGGAAGGATGCTTCTGCCCATCGACCATGATGATCCATACCGGATGTTTATCACGGGAACTGGCCTCACCCACATCGGCAGCGCGACATTGCGGAGTAACATGCACGGCGAAGACCCCGCGCAGGGAATGACCGACAGCGCCAAGCTTTTTCGGGCTGGACTTGAACATGGCAAGCCGCCCACCGGTGCAATCGGTGTGGAGCCTGAATGGTTCTTCAAGGGAACCGGGCTCGACGCGCTTCGTAGCGGCGAGCCCCTGATCGCGCCCTTCCACGGAGCGACGATCGGCGAGGAAGCAGAACTTGCCGGTGTTTACATTAATGGACCCGATGGCACGCCGCACCGGATTGGTTTCACGCTGGCGAACGACGTTTCCGACCATGCGTTTGAGCAACGAAATTATATGTATATAGCCGCTTCAAAACTGCGGCCTTGCCCGATCGGTCCAGAGTTGTTTATCGGGGCCTTGCCCGACAGCATTACCGGCATCGTAAGAATAATCAGGGCCGATTTAACGATATGGGAAAGCCCTTTCGCCAGTGGTGAGGCGAATATGTCGCACAGCATTGCGAACCTTGAATATCATCATTTCAAAGCTGCCAGCGCGCGACGCCCCGGCGATGTGCATTTGCACTTGTTCGGCTGCGATGCATCAAGTGGAGCAGCAGGCGTTGTCGCTCAGGACGGCGACATTTTTGAAATCGAAGCACCTGTTATGGGACGCCCGTTGCGGAACGAGGTGCGCTTCGAGTCGCCAAAGTCAGTGGCGGTAAAATGCCTGTGACATGTCGAGAGTTGAACGCTGGCTCGTTGCTGGCGTTTGCACTTTTATGTGCTTGTGACCGTCCGCAAGCGCGCTACGCGACTGCTCAGCAGAATGCAGAGCGGATTGAGGCAATGTACGCAATGCGTGCGATCGGCGTTGAACTCGTAACGATGTTTGAAGGCAAAAATTTGGCCCCGGCCCGTGTTCGTGAGCTTACCCGGCAGTTAAAATCGCAATCCGAAGCGTTGCCGCAGCATTTGGCATATGCGCCTGACCCACAGCATCGACAGGCGACCGCTGCCAAAGCATCGATTTGGACCGCGCCTGAGGATTTTCAGAAAGCGATGACGACGTTTCAGCACAAATCCCGGAACTTGGCGGCTATCGTCGATGCCACGCCCGATGCCGAGCTTGACCGCATATGGCCTGTTCTCGTCGACACCGGCAATTCCTGCACGGCCTGTCACCAGCAATTTCGGATTGGCGGAGACCCGTCGCATGATTAACTGCTTCGCCCTCAGAACCGATCCGTGGTCAAAATTAGACATAGTCGGGATAAGCGACAACTGAAGATGGGGTCGGACAATTAGGGCGCGCGAGATATTGACAGGACCATATTTGCGGATAAGTTAGTAAAACGTTTCATGTTAATGGAGATGAACTGATGGTAAATTGGAAAAACGGAAAACGGCGGGTCTTACCACTGTTTGCGATGGCATTGCTGGCTTCACCAATTGCGTCATACGCCGACGAAGGCGGTCATAAGAAGCACGCGAAAGAGGAAGTTAAAACTGGACCTGGCGGCGCGGCACGTGAAGTTATGGAAGAAGCCTTGCATCAGTTCTGGGCCTTTTTCAAAGGCGGCGACGCCGATCAAAGCGGCTACATCGAAGAGAAAGAATTTTTTGCTCATCCTGTATATGAAGCGGCAAAATGGAATAAGGAACAGATCACGTTCGTTTTCTGGATGGTCGACGATAACAAGGATAGTAAAGTATCGTTGCAGGAATGGTTCAATAACGAGCTTGGTCAATTTCAGATTGGCGATAAAAACCACGACGGGATCATCGATCAGAAAGAATATGATGCACTTCTCGAAGTGCAGCAGAAGCTTTTCCGGGATATGAAATTCCCCAATGATTAAGAATGGTTCCTGTAGGATGAGGCGACTGCGCTTGATGCTCGCAGTACCGTTGGGCATCGCTTTGACGGGAGCATCGCCAGCCCCCGTATTTGAGGTAACGGACAGCGCCGGTGTGGTTCACAAGTTATCCGACTATCGTGGCAAGGTGGTCATACTGGAATGGATGAACCCTTATTGCGATGCCAATGGCAAATATTACAACAGCAAAAAACTGCCCAAATTGCAGGCGAAGTGGAACGACGACAAGATAGTTTGGCTGATGATCAATTCATATAAGCCAGACCAGGAGGGTTATGTGAGTGCTAACGTCGCCCGCTACCTGCTGATGTCGACAGGAGCCAAAGTGGATGGCTTCGTTTCAGATTCGTCGGGGGAACTCGCCAAAGCATATAATGTCGATCGAGTTCCTTTAGCAGTTATTATCGACGCTGGTGGTAATTTGGCATATCAAGGCGCATTCGACGATCATGTTGGCGATGATCCTGTCGGCCTAATCGAAGCGCCAAGCCATATCGACGATGTTTTGACCGCTTTGGCAACAGGCGGGGTGCCCACAAAATCTGGCAGCAAACCGAATGGCTGCCCGTTCATTGGGAAAGCGCAATGAAGCAAGCCCGCAAATTTTCGGCAAGCGGTTGCAGATTCGGTCTACTCACGGCTGCGTTATGGGGATCTGTTGCTAACGCGCAGGTGGCCCCGCCTCCATCAACGGTCGATCCGGACCTTGTCAGCGCGCGCATGGCTTTCCCATCGCCGCCTCTTAATGTGGTTACATTCCGTTCATTTGATCGTCTGTTCGATAGCGAGCCGATGCGTGCATCTTCACGGCCGTGGCTTATCCCAAGTGACAAACAAAACTTTGCATTAACATACCAGTATGACGGCAAAAACCTTCAGCTCGGTGATTTCCTGAGCCGTACATATACCAACGCGCTCATTGTCGTCAAAGGCGGCCGCATAGTGACAGAACGTTACCGAAATGGTGGCGATGCATCATC
This sequence comes from Sphingomonadales bacterium, assembly GCA_031421975.1. Lineage (GTDB taxonomy): Bacteria > Pseudomonadota > Alphaproteobacteria > Sphingomonadales > Sphingomonadaceae > Sphingorhabdus_B. The sequence continues at coordinate 153 of JANOPT010000115.1, read as the reverse complement.
GCGCTATGCTGTTTTTTCGATCGCCAAGTCTTTGGTATCAATGCTCGTTGGCATCGCCATCGATAGAGGTGAGATTGCCTCGATAAACGACCCAATCACGCGTTATGCGCCTGAGTTTACGGGGACCGCATATGAAGGGGTCACGCTGCGCGA